>PBTG01000200.1 GCA_002726535.1 Myxococcales bacterium | reverse complement strand
GCGGCGGCAGTCAGCCGCGCACCTGCTCCGATGACGTAGCCAAATGCAAGTTGGGCACCTGCGACGAGACCACCAACAAATGCGGCTTCAAAAGTGCATCCAATGGCGCCAACTGCGATGATGGCAACAAGTGTACGCAGAGCGACAAGTGTGATGCGAAAGGCGTGTGCAAGGGCGGCAGTCTAAAACTGTGCAGCAGCGACCAATGCAACGACGGCATCTGCGACAGCAAAACAGGAAGTTGCGGTCTTGCTCCGAAAAAAGCGGGCACAAAATGCAACGACAGCAACCTGTGCACTCAGCTAGACACCTGCTCGAAAGGCAAATGTATCGGCTCAGACACGAAATCATGCGCCGGTGATGCCTGCAACAACGGGGTCTGCCAGGCCAAGACCGGTCTGTGTACGAAGCAGCCGAAAAAGGATGGAACGGCCTGTACAGACGGTCAGAGTTGCACCAAACCCGACCTCTGCAAGAGCGGCAAGTGCCTGCCAGGGCCGTGGACCTGTCAATGCCAGACATCGAAAGATTGCGACGACAAAAACCAATGCACAAAAGATACCTGTAGCATCGGCAAGTGCTTCAACCTGCCCTCGTTTGCTTCATCGTGCAGTGACGGCGACTCCTGCACCACCGGTGACAGTTGTAAGACAGGCGTCTGCAAAGGCTCACCGAAAAACTGCGATGACAAAAACGCATGCACC
Organism: Myxococcales bacterium; assembly: GCA_002726535.1. Classification (GTDB taxonomy): domain Bacteria; phylum Myxococcota_A; class UBA9042; order UBA9042; family UBA9042; genus UBA9042. The sequence continues at coordinate 27,650 of PBTG01000200.1, read as the reverse complement.
GCTGACTCTTGCGCCAAGGGCATCTGTCAGAACAAGGCCTTGAGCGGTTTTAAATGCTCCGACGGCAACGCTTGCACGTTCAATGACAAATGCAGCTCACTGGGTAAGTGCGCTGGCACCTCTGTGTTATGTAACGACGGCAAGAGCTGCACGGACGACAAGTGCGTAGGCGGCGTCTGCAAATACACCAACGACAACAAAAACTTCTGCAGTGATGGCAACCCCTGCACGTTGAGCGACTACTGTAGCTCGGGCAAGTGCTACGGCGGCAAATCCAAGGCCTGCTCGGACAGCACCAAATGCACGAGCAATTACTGCGACGCGAAAACAGGCCTATGCGCATCGTCAGCCGCATACAACGGCTCCACATGTGAGAACGGCGCCTACAGCGTCTGTGACAACAAGTCCTGCAAATGTCGCGTGTGGACTGCCAAAACGAGCAACTCCGGTACCACCTACCTCCGAGGCATCGCGCCTACGAGCGACGGCGGCAGCATTGCCGTTGGCTACGAGAGTGTCTCTGGTAATGGCTACGACTCCATAATGATCCGCAGAGACAAATATGGTGTGCAAAAGTGGAAAGTATATGTGAAACCGACGAAGAACAATGAACTCTTGTACAAGGTCACTCGACTGAAAAACTCCAATGAGTTCATGGCTGTAGGGTACCGGTACTACAACTCAACATACGGCAATGTTGGTTGGGTCGTCCGCTTCGACATCAACGGCAAGATTTTAAGTGAAGCCACCATTTTGCTGTACAAAAACGCCCAAGCTCACAATATCGTTTGGGACGGAGGCAGCTACGTATACGTCACCGGCGAGTACTCGCTGAACGGCTACTCCACGCCATATGTCCGCAAGTACGAAGTCACCGGCAAGTACCTCAAGCAGCGCGTTGTCACCACCTTTGGCTCGAAAAAATCGAGCTATTCCAGGGGCATCACCTACGGTGGTGGCTATGTGTACATCGGCGGCTACACCACAGCGACCAAGTATGGCGGTAGTTACGACGGATTTATCACCAAACTCGACACCAACCTGACTGAAAAAGCGACCTATAAGTACGGCAGCAGCGGGACCGACTACTTCTACGGATTGATCTACAACGGTGGATATATCTGGGCAGCAGGTATGCGGTACTTGTCGAGTACGAAAACTTCCAATGACGGCTGGCTGGTGAAGATCTCATCGACCGGCTACGCCTATGTGAACAAGAGCTTTGCGCGCTCAGCCGGCAAAAGTGAAACCGACAGGCTCTACAGCCTGGCGCCCTACGGCAGCGGAGTGATCGCGGTCGGAGACTCGTACGACTCTGTGAACAAGAAAATCCGTGGTTGGGTGTTGAGGGTGTCTTCCTCAGCGACTACCACGTATACGAACCTCGCCTTTGGTAGCACCAGCTACACGACCCTTCTCTATGATGTGGTCTCCGTCTCTGGGTCGAGCTATTACGGCGTCGCCGGATACACATCCAACAGCTCAGAGGGGACGATGACCCACATGCACAACACAGGCAATGACTGGTGCACAATCAAGATCATCAAGCCACCTGTGCTGCCAGGATTCTAGCCAATCGGAGCCCCCCAAGTGCGCGTCTGAAGCGGGCTTGGGGGGCTAAGAATCTACTTTTTACTGCCCCCATGGAACTCGGTCGATGACGCAAGACAAGCCCCTACACATCTCACCCGAAGAAGCCCACGCCATGTGCGAAGCGGGCGCGATGTTGGTGGACGTTCGTAGCCAGCCAGAGGTAGACGGCGACGGTGGGCTACCCAACTCCGTGCATATCCCCATCCACCAGGTGCCCTACCAACGAGAGCAGTTCGAAGGCAAGACTGTGGTGATGTACTGCCTTTCGGGGATTCGCAGCGCCAACGCTGCTCAATGGCTGCGTGAAAACGGCGTCGAAGACGCCTACAACGCCGGTGGAATCGGTCAGCTCTGGGAACTCTTAGGGTCGTAGCCTGAGTTGCCGTGATGCGGCCGATGACCAGTGCCGCGTAACACCAAGGCCTCTGTATAGCGCTCTGTGTGCTCTTTTTCGCGGCTGACCCACTGGTCGACCGCGGCGTGCAGTTCCTCGTCTGCGATCCAATGAGCGCTGTGGCAAAGCTTCGGCGAGAGCCCTCTTCGGACCTTGTGGTCGCCTCCTGCGCCAGCCTCAAAGCGACGCCATCCGCGAGCCAAACAGGCTTCAATGAGCTGATAAAAGGCCAACTCAAAGTGCAAGTGGTCATACTCGCGGTCACAGCCCCAATAGCGGCCGTAAAGCGCGTCGCCCTTTTGAAAATTTAGCGTACCAGCGACCCACTGCTCCGGTCCCGAGAGGCCGGCATCTCGCGCCAGACTGCAAACGACTCGCTCTGGCATCTCGGATTGAAGATGCTCGAAAAACGCATCCGTCAGGTACCCAGCCGATCCATAGCGATGGCATCCCTTGCGGTACAAGCGTCCAATTGCCTGCCAAGCGTCGTCGCTCATCTCATCGCCGCGCAGCACCATGAGTTCCAGGCCATGGGCCTGACCTTTGCGTCGCTCGGCACGGATCTGCTTGCGGGCACGTGAGCGCATCGGCGCCAAGAATCCCTCAAAATCGCCATAGTCTTGATCAATCCAGTGGTTTTGGTGACTCAGACGATGGATGTAGCCGCGCTCAACAAGTCCCTGAGCCTCTGCTTGTTGGGTGAAGAGCCAATGGACCGACGAAGCGCTAAACTGCTCGGCCAAGGCGCGAGCCCCATCAGCCAAAGCGGCGAAGGTCTCTTCTGGCGCGTGCTCTGCGAGTAAAATCCGCTGGCCCGTCACGGGCGTAAAGGGCGTTGCGATGACGAGCTTGGGGTAATAGCGCCGGCCGAGTTGATAAAACGCGTCAGCCCACTGCCAATCAAAGATGAACTCGCCGTAGCTGTTGGTTTTGACATAACAGGGCGCAGCTCCGAGCAGTTCAGCACCGGGGTCTAGGGCGTCGGCGGGGTCGTCAGGGATCGCTGTATCTTCAACTACCAGGAGGTACAGAGGCATCCAGCCCGCTTGGCGTCCTACGGACTCACTGAGCTCGAGGCCATACAGGAATCGATGCTCCAAAAAGGGCGAGTCCGGCGGGCACAATGCATCCCACTGCGCCGCTGTGACCTGCGACAAACTGGTGATGGCGAACACGTGCAAACTCGACCTCCAGACGAGAGATTCTCTGCCAGCCAATCAGATGCGTCTACGTCTGCGCACGATCAAGGCCGCAACACAAGCCCAGAGTGCAAAGTTGAGTGGGCTGGCAGGCGCTGTTGAACGGGGCCGTGCGGCACATCCACCGCTGCCGACTCCATCGTTTGCGCTGCTCGTCTTTACAGATTTAGCTGCGTCGGCTGCGCAAGCGCCAATGTCATGTAGGCAGCCTCGTGTCGAAACGCAGCGATCGCTCGTGCAGGGGTCACCATCGTCGCAATCGATTGGTACGCCGCCTTGGCAAAGCTCACCTTTGCAATAGGACTGGATGGTGCATTGGTCGCTATCATCACAGTCACTCACCAGGGGTTTGTGATTGCATTGACCAGCGGTGCAGTGGTCCCGTGTGCAGTCATTGCCGTCATCACAGACACCTTTACCTGCTGTGCACTGCCCCTGAACGCAAACCTGAGCCGTAGTGCAAGGGTCGCCGTCGTCACAGCTGATGAGTTGTCCTTTACAGACGCTGCCCACACAGATATCGGCGAGCGTACAGGCCTGACCGTCATCGCAAGGCTGTGCATGAGGCAGGTTTAGACACCCTTTGACGTTACACGAATCGTGCGTGCAGGGATTGCCGTCATTGCAGTCGACTTTCGAGCCACCATCGCACTGCCCTGCCTTGCAACGCGTCGCCTGTGTGCAAGGGTCGCCGTCGTCGCAACTCTGACCATCGTTGGCGGGCAAGCACCCGGTCTTGGGGTCACAGACGCCAGTCACACATGGACCTTGCTCTGTGCAGTCGGCCTTGAGCCCAGAGGTGCATTGCCCAGATTTTTTGTCACACTGCTCACCCACTGTGCAGGGATCTCCATCATCGCAATTCGTCCCTACCCCACTGGTGCATTGTCCGCCTTTGCAGCTGTCTTTCACCGTACAAGGGTCGCCATCATCGCATCCACCCGTCGTTGCAGTGGTCACACATTGGCCTCCGACGCATGCGTCTTCAGTGCAAGGGTTGCCGTCATTGCAGATCTTGGTCGTGCCGCCAATACAGCTGCCCGACTTGCATAGGTCCTTGAGCGTGCACGGGTCGCCATCGTCACAGGGCAAGCTCTTGGCTTGATGGGTACAAGCTCCTGATGAGCAACCATCAACTGTACAAGGGTTGTTGTCGTCACAGTTTTTGACGATCGCCCCACCGACGCATTTACCTTGTTTACAACTCTCTCCGGCAGTGCACGCATCGCCATCCCAACAGACCTTGCCGTTGGCGTAGGTGGATTTGCAGATGCCGCTGACGCAGGTGTCGTCCGTACAGGCGTTGCCGTCATCACAACTCGACGGACACGTCGGGCCCACCGGCCCGCTCGAACCACCTGTGCCTTTGACACACGCCGACACTTGGTTGAGGTAACTTTCCCACGGCCAATATTTACCCGGGTCCGTATGAGTCTGTTTGGGCAATTCCACATGCCCCTTGATGTGTGTCTTGGTCGCGGTCAATCCATACTTTTTCACTAGATAACAGGTGAGTTTGGCGCTGGCGGTGACCATCGCCGGGGTCGCCCAATTGGCGTCGCTAACCCATCCCTCATGCTCAATCCCGACGGTGTAGCCATTTTGAGACCCGACGTGCCAGGCGACGTCTTTCTCTTTGACCATCTGAGTGACCTGACCGCTTTTGCTGATTACATAATGCGCGGAGACTTTGGCACTCGGATTTTGAAACCATGAAATACAGCCGTTGTAGCTGCCTTGTACCGTATGGACGACGACGGTCGTGATCTTGCCCTTGCCTCGATTCGAAGTGCTGTAGTTGGGACTTTTGATCCAGTTCGCCGGACCATAATCGGCTTGGCCAAGCGCCAAGGGAAACACAAGGTTTTGTGCTTGCCGCTCCACCTCGGGCGGGATGTGATGATGCCCGTCATGAGCATCAGCGCACCCGATTAGCAGGCACAGGAGCGTAGATTGCACAATCCGAATCGACACAACGCTCCTCCTTGAGGCTGGCAAGCTATCACTGTTTACAATAATCTCGCAGCGATTGAGTCGGCCGAGCCAAACCACTGGGACCTTTAGACCCCCAATGCGAACGATTGCAGCTCTTTGTCTTCAGTGGTTGCCGGGAGGGTCCGCTCGCGATATAGCCGAATGAACCAGATGGAGGCGAACGTGGAGCAAACCAAGTACTTGATTGTCGGAGCGGGCGTGTCGGGGCTGAGCTTTGCCAACTTTTTGCCAAGTCATAGCGACTGGCAATGCGTCGAGTTGCTCGATGAACCTGGCGGATATTGCCGTACCATCATCCAAGATGGGTTTGTCTGGGATTTTTCTGGTCACTTTTTTCATTTTCGCCACCCAGATATTGAGCAGTTTTTGCGCGACAGAATGCCCAAAGAGGAGGTCTTTCGCGTCGACAAGTCGAGTTCGATCTTGTTCAAAGGTGAGCGCGTCGACTTTCCTTTTCAGAAGAACATTCATCAACTGCCCAAAGAAGACTTCATCGAGTGTCTGCACGACCTATATTTCCGACAAGGTGACCCGGAGACAGCGCAGAGTTTCGAGGCAATGCTCTACGCAAAGCTCGGTCGCGGTATCACGGAAAAATTCCTCAAACCCTACAATGAAAAACTCTACGCCTGTGACCTCAGCGAGCTCGACAAAGACGCTATGGGGCGCTTTTTTCCTCATGCGGACATCGCCGACATCATCCGCAACATGCGTCATCCAGACAACCAGAGCTACAACGCCCACTTTACCTATCCGAAGGGCGGCGCAATCGAGTACATCAAGGCGCTGCTACACGATCTAGATGACGACCGAATCCACTACCAAGAGCGTCTCGAGTCGGTCGATGTCGTCAACAAAGTCGCCCATACCAACCGACGAACTATCCAATATGAGCACCTCATCAGTTCGGCGCCTTTCCCCAAAATGATGGACATGTGTGGAGTCGACTACGATCGGTCGCAATATAGTTGGAACAAAGTGTTGGTCTACAACCTCGGGTTCGACCGTAAAGGCCAAGAACAAGACCATTGGGTCTACATCCCCGAGCGCGACAAGGTGTTTTACCGAGTCGGATTTTACGACAACATCTTCAACACCCCGCGGATGAGCCTGTATGTCGAGATTGGCTTGCAAGCAGACGCCTCCGTCGATATCGATGGTACCTTGCCGGAGGTATTGACCGACTTGGCCAAAGCGGGGATCACCGATACCCACAAGTTGGTGTCTTGGCACAGCGTCGTGCTCGACCCGGCCTACGTGCACGTCAGCGAGTCCGGACAAGCCGATTTCCGCGCGCGGCACGCCGAGTTGAGCGACCAAGGAGTGCACTGCGTAGGACGTTACGGAGCTTGGAAATATTGCAGCATTGAGGACAACATCATCGAAGCGCGAGACCTCGCCAGAGCGCTCGGTCAATCAACGTGAGCCAGGGCCCGATTTCGGGACCATTGTGGAGATGACGTGAAGACTTACCTTGACCTGATGGAACGTGTCCTCAACGAAGGCACTCCGAAAGGAGACAGGACTGGAACGGGCACGCTGAGCCTTTTCGGCGCTCAATGTCGTTATGACCTGAGCGCGGGTTTTCCGTTGGTGACGACCAAAAAGGTGCACTGGAAAAGCGTGCTGATTGAGTTGCTGTGGTTTTTACGCGGCGAGACCAACAACACCTGGCTAACCGACAGGGGTGTCTCGATCTGGAATGAATGGGCGGCCGAAGATGGCGACCTCGGCCCGGTATATGGTGCCCAATGGCGTTCGTGGCGCGGGGCCAACGACGTCATCGTAGACCAAATCGCTGAGGTCATCGAGAGGATTCGGAGTAACCCTGACTCGCGAAGGCACATCGTCAGCGCTTGGAACGTCGCCGCCCTACCGGACATGGCCTTACCGCCTTGTCACCTGCTCTTTCAGTTTTACGTGGCCGACGGCAAGCTCAGCTGTCAACTCTACCAACGCTCAGCCGATTTGTTTTTAGGCGTCCCCTTTAACATCGCCTCGTACGCGGCGTTGACTCACATGATCGCCCAGGTCACTGGGCTCAAAGTCGGCGACTTTGTTCACACCTTTGGCGACGTCCACCTCTATCAAAATCATATCGAGCAAGCCAAGTTGCAACTCAGTCGTGAGCCGAAGCCCCTGCCCTCGTTAAGCCTAGATCCTGCGATCACGCAAATCGACGCTTTTGAACCCCATCACGTTAAACTCCAGGGCTACGACCCACACCCAAGAATTCGCGCCCCAGTCGCTGTGTAAGGACCACCTAGGTGTACGAACAATTGCCTGTCTCAGCGATCGTCGCCGTGGCCAACAACGGCGTCATAGGTGTCGAGGGCGATCTGCCCTGGCACATCCCGGCCGATTTGCGTTTTTTCAAACGCACCACCTCAGGACACGTGATGTTGATGGGTCGACGTACCTGGCAGAGCTTGCCTGGGGTGCTACCGAAACGAGCACACGTGGTCATTAGCCGAAGTCTGCCACCTGTCGAACATCCACAGGTCACCGTGGTCCGCGATATCCAAAGCGCGTTGGTGACTGCTGCGCGACTCGAATCCCAAGCCTTAGCGCAGGGCACTATCGACCGACCTGAGTTGATGATCGTCGGTGGTGGCCAACTATACACGGCGATGTGGCCCTGGGTGGACCGACTCTACCGAACGCGCATAGATCTTAGCCCCGAAGGCGACACGCGCTTTCCTGCTGTGGACATGTCTGACTTTCAACTGGAATCGGCCACACCAGGAACTGGCGACCCGGCACATATTTTCGAGATCTGGCAGCGCAACCAAAGGCCCAGACGCTAAGCGCTCAATAGATCGCTGAGCGCCTGAGGGATGTCGACTCGCAGGGCCTGTAAATAGGCATCGCGAAAGGTCCGACTGTCGCTGATTCCGACCGATGGCAACTGCTTTGCTGCCACTTCATCGTCGAAGATCTCTGCAGTCTGCGCTTCGACCACATCTCGACGCCGCAAATCTGCGACCGCTTCCGCAACCCATCCGTTTAAGGTGTCGTCCCCGGGATAACGAGCCCAGGCACATTCAGTCTGGCCCTTGAGCCAACCCAACACAGTCTGTCCGATACGGCTGTGGATGACCTCATCTCGTAAAATCTGTTTGAGGATCTCCCGATATCCGCTCTCTGGCAGCGATTGCATGGTGTGCTTCAACAAAGCAAAGGCAGTGCCTTCTCCAACCATGAAGGTCGTCGCCAACATTTTGAGCAGTTGGACCTCCTCGGATTCATGAGAGCGCGCCTGTTGTAACTCGTCGAGCGGAAAAGATAGCTCCCCCTCACTGCCAAGACTTCGCGCCGCCTGCATGCACATAGCTGAATGTTGCTGTTCTTGAACCATCATCGCCAAAGCGAGTTCCTGTAAATCCATCGGGGCGTTCAGGTCTACCAGCAGTCCATGAAATCGGCGCACGATCATGACGCCAATGTATTCTGCACGAGCGCGCTCTTCCCACTCTTGAATTGCGATTTTGCGCACGTCATCGCGAAGTTCTGGCGCCCGCAAATGCGGCACCTCACGACGCGTTCTATGAATCCATGGGACCTCTTTGAGGTCGGTTTCCTCAAGGGTCAGCATTACATGCATACTACGCTCCGCTTGATACAGATGCCGATTGCCCACTATGCTCGAAGAGCCCGAGACACATGGAGCAGCAAGATGATGACAGAATTTAATCCCCCTTACATGAAAAACCTGCTGCTTGCAGCGGCTTTAAGCTTTGTTTGCACGCCCATATGGGCCGCTCCGCCAACGGGGCCAGACCAAGCCACAGTGGTATTGCCTCCCGGTGTGGAAAAAAAGATTGAGGCGGCCTTTGGCCGAGCCGCGCCCACCTGGAAACTCGAAAGCGCCAAGGTTCAAAAGGATCGCGTCGACGCAAAAGTCTGCGCCGAGACCTGCGTTGAGTTGTCTCTGACTGATCCCAAAGCCGCCTGTGATGGCAAGACTGTGGGGCCATGGTGCGTGACTTACAAAGGCGACACGCCTAGCAATATCGCCGCGCTCGAAGCCGCGCTCGCCAAAGACACAATCGCCGATGTGTGGAAGGTGATACCCGCTCGTCCCGCGCAACCCGCTGAAGCGCCACCTGAGGACGCTAAGGAAGCTACTGGGACCCAACTCGAGACCGCAGGCCCCCAAGGATCGCAGGGTGAAAAGGGTCAAAAGGGGCACTCAACGCCGAAAAAGGCCGGCGACAACACCACAATGCTGCTGGTGATCGCGCTGCTGAGCGCCGCCGTGGCAACCTTCGCGCTCTTTCGCCTCAGGGATGAAGATGAGCAGGAACAAGCCTCCGAGGATACGTCCGATGAACAGGAAAAAGCCTCAGAGGATACATCCGATGAGTCTTCATCGGACGAAACGCCGAGTGAAGCCAGCGAGGCTGTGGCCGAACAAGCCGCAGTCGCGGCAGACACTGCTGCAGATCTCGCTGAAAGCGACCAAGAGGGGCAGCCGAGCGCTGATGACGCCGCTCAAAGCCCGGAGGCAGACGCCACAAAAGATGCCGTCGAGGCTGACGATGCCGCTGAGGGCAACGATGGCGATGACGATGACGACGGCGACGACGATAAGACGTAAGACTGTGGGCTGAGAAGCGGCGACCTTCATCGCGCCGCTTCTCAGCCATAGCTAGCCGAGTTCTGAGGTGCCAGCAAAGATGCTTGGGCACATCCCCCACTTGCTCTGATGGTCAGCGCTTGCCAATGATCGGCAGAGTCGACTCCACCGCGCCAGGACAACCGACAGACGTATGTTCAGGATGACCAGAGCGGCGGCCCGAGCGAAGTTGGCGGCCGGTTGTCGCACAGCGGTTGCTGTCGATCGCCGACTCTACGGACTCAATCAGGCTTTCCATAGGCGCCGTCCATCCACTTTTCAGTAGCGACCGCGATATCGAGCATCGAGTCGATCACCATGTTGAGCGCCGTAGCCTCTGTAACCGGTAAGATCCCGTAGTCGACCTTCGACCACATCACCTGCAGCATGGTGCTCTGGCCATTGATGGTCCCTTGGACCCCTGGAGAGTCGGGAAGTTCGGGGGTGACCAACGCCAAGAAATAGGTGCGGTCAACATCGATGATGTCCAAGTCGATCTGTGCGGGTTTGGTCAAGAAAGTTCGATGCACCAAAACCCAACCGAACTTGGTCTTGACCCATCGGAACTCCAGCCGACTGCTATATTTGACCGTGATCGGACCGAAATCAGCCTCAGACTGACTCGTCCCCGTCAGTGACAGGCACTGCTTCGCCGCGAAGCACTCGGGATCGCCATCATAAGTCCGGACCAGTTTGGTATATGCGTCGCCGTTGGTCTCGCGAACGTTGTCGATGCTGATGGCGCGCGCCAAGTTGTACAAGCTGTGATCGCTGCCAGTGAGGACTGCGCCCCCGATCAGTTGCTTGGTTGGCTTGTCGCCTAGGTCGACCTGAGCCTTCTTGGGCAAATCGTCGACCGTGTATCCTGCCTGGGTCTGAGTCGGATGCGCTGCCAACCAGACCATGGCGTTTTCCACACCCGCGACCAAAACGGCAGGGTCAGAATCGTTCATGTGCTCGTAGATGAAACCAGCGAGCACTTGAAAGTCCTCGGGTGCCGTCGGTGGTCGATCCGCACAGGCCGTGAGCCCTGAGCAAACCAGCAACGCAGCCGACGCCAAGACCAGTCGTACAATAGCCGGCAATCCACGCGCACTCATGATCAACTCCATGTTGTTGGTCGGGTCGAGATCCTTCGATGCTGTCGCTGCTCGCGGCGATGATACCAAAAACCCATTGAGATACACGTCACATTTCCAAGATGCGAGCCCTGTCCAATTCGCTACTCGGCGGACTCCGACGCCAAGGATTGTAGGACCTCAAGGGCCAATGTCTCGGCCTGCAGGCTTTGGCCCATGACGTCGCCGAGACTCCAAAAGCTCGCGCCGCTACGAGGCGTTTGAATCCGCATCACCCCTTGCCAAGACACATTCAGATCTTTGCCAGCAGTCCGTTGAACCTGATGAGCGATGGCCTGTCTACCAGGCCGCCAGCGACGCCAGGGCTCCACAGCGAGGCGATCAGCAGCGCCGCCATCTTCAAAGCGCTCACCTTGAACCTCGACGGATGCGAAGATCCAAGGCATGGCGCACGAGGCCGCGACCGCACAAGCGAGGTCGCCCTCCGTGAGCAACCGGTGCTGGCCCTGCAAATCGATCACGCCGACTGCGAAGGGCAGAGGCAAATCTTCAACATTAGGAGGCAATCTTTGTCGTAAAAATTGCACCAATGGCTGCAGACTCAAGAGACCTCGCCACGGCCTGAGGTGAGGACGCATCAACGAAATGGGCCGACGCTCCTGGAGCCACTGACAGATCTGGTCAGCATCATGGCCGGCGGCCCACAACGCCCCGACGAGAGCCCCAGAGGAGGTTCCTACCACCGCTTCAATCTCGACTTGGCGATTCTGCAAGGCCCGTAGCACACCAATATGCCGCGCGAACGCAAGGAACCCACTCGACAGAACAAGGTCATATTTCATGAGCGGAGTATAGCACCATTGCATCAAGTCATCGCGGCTGTTATTCGCTCGACTGGGACCTCGAAGAGAGCCCGCCGCCAACATGCGCCCAGAGCGTGCGGTACAATCATCACGAATCTTCTGGCCCTGAAGGTCGATAATCGTTAAGGTTTTGGGTCGGTGAAGAACTCGGAGTGTTCCATGAATCGTTCTGCACAACAGTGCCGCTGCGTCACCAAGCTTGTCGCCACATGCGTCGGGACCGCCTTGCTGGTCTTGCTATCGGGATGTGGCCAAGGGGATGCGGAGTCCACGCCGAAGGGTAACCAGTCGACTGGCGACGCCGATGCCACGGCCGGTCAGCTCGACGTCAACGCTAGCGAAGACACCTCCTCCGTGGAGCAAGACACCGCACCAAACCCCTGTGAATTCCCCGCCAATCCGGAAGTGGGTGACCCAGGAGCCAGTTGCAGCACTCCAGAGGACTGTGACAGTGGGTTTTGCGTCGACTCTCAAGACGGCAAGCAATGTACAAAAACTTGCTCGGAATGCTGCCCGAGCGGCTGGCGATGTGAACAAGCGCCAGGTCAAGATACAGTCTTTGTCTGCCTTCCGAAACTGACCACCTTGTGTTTGCCGTGTACAACCGATGATGTGTGCAGCAGCGGCGCCTCGGGAGCGCTTTGCTTGACCTACACGGACAAAGACACCGGGGCTACGTCACGATTTTGCGGTGGCAGTTGTGAGACCAATGCAGACTGTCCGAAGGACTATGCCTGCGTCGAAACCGAGGGAATCGCGGGCTCCGGCAAGCAGTGTGTCAAGAGTGCAGGGCTATGCCCATGCTCGCCCAAAGCTGTCGCCACGGGCGCTAAGGGCCTGTGTACCCGCAGCAACGAATTCGGCGTGTGTGAGGGAGTCCAAATCTGCACGTCCGAGGGGCTGGGACAATGCGACGCGCTCGTGCCTGCCACCGAAAGCTGCGACGGTGTCGATAACAACTGCAATGGACAGACCGACGAAGGCCTGACGGGCCAACCCTGCGAAGTGAGCAATGACGCCGGGACCTGCCCTGGCACCACCACGTGTGAGGCCGGCCAAAGCGTCTGTACAGCGACCACCCCAGAGGTGGAAAAATGTGATGGGCTCGACAACGACTGTGATGGTCAAACCGACGAGGGCTGCGACGACGACGGCGATGGGTTTTGTGCTGAAGATGCGGTGGTCACTGGACTGCCCGCGCAGTGCACGCAAGACAAAGCCACCTGCAATCAACTGTCCGGCCTGCCGGCATGGTGTCCGAAAGGCATCGGAGATTGCCTGGACAGCGGGGCTGGCGCGTCAGCGGTCAACCCTATGGCCCAAGAGACTTGTGGCAACCAACTCGACGATGACTGTGACGGGCAGACTGACAGCGCGGCTGATGATGCCAAACCGATCGGCTGCACACTTCATTACGTGGACGTCGACAAAGACGGTTTCGGAGGGTTGAGCAGCGCGTGCCTGTGTGCTCCGAGCAAGGGATTCCCCGTCACGGACAACACCGACTGCGATGATGGCGACAAGCTCATCAATCCGCAGGCCACAGAGATCTGCGGTAACAAAAAAGACGACAACTGTAACAACAGCGAAAATGAGGTCGATGCCAAGGATTGCCTGGAGTTTTATGAGGACCTCGACGGAGATGGCGCTGGGACCTCAAAGAGTCAATGCCTCTGCGCGCCGAAAGCCTCTTTCAAAGCCTCGAGCGCAGGCGACTGCGACGACACCACCAAAGCGATCAGTCCAAGCGCAATCGAGCAATGCAACAAACTCGACGACAACTGCAATGGCGCGACCGATGAGCCAGACGCGAAAGGCTGTAAAACCTGGTACGCGGACTCCGACGGAGACCAGTTCGGCGACAAAGATAAAAGCGCTTGTTTGTGCGCCGCCTCAAAGCCCTACACGACCTTACAAGGTGGCGACTGTAACGACGCCAGCTATGTCATCAATCCCAACTTTACGGAGATCTGCTTTAACAACGCCGATGATGATTGTGATGGCAACACCGACGAAGAAGATGGCAAAGGCTGTACCGACTACTACCAAGATCTCGACGGCGACGGCTACGGTAGCAAAAAGGTGGGGAGCAAATGTCTCTGTGATAAGGGCGACGTCAAAGGCTTCACCACCACCAAAGGTGGAGACTGCGACGACTCGAAGTCGGGCGCTCAGAGCTACCCTGGTGGCAAAGAGATTTGCGACGGCAAAGACAACGACTGCGATGGTGTTGCTGATCAAGGCTGCGATTTCGACGGCGACGGTTGGTGCGACAAAGACAAGACGGTGATCGGAAAACCCACCAGTTGTCCCAAAGGTGGCGGTGATTGCGACGATGGTAACAAGTCGGTCTATCCAGGGGCACCGGAACTCTGTGATGGCAAAGACAACAACTGCAAGAGCGGGGTCGATGAAGGCTGTGACGACGACGGAGATGGCTGGTGCGACAGCAAGATGAAAATGGTCGGCAACCCCGCTGTATGTTTTAAAGGCGGCGGCGACTGTGCTGATACAGATCCATCGACCAATCCGGGAGCTGCAGAGACCTGTGACAACAAGGACAACAACTGTAAATCGGGCGCTGATGAGGGCTGCGACGACGATGGCGACGGCTGGTGCGACAGCAAGATGAAGGTGGTCGGTACGCCGAAGGTGTGCCCTAAGGGCGGCGGCGACTGCTGTGATATCGATACACAGGCTCAGCCCAAGGTCTCTGGGTGGTTCAAGACGACCAACAAGTGTGGCTCGTGGGACTACAACTGCTCAGGTACGGCCGAGAAACGTTGGACAGTCAAAGCCAACCCCGGCCACAAGACCTCCGGATTGAACTGGGAGTGTTTCGCGAATCCAGCAGGATGGAAAAACTCTACGCCCCCAAACTGTGGTGTCAGCGCCAGTTGGGTCTATGACTTTACCTGGAATGGCAACTTCACCATCCCATTCGTCAACTCGTGTAAGAAAAAAGAGTACAAGCCACAGACCCAAGAGTGTCACTGACACCAATCGGATTAGAGATCAATCAGGCTTGGGGTGCAGGTGACCACATGCGCGGCAAGTTCGATGTGTTTTAGAGCCATAAAATCGCTTGAATACAGGCGCAAGTTGAGTGGTCGTATCGGTCAGATGAAACCACTCTTCGTAGACCACCTCTGAGCACTGAGGGCAGTACCAGCGTAGAGCATCGAGCTCACCTGCATCACGTGCATACTCGACCACGACCCCAATGCTATCGGCGGATCGCTGCGGAGAATGCGGCACGTTCGCGGGAAGCAAGAACACATCGCCTTCTCTGATCACCAAGTCTCGAAACTCTCCGTCTTCACGGATCTTCAGGAGCATATCGCCCTTGATTTGATAAAAGAGTTCTTCTCTCGGATCCACGTGCCAGTCGGTGCGCTCGTTGGGCCCGCCCACGACGAAGACCATGAAGCCATCCTCGTTGTACAAGTTCTTGTTGCCCACGGGCGGCTTGAGTAGATGCTGATGCTCTCGAATCCAGGACATCAATGGGATGGTCGATAAAGCCATGGTGTACCGCTCCGGTAGGACTGGGTGATTCGAGCGCCTCTAACTGGCGAAAAGCTCCGCGCTGCCGAGACCATCGACGAAGAGCTTAACATGCTGTCCCGGTTGGAGATGCACAGCGGGCGTCGCCGCCCCAGCCAGAACCACATCTCCAGCCAGCAAGCCTTCACCACGCTCGGACAACATCCGAACCAAAGTCGTCAGCGAGCGAAGCGGATGCTCCAAAATTGCAGCAGATGATCCGGTGTGGACCACTTTACCGTTGACCTCAAAGACCATACCGAGATTGCCCAGGTCAGCCCCGTAGTCCATCAGCGCCGAAAGGGGCGTGAGTGTTGGACCCATGACGAACCGACAAGAAGAGGCGTTGTCGGCCACCACGTCTACAAGTTGAAACTTAAAGTCTTTATAGCGGCTGTCGATGACCTCGATCGCAGGGCAAACGCCAGCGACCGCCGCGGCCGCTTGTGCTTCGGTCACCACACCATTCAAATCTTTGGCGAGAATGAAGGCGATCTCCGGCTCGGCTCGGGGATGGAGGTATCGTTCGGTCGGCAGTGTCCCACCATCGGACAGGACCATGTCTGAAGTCAGATGCGCGTAGATCGGCTCGTGCACACCGCCTTGCTCCATCTTCGCCAATGAGGTCAATCCCATCTTCATGCCAGAACGAGACGCGCCCCGAGCGAGGCGATGACCAACCAGTAAGCGCTGAATCGTGTAGCCCTGGGCCAGACTCAACTGTGGGTTTTCAACGGTCAACTGCGCTACGGCTGTCGCACTCGTCGCGGCACGGTCGAGCACTTCAGCGAAGCGCTCTAGCTCTGCGTTGGACTCACTCATCTCTTTCTCCTTCCCTAAGGACATACGCCGGGACCTGCTCGGACGCAAGCCTGACTTACCTACATGGCCCCAAAGCGCGCCGCGTGACCGTAGGCCTCCGCCATCGCCATGAGCTCCTCATTCATCCCTGGGATCTGCCGCGCCAACTCCCGCTCGCTCGTCGCACTGACGCCGGATAAAAGCGTATTGTCGGTGCAAATCGTGCAACGTACACCGAGTGCCAACCAGCGAGGCAAGGGATGGTGATTGACCGACGCGATGGCGTCGACGTCGACGTTCGAGGTCAAACACGCCTCAATGGTCACGCCCCGCTCGATGACTAACTCTAGGACTCGCTTATCACTCAACAACGTGGTGCCATGACCGATCCTCATGGCGCCTAAACGCTCGATTGCCACGGCGATCTCGGGCGCGGGGCGACCCTCGCCGGCGTGCACGGTCACCCCAAGCCCACCGCGGCGAGCTCGCTGAAATACGTCTGCGTAATGCTCCATCCCATAGATATGCTCGGGCGACGGACCACCGGCTAAGTCAACGCCAACCACCGCCGAGCGGGACAGCGCGATATTGACCAATGCGTCGGCCAAGGCCGGCTCCTCTCCGTAGAGCATGCATAAAATTAAGCCCGCATCAGAGCCGACGCCTTGCACTGCAGCGTCTACGACTCGAGCCATTTCATCGATCTGAGTCGGGTCGCTCACATGGAGTTGGGGAGCGAAACGAATCTCTAAAGTCGAAACGCCTTCAGCACGTGCGTCCTCGACAATCTCGGCGGCGACCCGCTCAACTGCGTCAAGGTCCTGTAGAACGCGCAAGGTACTCGCAAAGCAACTCAGAGCTGCCTGCAGGCCCATTCCCGCAAAGAATCGCGGCGCCGCCTCGACCTGCAAGCCGAGCTTCGTAGCGAGTTCGAGGTAGGTCGCCTCTCTGAGCGAGCCGTCGAGGTGGCGATGCAGATCGCTCAAAGGCTGCTTGTTATTCATTGTCGGTTCTCGCGAAGCGCTCAAAAGCACACCTTGGTCCAGAGCCTTGTAGCCCTGCCCGCCTATAGTTCACTGGGATGAAGCGCTCTCTGGGCGACAATCACTGTATTTCAAATTCGATTCAGCCTTGCGGATTGCGTCGAAATCCTTGCCTTGGCTGAACACGGCAGGTCTGCCCAATGGCGCGTCGACCTCGACCCAGCGGCCACCAGCGTACGCCTTGCCGTTCCAAACGTCATACCAACTACCGGCGGGTAGATATAGCGAGCGAGTCACCGCGCCCTGCTTGAGGACTGGCGCCACGAGGAGCTTCGAGCCAATCATGAACTGGTCATACAGCGGCCAAGTGTTCTTATCGCTCGGAAACTCTAAGAACATCGCTCTGAGCAGCGGCGCACTCGTCGATGCTGCTTGATTTGCCAACTTCGACCACAGCGGGCGAAGCGCACAGTGTACGTAGGTAAATTTGCGAAAATGGGTGGTCGTCTCTTCGTCTTTTTCCCACGACCAGTTCGCGAGCTTATCGGCACCCTCATGGGTCCGCATTACGGGGGTGAAAGCGCCGAGTTCGGTCCAACGCATCCACAACTCTTTGTCGCTCGGCTGCCCTTTGGCGAAGCCTGCGATGTCGTGGGTGACGAAAGGTTGACCGCTGAGGCCGAGCGTTAGCAAGGCCGGTACGACTGTAGGGAAGCCGTCGAGGCCATCCCAGTTCGTCTCTTGGTCACCGACCCAATGAATCTGGGCGTGTTTTTGAACGCCGCTCCAACCCGATCGAGCGATCCAGGCGAAATCGTTATCGGGACGCTGCTCTGAAGCGGCCTTTCTGCAGGATCGGTTCCAATCCACCGGGAAAGTATTGCGCCGGCTGACAGGATCGGAGCCGTCATGGTGGACGCCGTCAGTCGGCACCCATTCACCGAAGTCGAGCATCCAACCATCGACGTGGTGGTCACGCACGATAGCGCCGAGCTGAGCCGCGATGTAGTCCACAGTCTCGGGGTGTCCAAAGTCCGGGTGTCCGTCTGTCTGAGGCAGATTTGGCACGAGCGTGTCTTCATACACGTCCCCACTTTTGTCCTTAATGAGCAAGCCGCGCTCGGCCATCTCGTCAAAACGGCTCGACTGGACTTGCTTAGGGATGAAGGGGTTGGCGTAGACCAAAAACTTATAGCCGCGCTCGTGCAGTCCATCGACCATCGCCGTGAAGCCGGGATAAAGCGCAGCGCTCGGATCGCTGACCAAGCTTTCATCTGGCTTCCAGACATACTCAACACCAAAGCCGCCGTCGAGGTTCTTACGAATACCGCCCCAATCTTGGGCCCACAGCGCGGCGGTCGGGATGCCGGCAGCCTCCAGGGCGTCAGCCTCCGCCAACACCTTGTCTTTGCCACCTTGCGTGCCGATCCACAGCCACCAAGCCCACTTCGGTGGCGACTGAGGCCTACCCACTTGAGCACCGAGTTGCTCGATAACATCCAGTGGCTCAGGACCGTGAAAGACTCGCCAGTTGATCACCGTGTCGCCGACGACCTCGACCCAAGCGACGTCCGCTTGGCTTTGGCATAGGTCCACGCGGACACGCCTTTCAGTGGCAAACAACACACCCCAGCCACGCGCGTCGAGATACCAAGGCATCGGGAAATAGGTCGTGTGCTTGTCGCCAACGCTGATGCCGCCATCTCCTGTTCGGCCGTTGCCTTGCTCATTGACGACCAGGTCAAAGGCCTCGCCTCGTTGATCGACGGCATTGTACTGCTCGCCCCATCCGTGGAAGGTTCCATCAGCGTCGCAGCGAATTGCGATGGCGACCGAGTTCACCCCCTCGGCGCTGACCGTCAACTCAAATTGCGTGACGTGCTCATCGACGACGGTGGCTTTGAGGCTCGCGCTGGCGCCCTGCTCACCGATGAACTGCCAACTCGCCTGCCGTCCACCATCGATGATCTGCAACTGCCCTGGCTTCAAGGTCTGTTTGGACTCATTGGTGTGGCTGAAAGTCAGCGCACCAACTCCAGAGACGTTCTGTTCAAATGTTGAAATTCTTGGTCCAGAGGTCGACAAGGCGAAGAGTTCGAGTTCAGTGTCTGCATCTTTGAGCGCCAGTGCCCCGCTTGCTGTCATGCTCAGCACAACAGAACGACCAGCTGGAGCCTTTTGAGTCTTTTTGTCCGATGAAGTGCAAGCCAACAGCGACAAACAACTCAAGCACGAAAAGACCAAAGCCAATCTGATGCGTTGCGACCATCTACCCATCGACCTTCCTCCGTATGTGACTCCGAAGAGACTAACCAACCCGAGCCCATGAGCACAACGAAGATTGGCGGGCGCTACCGCTTGAGCACGCGTATGCGTTGTCTTCACAGCGCTCGAAGTCGCCCATGATTTTGGTGCGAATCCACTGCTCTGAACGCAACCCAATCCCGACACACATAGCTCATGGGGACCTTTGTCCAAGTGCAGTTCAAAACAATGCGCCCATTCGAATCCAACTGAGCCAATCCCAACAAACGCCAACTCCCACATAGGGTGAGCGGCCTGAACTGACTCCGCCGTAGAGCTTTACCGCGAAGATTCGGGACAAGTACAACATCGTGCCGACGTCACCCCCGAGCCGAAAGCCTTCTTTGTTACATGTCAGCCCGAAGCAATCGTTGTCTGCCTGAGCGTCGCCGGCATAGAGTTGGGCATAGAATACAAAAGAGTCAGACAACCATGCTTGGCCGCCAACGAACCCGAATATGCTCGTGAGGTTGTCAAAATCCCTCTGGATGATCGCGCCCAACCGAACCGAACGCTGCCACAGCGCGTAAGGTTGAATGAGCAATTCAACACGGAGGTTGAAATCAGACTGCTCCCAACCGCGATTGCTACTCGTAGCCATCATGACCGCTGGCCGGTTGTACTCAATCGTGCGGCGCATCCGTTGCGGCCTGGCGTGTGCTCTGGACGCTTTTGAAGGACGCTGTCGTTGCAATTGCCCGGGGAAGGTCGCTTTTCGTGGTGGTGGCGGTCCGACTCTCGGTCCGGACTGCGCCCCCTCCTTCGCCAAGTCGGAGATCGATGTCTGCGCTTTGGCAGGGGAGTTCAAGGGTTGCTCGGCACATGTGGCTTTACAATCGTCGACGCACCTAGCGGGCTGCCCCGCGCATTGTTGCTGACACTGCTGCTCGCAGGACCAACTGGTTTGAGCAAAGGCCAGCAACGATAAAAGGATCAAGCCTGTACGGAACTTCACTGACATGGCATCGCGCGTCATGCTACCCCCGAAAAACAAAGGTCTTTGCTAAGGGTGCGACTTTGCACACGCCACGTCCAGCGTAAGTGCACAACCAATCTGCAGATGAGGCGGACAACTCCAACGCGTGATCGTAGAGCTAGCCATCAACGCGATGGAGCCAAACGCCGGCGACGGCGTACCAACTGATAGTGGCTCGCAAAACCGGTGGCGATGTCTCCTGTCGTGCTGTCGAGCATCCAAGGCAACACCTTTCGCTCTGGAATCCGAATTCGCTCAGGTGTAGCTCGAGTCGCAAAGACCCTGTCCCACAGATCTGTCGTAACCCCATGGTTGAGTTTGTGATCAGCGAAGTGATGATGAAAATGATGTCGACGAGCCCAGGTGCCATACGCGTTGAGCGGTGCGTGGGTGTGGATGCGGCGATGCAGCACCTCGTACCAGGTCCAGCCAACTACGAAACCGAAAGCGACCATCGCACCGAAGCCAACCGATTGTACCACCACAACGCTGAACGACACGCAGATCCCCGTCAGTATCGCGACCACTGGCAGCGCCAGGTACACCTTGCGCGAGGCAGGCGTGAAATAGTCTAGATTCCGATGATGCTCGAGATGCTCTCTTGAAACCTGATGACGCCCCCTCGGCAGATGGCCAGCCCAATTGTGAAGGCCATATTCAGTGAAGGTCCACAGAATAAATCCGCCGATAAATAATAGGGTATTGAGCAGCAGCAGCAGCATGGTAAATCTCCTTGAACGAATAGGCCGCCTGTGCGCAAGCGACCCGCTTGGGGGGAATTATGATTGAGCGACGCTGACCGGCTCTTGAGCCAGTTCATCAGGCGCGCTCTCAATGAGTTTTCGGGCTTCGGCAAGAACCTCAGTGCGAACACCCCAGGCGCAAAGCAGGTCGTCTTGTAAAGAGCGCAATGCGCGACTGATGTCGGCCAGTCCAGGTATCCTCTGATTGAGGCGATGCAACTGAAGCAAGCCCTGCTGAGCGAATACCCACTGTGCAGCGCGGTCATGATCGACGCTTTCGTCACCCTGCTCACCATGAAAATGCCCGCTACGCCTAGCATCGGTCATGATCCATGTAAATCGTGTCAATAGCGCCAAAGTGGCTTCGCTCACTGGGGCGAGTGCTTCATCACTGAGGACGTCCGTCGGACTGGTGATGCTCATGGTCAACAGCGCGAATCGATGCGGACTTTCCACACTCAGTCGCTGATAGACCGCTGCGGCTACGAGCAGGCGCGCCACCGGCGTCATGTGTGACGCTTGGCTGTGCTCCAAGACCCGCTGTTCGCTCCAACGCCAGGCGCTCATCAAATCGCGTAAGACAGTAATCTGCACAGTCGCGATGATCTCTTCTTTGCTTTGAAAATAGCGATAAAAGGCGCCGGGCGTCAGACCCACATCGCGAGCGAGGTCTGCCATGGTCCATCCGTCAACGCTCCTTTGCGAGATCAAACGCAAAGCAGCGTCATTGACCTTCGCTAGGGTTTGCAATCGCCGCTGTGCGCGGACTCCGTCGGGGATAGTCGCTGATTGTTCTCTTCTAATGTCATAAATCATATTCACAATGTAAACGTTATTTACTATTTTGTCAAGGGTCGCTCAAAATTAAGCCGCCTGATACAACCATGAACGGGACTCAGGGCCCGTGGAGGACCGATGCTCTCGGAACGAGTCAAGACCATCTTCAGACTCGCCTTACCGATCATCGCCGGGATGTGCAGTCAAAACATCTTGAATACAGTGGATACAGCCTTTGTTGGCAGCCTTGGCCAGACCGCGCTGGGTGCGGTTGGAATCGGTGGCATCGCGACTTGGTTGTGCCTGTCTTCGCTCATCGGTCTGAGCACTGCGGTCCAAGCCTATGCCGCCAGACGCATCGGTGAAGGCCTGACCCACCGGGCCGCGGTCGGCCTGAAAGTGGCCTTGATGTTGGCCATCGGGTTGGGATCGGTCTTGGCAGTGGCGGGATGGTTTGGCGCGTCGCAGGTGTTTGCCTGGATGGTCGACGATGTGGCTGTGCAACAGGTCGGCACAGAGTATCTGCAGGTGCGACTGGCTGCTGCGCCCTTTTCGGTCTGCATTTTCGCCTTTAGCGGATTTTACAACGGCATCGGACAGTCACGTCGCTACCTGGCGGTGCTCGTCATCATGCATTCAAGCAATGTACTGCTCGATTGGATGTTGATCTTCGGCAACCTCGGCGCCCCGGCTCTCGGCGCGACCGGAGCTGGACTCGCGACGAGCCTGAGTCAAGTGATTGGCTTTTTCGTGTACGTAGCCATGGTGGTGCGCGACGGCCGCAGCTATGGATTCTTCACCGAGTCGCTGACCCACACCGACGCCAAGAACGTTGTAAAGGTCGCCCTGCCCTCCAGCCTGCAACAAGGGACCTATTCGGCCGGATTTTTGACGATCTTCGCCATCGCCGCGGCCATCGGAACGCAAGCGGTCGCATTGAGCCATGTGCTAGTGAATCTGATGCTGCTCTGCGTCCTACCGGGGGTCGGCTTTGGCATCGCTGGCGCAACCTTGGTGGGTCAGGCGCTAGGACGTGGAGACCGACAACAGGCGCTGTCGTGGGGTAGAGACATCATTCGTATCGGGGTGGTCATCATGATCGGACTCGGGCTCATTTTGGCACTGGGAGGTCGCACTTGGCTGAGCATCTTCTTACGCAGCGAGCCCGAGCTTATCGAGGCCGGAATCGTCCCATTGATGATCATCGGCCTGTCTCAAGGGCTCGACTCTATCGGCGTGATGTACAAGCAAATGATGATGAGAAGCGGGGATACAGCGGCGATCTTTCGAATCTCTACAACGATTCAGTGGGGTCTATTTCTCCCCGTGTTATGGATCAGCTGCACCCAATTGGGAGGCGACGTTTTGACCTTGTGGGCGTTACTGATGGGCTGGCGTCTACTGGACTCCAGCGCAATGATACTTCGGTGGCGAAGTGGCCGATGGGTCGAAGCCGCTCAGATTTGACCGAGATAGGGTGAAGTTCCATGTCTTACAAACCGACTAAAGCGCAGGTGCTGGCCCGACTCATCGCGCAACTGCGTGAGAGAATCGCCCAAACTCAAGGCGTATTGCAGCATGCCCACACCGCAGCGACTGACGGCGAGGCTAAGGCCGAAAATAAATACGACACTCGTGGTCTCGAAATGAGTTTCGTTGCGGCTGGACAGACCGACCGAGTCGCTGCGTTGAGACAGGTGCTCTCCGCTCTGCATCATTGGCAACCTCCACAGATGCTGGAATCAGCACGACCAGGAGCCCTGCTCGAGTTGCGCTGCGACGAGGAGAGTCGCTGGATGTACATCACCCCTTATGGCGACGCGACCAAACTTGATATCGAGGGCACGACGGTTCAGGTGATCAACCTCAAAGCGCCAGTCGGCCGCGCACTGGTTGGGCGCAGCGAAGGAGATGAGGTTCAAGTGCTCGGACGAAGCTGGGAGATCACGTCTCTGCAATGAGACCTACCCATCTTATACGAGTGCCTTGGCCTCTTTTACAGGCATTGAGGAGCCTGAGCCTGAATAAAGCTCAATACACGACCGATGTAGGCATCAAAGCCAGCTAGCGGGACGCCTCCATCGGCTACGCCGTGGCGAACTCCAGGTAAAATCCATAGCTCTTTCGGACCCGCGAAGGCGCCATAGAGCAATTCAATGTCCTGAGCTGGAAAGACGGTGTCGTCTTGTCCACTCATAACCAACGTAGGGGTCTTGATTCGAGTCGCTCGCTCTAGGTTGTCAAAACTACCGGTCGACAAAAATCCGTCCGGCACGCTCAGCGCGGCGTTTCGCAAGGCAATACGCTCGAGCGATGTCCAGGGCGCCTCCAGCAACAGCGCACAGGGCTGCGAATGCTCGGCCATGTGCGTGGCCGGCACCGCTCCGAGTGAGTAGCCATAGATAATCACCTTTTGCGGATTTAGGGCCCGTTTTCGACTCCATTGGGCCACCTGACGAGCGTCGGCTAGCAACTGCTGACCGGTTGCGGTTCCTTCGCTCGATTTTCCGTAGCCTCGATAGTCCCAGACCACCACATTGAATCCAGCCTCATAGAGCAACCTAACTCTATGCAAATAATGCTCAATGCCGCCTTTATTGCCGTGATTGTAGACAATGGTGGTGTCTGCGACTTCAATCCGTTCGCCGTGGCCTTTGAGCTCATAGACGTCTAAGACCCCTTGGCCATCTGTGGTTTGAAGTTCATGGCGCGACACAGCGCTTGGCGCGATCGGACGGACACTCTGGTCCACTGCCAAGGTCTCCGGCATCCACGGGTATATTGCGTCCCACTGATAGTCTTGGTCGCATGGTACGCAGAATCGGTCCCAAGGCTCATCGACCTGCTCACAAGTGCTGGGGCCCACCTCGCTACAATGGATCGGGTTGTAGACGAACCCATCGAGGTTGACGCAGCCAAAGCTCACGCACGCGAGCCACAGAGTGAAGAGCCTAAAAACCATAGCCCACTCCAACGTTGACACCGAGGGCGCCCTGGCCACTGAACCACCGTACGGCGGTGGAGCGCTTGTCGACATTCGCTCCCCACCAGGTCATCTCAACCTGCAAGAGCAGACCGCCCACCTCACCGAGGTCGAGCTGCACCCCCAAGCCTGGACTGAGCACAAGCTGAGGTGAGCTGAAATCTGTCGCCTGTCCAAGCGATACATAGATCAAGTGTTGTTTCGCGAGCGACCAACTGGCGACCAACTCTGTTTCATTGACGCCCCATGCCTGCAAATCGGACTGAGACTTGTCTGTTCGGCCAAAGAGGTTGGCTCCAAAGTGGATCCGGTCGACGAGCGTCAAAGCCGGAATGGCGCCTCTCTGACGCAGCAACAGCCACGATGCGCCGACATGCATTTGAGCGATGCCAAAGGCCAATCCGGTCAACTGCATCCCATAGTGAATCTCTAACTCGCGACTGAGCACGCGCTCGAGGCCATGGCGTCCCTCAAGGGATACGGTAGGTAGCGGAATTGGAGCGCCGCCCAGGTCCAAGACTGGACCGAACACCGTTGCGTTGACTTGGTGCTCTGAAGGCGACAGCGGCCGTGCACTCTTCCAAGTCGCGCAGCCAAGCTGGCACGACAAGATGATGCACATCGTAAAACAACGTAGGGCGGTCATACCCTCAAGTATGAGGCCACAACTCGTCATCGGACAAGCGCGATGTCGACAGAGGCAAGACCGAGCGGCGAGAGACGAAGGGTACAATCGATGTAATCAACGTCGACATCGCGTGGCGCTCGTGACTCACATAGAGACTCGGCACATCAACCGCAGTATCGAAACCTTCAGGCCACCCCCCCCTGTTGTGAACAGGGTCAACATGACCAACTGCCCAAACAAGTACAGACGATGTCGTGTGCCCACATTCATAGCGCCAAACGCTGCCTGAACCGACGTCACAAAGGGACGCGCAGCAGATGCGAAGCTCGCTTCCCTGATGTATTTACACTCCAGCCCACGCAGGATACTCCATAACAGTGCCGAGTATTTTGGGTTATGCTCAGGCTCCTGTGGAGACGCTTATGGCCAACGATAAAACGCCCTTTAGCAAAGACTTTGCGTACCTTTGGCCTTTCTTACAGAAAGTGGCCGAGTACCGCCCGGAGGACGTAGCTCTACAGGATGCGGTCTCTCAGGCCCAAACTGCCTGCCAAACGCTTGAGGCAAGCCTCAACGCCCCTAAGTCACACGTAGACTCAACGGCGGCCGCAAGTCAGGATGAGCAGGCTCACAACCCAACGCATGAAGCAGAGCCCACATCGCCGGACCAAGCACAGCCGCCAAGAGGCTGGACCGTAGGCGAACTAAAAGGGCGCTCTCAAGGAGAGTCATGAGCGAGATCGACCTCCAGTCCCTACGAAATACCGTCCATCACTTTGTTCAACGCGAGATAGTGCCTCACATTGAGGCTTGGGAAGAGGGCGAGATCTTCCCCAAAGATCTCTACAAAAAGGCAGGAGATATCGGCATCCTTTCGCTGGGATTCCCCGAGCGGATCGGCGGGCTGCCCGGCTCAACTGCAACGACAATGGTGATCGTCGAAGAATTAGCGCAATCGGGCTCAGGAGGCCTGATCGCTGGTCTGTTGTCTCACGGAATCGGATTGCCACCCGTAGTCGCGCTAGCGCGCGATGCACTTCTCGATGAAGTCGGCCCGAGTATTTTGGCTGGCGACAAGATCTGTGCGCTGGCAGTCACAGAGCCTGGTGGGGGCAGCGACGTCGCCAATCTTCGGACTACTGCGGTACGCGATGGAGACCATTATGTGGTCAATGGCAGCAAGACCTTCATCACATCTGGAGTCCGCGCTGATTGGCTGACTACAGCAGTGCGTACGGGAGGCGACGGCGCCGGCGGAGTATCGGTGCTCTTGATTGATGGTCACAGCCCGGGCGTCAGCCGCTCTCCACTAAAGAAAATGGGCTGGTGGTGCTCAGATACCGCGCTCATCCACTTCGACGATGTTCGCGTGCCTGCCAAATACCTCTGCGGCGGTGAGGGCATGGGCTTTTTAGGACTCATGCACAATTTCAATCACGAACGACTGATGCTCGGCGCCATGGCGGTGGCCTTCGCAGAGGTATGTATCGCAGACGCACTCGAATGGTCTCAGGACAGACAAACCTTCGGCCGCCCCTTAATCAGTCGGCAGTTGGTCCGCCAAAATCTCCTACAAATGACTGAGAGAACCGCTGCCGCCCGCGCTTTATTGGAGGCGACCGCCACCAAGGTCGATGCCGGTGAGGAGCCTGTGGCCGAGGTGTGCATGGTCAAGACATTCGCCACCGACAATCTCGAATACGTCGCCGGTCAGGCTGTTCAACTTCTCGGTGGGATGGGCTACATGCGCGGCACCCGTGTCGAGCGTATTTTTCGAGAGACCAAGGTCCTGAGTATCGGCGGTGGAGCCACTGAAATCCTGCGTGACCTCGCAGCTAGACAGTTGGGTTGGTGAGCCTTCATTGAGATTGTGTCGAGCTGCCCAGTACTGCATCAGGGTCAGCCACAGCTCATGTACCCACTCATGCCGACGAGGGCCAATCATCGGGCATAGGGGCTTTGAGCACCAGGTCCGGAAGGGCAGCGCCGAGGTCCAAGACGTGCGCGTGCAGTAAATGGCGCGGCGTCGCCGGCGCCGGCTCAGGCTGCTCGCCGCGCGTATACGCGTCGAACCATACATCCCCCATGCCGTAGAGCTTGTCGCCGACGATAGGGTGACCGCCCAGCGCCATATGTGCGCGCAGTTGATGTTGACGACCCGTCAGTGG
>PBTG01000029.1 GCA_002726535.1 Myxococcales bacterium | reverse complement strand
GGGTTGAGTAACTCTCGCTTGGTCGCGCGAGCTTGCTTGTCGCTGAGCGCCCTCGCGGCCGTCGACCTGCGCCCGGAAGAAGCCGAAAAATGGGTCAATGATGCCGAGCATGCAACCGTTCAATCGAATGAATCACCTGTGTTCACGGGTTCGTTGAGCGGTCTATCCGGGCATGAACTTCAAGATCAATTGGCTCGCAGTGCTGTGGTGCTCGAGGCGAGTGTGGCGATGGAGCGCGCTAGACATTCGGCGAGAGCAGGACGCTGGTCCGCTGCACGTCTAGCCTTAGACACAGCGGCTGACGCGGCCCGTAAGGTCGAAGCTTGGAGCCTATACCTTGAACTGTTGCGGCTTGATGCAGCGATTGCACGTCAGCGAGGTGACCCGCGCAGTGCCGTACAAGCGTTAGGTAACGCAATAGAGTTGGCTCAGCGGCTGTCGATACCGAAAATGGTGGCCCTTTTGAGTTCAGAGTGCGTCCTCGCCTTGGCAGACAATGAGCAATGGCAAGAGGCTTTCACCCTCCAAAGCAATGAGCCTGAGGCCCTGTTGATGGCACAGCCCGCGATTCATGCTGGTCGTTTGGATGCCTTTGCCGTTTTGTCACTCCATGCCGGCGACTTCGTCGCAGCAGAACGTGCTGTCAGCGAATCTCGACGTATTAAGTTGGCGGCAGGAGACCGACTCGGTGCGCTGCGTTCGAGTTTGCTCCTCGCAGAGGCTCGGCGTCGGAGTGGAGATCTTCAGGCCACCGTTGAGGTGATCGCCGCCATTGAGGACGATTTGGCCAAGTGTGGACGTGCGGACATCGTGCTGACGGCCCAGTTGATCTCATTACAAGTACGCAGGCAAGGGCTAGTAGAGCCTTTGAGTTGGCGTGATGAGGCTTTGGGCGCGGTTTCTCTGGCCGATGAAGCAGGAAGCATCAGTCAACAAATCACCGCGCGAGATTTGGTTTCGACCGCCTTTCAGTTGACCTTGGAGATCGCCGATGCGCGTCGTTGGGCAGATGAGGCCGTCGAACTGGCTGACGCCCAACCGCTATTGCGGTGGCGCGCCCGTACGAGATGTCGCCTATCGACCACCTTGCTCGCGGCCAATGAGCCGCAGATGGCTTTGGCTCAGGCCAACGAAGCAATGCAACTCAGTGAGCAAGCCGACGACACCGTCGCTCGCGCTCGCTCGCTCTCCGCCGCTAGTTTGGCTTTGGTCGAATTGGGGCGACTTGATGAGGCTCAGTTGGCATCTGGTCAAGCTGTCGCCGACGCGCTCGCCGTTCAGCAGAGTTCATTGGCGTCTGAGGCGGCACTGACTCAGGCAGAGTCTTTCTTGCGAATGCAGAGACTCCGCGAGGCTCTTCATGCCTTTCAGCAAGCTGAAGCGTATGCACTACGGGCTGGTTCGACTGCGATGCAGACGCGCGCCATGCGCGGCGCGGCTGCGGCTCTGATCGCGGCAGGCGACGGCCAACGTGCCCGCGAGATTCTGTCTAGAGCCGAAGCGATATCCAATGGTGAGCACGCCCGATTGTGCATCGTAGATCTGGCTCGAATTGAGACTTTTGCTGCACAACCGAGCCAAGCGCTAACACGCCTCGATTCGCTCGATGATCAGCAGCTGTCACCACTCGTTACAGGAGAGTTGACCTTGGTGCGCGCTCAGGCGCTGACCATACTTGGCAAGTCCAAACAGGCGCTTAGCGAGGCCCGTAAAGCCGTGGAGGTTTTGCGGCCGCTCGGTGGGCGCTCTTTGGGCGCCGCTCTGTATACGCAAGGGCAACTCGAAGTCGCTTGCGGGGATCCCGCGGCTGCCGGCGAACGCCTGGCTGAAGCGCTTACATTGACAGGGCGGCTTGGTTTGGCTGAACAACATCGTGTTCGGGAGACCCTTGAAAAGCTTGAGGCGAAGGCCAACAGTGCGTAGTGCTGGTCGGTCCCGAGCTATAAGCTGAAGCCTACTGGCTAGTCTGCTATATTGAGCGCCCACAGGAGGAGAGCCTTTGCCGGCCCACAGTCGAACACATCCTATTTTACGAGCTGAACAAGGCACGATTTATCATCGCGCTAGCAGCGAAATGGTGCTCTGCTATCCGAACAACTATCGAGTGGCTGGAGCTTCATTGGGCTATCAGGTCGTCTACAACGCATTGAATTCTCGCCAAGGACTGAGTTGTCAGCGAGCTGTATTGCCAGATGATGCCTTCGAACTCACCTGGCGTGGACCTCTACGGAGCCTCGAGCACGGAATGCCCCTCGGTGGTTTCGATGTGGTCCTATTTTCGATCGCTTATGAACTCGATTTGCCGCACCTCGCATGGATGCTTGAAGCCGGTGGGATGGCGCCCTTAGCCATGGACCGTTCAGACAAAGCCGCTCCGGTTATCGTAGGAGGCCCGTTGACACAGAGCAACGTCTTGCCCCTCGGACCTTTCGTCGACGTTGTGGTGATGGGCGAGGCTGAAGAGGCGCTTGAGGTGCTGCTCGATCGACTTGAGTCAGGCATGCCGAAACCAGACTTTCTGAAGGCCCTTTCGACCGAAAAGGGATTTTGGGTGCCGTCGATTCATGGAGACGCTATTCCCGACGTGTTGGTGGCCCGCGGAGCTCACATTCCGGCCCGTGGTGTGTGGACGAGCCCAGACGCTGAGTTTCGAGACATGGCTCTGTTGGAGACCAGCCGTGGCTGCCCCCGTTATTGCAAATTTTGTGTGGTGCGCGCTCCGGCCTCACCGATGAGAAGTCCAGAACTTGATCGTGTGGTCTCAGCCCTCGACGAGGGGATTTATCGCGATGCTCCGCGAGTAGGCTTTGTCGGCGCAGCCGTCAGTGATTGGCCCCATATCAAAGGGGCCTTACAAGCGGCGATCGATAGGGGTAAAGGAATTGGAATTAGTAGCCTTAGAGCGGATCGACTCGACGAGACATTTGTTGGGCTGCTGCACCAAGGAGGATATCGCACGCTAACCGTTGCCTCCGATGCTGCCAGTGAACGATTGCGGCGTCAGATCATGAAGGGCTTGCGACCGAAACACTTTTTGCGGACTGCCGAGCTGGCTCGCGCGGTCGGCATGAAACAGATGAAGCTCTATTTGATGATTGGGTATCCCGATGAGCGGCCCGAAGACTATCAAGAACTCTATGAACTCTGCGAGACCATTAGTTCGCGCATTCCCTTGGTCGTCACCATCTCACCTTTTGTGCCCAAGCTGCATACACCCTTGGCCGAGGCGCCCTTTGAACAGATCGCCTCACAGATGCGCAAGCTCAAAGCGATTCAAAAGCGTCTCCGACGACGTGTCGAGGTGCGCTTTGATTCACCGCGATGGGCGTGGATTGAATACCGCTTGAGTCAAGGCGGGATGGCGACAGGGATGGCCGCATGGGAGGCTTTCCGTCGAGGCGGGCAGTTCAGCGCCTACAAACGTGCCTTTCGGGCATTGGACAGCGATCAAGAAAGTGAAGAACGAGCTGCCGTACAAGCCGCGATGAAACACAATTTATGGGCGCTCTCGGGCGCTCGATAAAGTTCCTGATGGACAGTGTTCATTGGATCATTAGCTAGTCAGTTTCTGGACGCCATCGGCGACCGTCTCTGGGTTGCCAGAGCACCCATACTCCCGCTCCTGATTGGACCTCTACCTGATGAAGGCCTCTACGTAGATAGAGGCTATTGGATCGGACTTGCTCGCCATCAACCCACACCGTGGATGGCTGCTTTGGATTGATCTGTTCGATCAACCAAGTGCTTCGTTTCGGAATCAAAATGGAATCCTTGCCATGGCCTCCATGACGCGTCCTCACGGCACTGCCCCACAATAAAATGTCCTCGTTGTAGGGGACAAAGTGTCGCTTGATAAACTCGCTGAGTTTAGGCCGGAGAGGCTGGTTTGGGGGCTGAGCCAAGACCACACTGACGCGGTTTTCATAGAGCGATGTGATTAGCTTTTCCTCCAATTTCGCGTTGAGATGCTGACGAATTCTCCAACCATTCGAACATAGAGGATAGATTGTCTGGCGTGCGATAGCCTGCCCGTGACTTGCGAAGACAAGATCGGTGGACAGGGTCAACCCTTCAATTTGATCGAGGGTTTTCAACTGACGCTCTAAGTCTTTATCAGGTCGATTGTCTTGATGGAGCGCGAGTTGTGTCACCGTCACTAGGAGCCATATGGGCACAGCGACTTGGTGCCAGCGCTCGCTTGCCATGCCCCCTCGCCACGCCCAACGAAGCCCCAAGGGGGCCCAAAGAGCGCAGAGGATCCAGCTGCCCATCCCGCTATCGAGACTTGAGTCCCATGACATCGACCAAGAAGTCAGCGTCATGATCACCACCGCTGCCATAAAATATCTGGCTGCGTCGACCTCAGCCCTCAGAGCTTGGCGGATCATCGACAGCGCGCCCAGACCAGCCGCAACAAAGGTAGCTAGATTGGGCCAGACAACCTCTGTCATCAGTGCCTTCGATGCAGTGCGTGGCGTCGACAAGCCCCCGTGGATTATAGGCAACACAGCGCTTTGCCAAAACCCGCCAAGTAGACCCGTTGACCATAGAAAACCGATCCATACGCAGCCAGTCATGGTGACCGCGCTGAGCAGGAGCGATAGGTCTACTAGAGTCGCTCGATCATCAGAGCGAACTTTGGCATCGACGATCAACAGCGTCACCCAAAGCGCTCCACAGGCTCCCACATACAAGGAAAACCATGATGCCGTGACTATTGCGAACCCCGCGAGTGCGCTTCGTATGCCCTTGCCTTGCGGGTCGACGCTTTGCACAAGCCAAACCCCGCTGAGCAACAAGGTCCAGGCTAGAGGCTCACCTCTGATTTCGATAGCGGTATCGAGCCAGGGTTGGAGCAAGAGCGCTGTCAGTGGAGCGAATAGCGCCCATTTGGCGTTCAGCCAGTGGGCTGCAAGCCTCCATAGCAGCCACAGTTGTACGAGCCACCCGAGGCAGAGTAATTGACGACATCGCACCACAAATTGTCGAGCACTATCGCTGAAATCGTGTGCCACCGAGAGCAGTTGCCACAGACCGCCGCTGTCATGAGACCAAAATTCTAGGTAAGGACGGCTGCCCTGATGCCAGAGCCAAGCAGCGTGACTGTGTACGAACTCATCGAGGCTAAGGGCACGCAGTGATGTGAGCCAGAGCAGATGGCACAGCGCTCCGATGAGTAGCCCGACGACGCTGAGCCAGCCTAGAGCTCCGAATTTCGCTGGCAGCGGTGGCTTAATTTGGCTCATCGATGATCTCCATGGACGAGTGTAAGACAGCAGTGGCCTGAGCGCCAAGCAGACGAGTAAGGTCCACCGCATTGCCGGATCAACTCGAATTGACCGCGGCGATCTGGAGTTGCACCATCGGATGCCCACAATCAGCAGTCCGAACGGACGCGTTGGTGAGGGTTCGATCTGAAGGTC
The DNA here is from genome assembly GCA_002726535.1 of Myxococcales bacterium. GTDB lineage: Bacteria > Myxococcota_A > UBA9042 > UBA9042 > UBA9042 > UBA9042. The sequence continues at coordinate 12,621 of PBTG01000029.1, read as the reverse complement.
TGTCTGAGATGTCCACCAAAGAGACAATTAGAACAATGTCAGTGTTGATGCTTCTCGGCATTTTACTGGTTGGGTGTGGTCGTGATGACCCCTCGCTGCCTGATCCCAATTTATTTGGTGAACCGCGGGCCTCTGCACCTGCGCCAGGAGCGCAGCCTGTGGCGTCTGCTCAGCCGGTTGTGCCCACTGCAATCCAGCCTTCAAAACCCGACGTTCAAGACTCGGCTGAAGATGTTATCGAAGCGCCAGTACCTACAGACTCTTTGCTCACTGGACCCTGCCCATTGCCTGGTGAGCGAACCTCTACCTGTCTGAGAGAGCCTCAAGAGGCCACCGATGAGGTTCGACTGGCAAATATATTAATCGGCTGGCGTGGCTCTTGGCCTGGATCGCCGATGCACCGTGACTTGAAGTCCGCTGAGCGTGTTGCGCTTCAAATCGGTCACCTAGCTCGCAAAGCCCAGGTACCTTTTATCGCGTTGGTTCGTCGTTACAGTGATGATGCAGGTGACGGGGTCTTCGTCCTCGATGATCAGGCCGAGGAGCGATTTGATCCCGCGTTCGTGCTCGCTGGTCGGAGATTGGCGATCGGCAGTGTTGATGTGATCAAGACACGATTTGGTTTTCATGTACTTAAGCGATTGCATCTCGACGCGAAAATTCCTTCTCAAGCACTTGTTGACCTCGTCGCAGGAGGATGTCCCGCGATGGGAGAAGACACCACTCGTTGCGGGATTGATAGACCAGTAAAGGCAGGTTGGGTCGCGCCCTCAAAAGTGACCGTCGAACAGGTGTGGATCGCGTACAAGGGTGCGCAGGGACGACGGCGCGTGACGCGATCGCGAGAGGACGCATTGGCGCTTGCTGTTCGAATCGTGCATACCGCTCGCGTCGCTGGTGGAGATTTTCGTGTCTTACAAAAACGCTACAGCGACGACCCCGGTGCTGGCCAATATGAGGTAGATACATCTTCACAACTGCTCGGCTCTTTCGTCAGAATGGCTATGCGCTTGCGTCCGGGCGGAGTGGACTTGGTGGAGACCAGCTATGGCTTCCATGTCTTGCGCAGGGTGAAATGAGCCCTGTAGACCGAGGGGCAGGGTGGCAATGTCTGCCCCAGCCTGAGAGAGGAACATCATGAGCAGCGATACGGCGCCATCTTGGCAAGCCGACATTGACCGACTGTCAGAGCAACTCAGCGAAGCAATCTCCGGAGCTGACGATCTGGAGGCATTGCGGGCCGTAGAACTCGCCGCGTTGGGCCGCAAAGGATCCCTGACAGCGTTGATGAAGCGAATCGGCACTTTAGACAAAGATGAGCGCAAAGCCTTTGGCTCTGCCAGTGGCGGACTCCGAGGGCGAGTCACAAAGAGTTTGAATGAGCGCAGAGAGACGATCCGTCGACAAGGCGTGTTGGCAGAGTTGAGCGACAGCAGCTTTGACGAGACCGTCCCTGGACGTAGCAGTGAGCTAGGTCATGTTCACCCGCTCAATCGAGTTCAAATGGAGGCAGAGGATGTATTCGTCTCCATGGGCTTTGAGGTGCTCGACTATCCCGAGGTGGAAAGTGAGTTCAACAACTTTGAGGCGCTGAACATCCCTTCGTGGCATCCCGCGCGAGATATGCAAGACACCTTTTGGCTGGAAAGTGGCCAACTGCTGCGGACGCACACCTCTGCCGGTCAAGTTCGGGCGATGCACGCGCTCAAAGCTCCCTTTCGCGCGATCTTTCCCGGGAAGGTCTATCGCTACGAGGCGACTGACGCGAGCCACGAGCATACTTTTCATCAACTCGAGGGCTTGATGATCGATCGCCATGTCAGCGTGGGACATCTGTTGGATTCGATGCGGACCTTGCTCTCCGCAATTTTAAGGCGCGAGGTGACCGTCCGATTGCGACCCGGATATTTTCCCTTCGTCGAGCCAGGCTTCGAACTCGATATTTCTTGTCAGGTCTGCGAGGGCACTGGCTGTTCGGTCTGCAAACAATCTGGTTGGGTTGAATTGCTGCCGTGCGGGTTGGTTCATCCCAATGTATTACGCGCTGGAGGGCTCGATCCAGAGCATTGGCAGGGTTGGGCCTTTGGGTTGGGACTGTCACGCCTGGTTATGATGCGCTATGGCATCGACGACATCCGACTCTTGTTGGGTGGAGACGCACGTTTCGTTGAGGGGTTTCACCCAGGCACGTAACCGGGAAATTTTCGAGTCTGCAGCGCCTGTCGTTGCGTCATTGAAGGAAGCAGGATCATGTACGTCTCTTGGAACTGGATTGGAGAATTCGTCGATACCACCGGGATCGATCCGGTTGAATTTGCCGATCGCTTTACCTTGGCTGTCGCAGAGATCGAGGGTGTCAGTCATTACGGTCAAGGCTTAGATCAGGTGTTGGTCGCTCAAGTTACCGAGGTCACTGCGCATCCAAACGCTGACAAGTTGCGACTGGCCCATTGTGATTTGGGCGACACGACCGTCACGGTTGTGTGCGGCGCCCCCGACCTTCGGGTTGGTATGGTGGTGCCTTTTGTACCGCCGAATGTAACTTTGCCCTCCGGAATCACGGTTCGAGATGGGCAGGTCCGTGGCGTCGACTCTCCCGGAATGTTGGCGTCTGAGGCTGACTTGGGGCTGTCGGATGATCACGATGGCTTGATGGACCTCGCTGAACTGAAATGTGCACCTGGTCAAGCCATGATCCAGTACATCGCTCTACAAGACGTTCTGTACGAGATCGACAACAAATCCATCACACACCGGCCAGATTTATGGGGGCAACTAGGGATGGCTCGGGAGGTTGCAGCGTTGCTGCGTCGCCCGTTACTCGTCCCAAGTACGGAGGTCGTGTGGGGTTCGAAAGCCGGCCCAAAGGTCACGCTTGACGATCACGCGAGCTGTCGTCGCTATCTAAGCGCAGAGCTCGACCACGTCTCCATCGCGCCGAGCCCTTTGTCGATCCGCATGCGCTTGAGAAGCCTCGGCGTGCGTCCCATCAACAATGTTGTCGATGCGACCAATTGGGTCATGCTTGAGACGGGAAACCCTCTGCACGCTTTTGACGCTGCGCAGATCGATGACGACCACATCGTGATTCGTCGAGCCGAGCCGACTGAGACCATGGTGACCTTAGATGGCGAGCATCGCTCGCTGACTAACCAAGATTGTGTCATCGCATCGGCGCAGGAACCCATCGCTTTGGCTGGGATCATGGGAGGTCAAAACAGCGAAATCCGAGCTGAAACGACCCGAGTTTTGCTCGAGTCGGCGAGCTTTGATGGCGCCAACATCCGCAAGACAGCTTCTCGACTCGGAGTCCGCACAGAGAGTTCTGCTCGATTTGAAAAACATCTCGATCCCAACACTGCTGCGTTTGCGGCTCATCGCTTCGTTCGTGTGCTTCACGAACTCTGCCCGGAGATGGTGGTTGTCAGTGAGCTTGTCGACTGTGGCCCACACGTCAGTGCGCCGCCGACGCCGCGTGTTGTCGAGACCTCCAGGAGCTACCTTCGGAGTCGACTTGGATTGAGCGCTGCGCAACTGAGCGACGCTTGGATGGATGAGACGCTGAGTTCTTTGGAGTTTGAAGTCACAGCTTTGGATACAGAGCGTCTGGCCGTGACTGTTCCGAGCTTTCGCGCTGGGCGAGACGTATCGATTCAAGAAGATTTGGTCGAAGAGTTGGGTCGAATTTTTGGTTATGACCACATCCCAAGCCAAGCCCCGATGATTTCTGCTCATCCGGCGGCCTTACCGGCCGGAAAGATGCAAGAGCGTCGAGCCCGCGCCGCTCTAGCTCTTGGCGAAGGGCTGACAGAGGTCGTCTTGTACAGCTTTGAGTCAGATGCAACTCGTCAACGCCTCGGATTGTCTGAGCTAGACGCCGCGGATCAACAAAGACCACGGCTCACGTTGCGCAACTATCTATCTAGTGACATGCGCCACATGCGGCGGTGTCTTAGTAACAACCTTCTTGAGTCCTTGGAGTACAACTTGGCTCAGGGCACCAGAGCAGCCGAAGGGCACAAGGGGATGCAGATCGGCCTCTTCGAGATAGGCCGTGTATTTCGACCCATTCATGCAGATCAGCCCCTTCAAGCGGACCCCGGTATCCCCGCGGTGCTCACATCGGACTCTGAGCGGCAGACGTATCTCAACGGGCTCTCGCCGGCGTTGCTCAGCGGTGTAGAGCAGGCCGAGCGCAAAGCCATCGCGTTACCTTCCCAACCTCGGCATCTCGCACTTGCGATCGGTCACAGGCTCGGTGGCGGACAAAAGGGATGGGTGCAGCCCCTCGCTGAGGTTACTCGGTCGCTCTATGGTCAAGCAGTCGGGGCAATCGAGCGTCTACTGAGGCAAATGTGCCTACCGGAGGCGACCTTCAAAAAGCTCGACTCGACGGACAAAAGACTTGAAACGAGCTTAGAGTTGAACGCGGCCTGGTTGCATTCGGCCCGGCACGCGGGGATTTGGATTGCGGATCGCTTGGTGGGCGTTATCACCATGATCCACCCAGACGTGCGCAATAGCCTCGATATTCCAGCTGAAGCGGTGCTCGCTGAACTCGACCTAGAGGTTTTACTTGAGATCCCTCCGGTCGCCGAGCGGGGACAGGCACCGGCGAAGTTCCCGCCCTCATCCTTTGATTTGACCTTGCCCTGCACCTCATCGGTTCGGACGCGGGAAGTCCTCGATGGATTGACCCTTCGACTCAGTGAGGTCAACAGCGACATTGAGGTGCAAACCCAGTGGGTCCGGGACTTCTTCGACTCTAGCGATCAATATGGTCGAGCAATGACGTTACGGATGACTTGTCGACGTCTCGACGGGTCGTTGAGTGACAATGACATTTTGTCGGTCCGCAGTGCCGCGATTGACCATCTCGATGCATGCGAGGGCGTTCGCCCGAACTGGGGTGATGAGATAAGGGCCATGTCGTGACCTCGAATCTTCCTCGGGTTCTGATGCTCTCAGGACCAGTTCAGCCGCCTTGGACGCGCAGCGATATCAACCTGGTTCGCAGTCTAGCGAACCATCTTCAGCGCTTTCGTCCACGAGTGCTGACACATTCAGATGGCCCCTCAGCATTGCTCGCTCACGTCGAGACCGAGCCAGCTTGGGGAGTCGGTGTGGATGGCAAGACACCCGTTGGCCGTCGTATCGGTATTTTTGGTCAATTGCTCGGCGAGACCAACGCGGACTTGGTTCACCTGTGTTGGCCGGCCGATTTACTCGTGTCCACGGTGGTTCGGGCCGCGTGCCGTGCCCGCAACATCCCTGTTGTTCACTCTTTGGTCCGGGCGCCTCGAACGACTCTAGGGATTCATCGTATGGTCGCTTCGGACCATGTGGTCTGCCTCAGTCAGGCTACGGAGCGACGCCTGCATCGCGAGGGCCTGTTGAGTGCGAAGTGGATCCCTCCAGGAGTCGATCGTGTCGATCCAATCGACGAGGCTCAAACAGAGATGGTCAGGGCCCGCCTTGGCTTGCCGCAAGGGGTGCCTCTGATCATTTACGCTGGAGACTATCGTCACGCTTATGCGGCCCGTACGGTTGCCGCTACAGTGCCTAGAGTCTTGCGACAGGCTGACGCGCATTTCGTGATGGCATGTCGAATTCGAGATTCTCGAGAGCGTTCTGAAGAGCGTAAAATTCGTGAAGCACTCTTCGCCGATGGCTTGGCATCTCATGTGTCATTCTTAAATGAAGTCGAAGATTTTGGAGCCTTGCTCTGTGCAGCAGACATCCAGATCTTTCCGGCGGACAGTGCCAATCAACGCCTCGATATGCCGATGGTTTTACTCGAAGGGCTGATGCGACGGACAGCCACCGTGGTGGCGAACAAAGCGCCCTTCGAAGAGTTGGTTAAACCAGGTGCAGCGATCGGGGTGCCTTCGATGAATCCGGTGAGCCTTGCTTTCGCTCTTGTCGAGTTGATTCGTCATCCAAAGCGGCGAAAAGCGCTTGCTCAAGCGGGACTCGAGATGGTTCAGAGTCAGTTTGATATTCGTGGCGTCGCCAATCGTTACGAGTCTTTGTACGACCAAGCGCTCCGCGCTCAGAGCCGACCGACGACTCGAGTCGATCGAGTGTGGGATGTGGCGGGCTCTGTGCTGGAGCGTTTGCATGGTTGAGTGCTCCTGTACGCTGCTGTGGCTCGCTGGTATCGCACTGGCTCTGATTGTCGCAATCTGGGCTCATCTGGCCTTTTGGAATCGGCGCTTAGACGACAGCGAGCAGTTGCCCTATGACGAATTTCATCGTCTAGAGCTCGCCGATGGAGCGCCTTGTGAACTCCGACGGCTCAAAGCACAGGGGGACGTGAAATTACCGCCGATTTTGATGATTCATGGGATCGCTTTCAATCACCGAAACGTTGACGCCAATGCCGAACGCTCCTTACCACGTTGGCTTCGAAGCCGCGGTCGTGATGTGTGGTTGCTGACCTTACGCAGTGGCTTGCCCGAATGTGCTCGAGACAATCGAGTGACCTTTGAGTCCATGGTTCGGCAAGACCTGCCGGTGGCAGTTGCAGAGGTTCTCAAGCGGACAGGAGCCGCTGAGTTGGACTGCTTGGGCTTTTCGATGGGTGGGATGTTGCTCTACGCGTGGCTTGGTACTGCAACTGAGCGAACTCCAGTGCGTCGTGTGGTGATTATGGGATCGCCGGGACTCGTACGTAGCCCGCTACGATGGCTAGATCTCTTTCGGTTCATACCCATCAAATGGGTCCCAGGAGTTCGAATCCGTCGCTTAGCGCAGTTGGTCGCTTTTGTCGCTGATCACACCAAAACGCCTTTTCACCACTTGCCATACAATCCTGATAACGTTCGTGACAGTCGAGTAGCTGGCATGCTGGTGTGTGGGGTACAGGATATTGCTCCGCGCCTGCATCAAGACTTTGCGAGGTGGGCCTGGGGTTCCCAACAGATCACGGTGGGTCAATTCGATGTGCTCGATGGTCTCAAAGATATCGGCCTCGACGCGCTTTTCGTCGCCGGTGGAGCGGACAGGTTGGCATCGACTCGGGCGGTTCGCGCTGGATATGAGGCTTGGGACCGACAGAGTCCAAAGGCTGAAAGGAAGTTTTGGTTGGAGCTCTCGCTGGCAGCTGGTGCCAGCGCTGATTACGGACACGGCGATCTGATCCTCGGAGATCGAGCGATTGATGAGGTTTACAAACCTGTTGAGCGCTTTTTAGATACCGGCAATATAGCGAGTCAGGATCATGCGCTCGTTGATTGATGTGACCACGTGGATCCCTGCTCGCTCCGGGATTGGTTTGTACACCGAGAGGTTGCTACGCGCCTGGGCTGATCAGTACCCAGATGACGAGTTTTTGTTTGCGAGTAATCTCGTGAAAGACGACGCAGCCTTGCCAGGTCGACAGGTCACACGGGTCGGGCCGGTGATGCCAAGCCGCGCCTTGTGGATGCAGACAGCTCTACCCCTTCAAGTGGGTCGACTGCGACCCGATGTGGCTTTTTATCCCAACTATTTGGCGCCTATCGTCAACGTTGGTGCAGTCCCTCGCGTGGTTACAGTCCACGATATGGCCGTGTTCTTACATCCGCAGACCTTCACTTGGAAAAAGCGTGTCCTACAGCGACGGTTGCTCCCAGCGCTGTTGACGACCGTGCAGGGCATCATCACACCGAGTGAGTCCACACGTCGGGATTTACTGCGTTTGATTCCGAACATCGATCCACGTCGAGTCGCCTCCGTTGCTCTGGCAGCGGATCCCGCGTGCCATCTGCCTGTCAGCGATGAGCAGGTCCGACAGGTCCAGCGACGCTATGATTTGCCGCAACGCTATCTGCTGGCGGTGGGAACTCTTGAGCCGAGGAAAAACTTGGTTCGTTTGATCGAGGCTTTTGAGCTGGTGTGGCCAAATGCAAAAGACGTAAAGCTCATTTTGGTCGGTGGCAAAGGTTGGCGTGATGGCGCGATTGCAGACGCGTTGAAACATTCGTCCGCTCGTGAGGGCATAGACGCGTTGGGCTATGTGAGTTTTGATGATCTGCGCGCCTTGTATCGAGGAGCCACGGCCATGTGTTACCCCAGCTTGTACGAAGGCTTTGGACTCCCGGTCATCGAGGCCATGGCTTGCGGGGCTCCGGTGTTGACCAGTCACGGCTCGTCACTGGACGAAGTCGCCGCTGGCGCTGCATTGCAGATCGACCCTTTGGATGTGCAAGCCATCGCGAGTGGTCTACAAACCCTGCTTTTGGATAACGATGAGCGCAACAGACTCGCCGAGGCAGGGCAGAGACGAGCGGGTCAACTGAGCTGGCAGCAGACCGCGAGTACGACTCGGCAGATTCTCCAGAGAGTCGCTGAGGGCGAGCTGCCGAATCCATGAGCGATGTGCTCAAGCGAGACCGACGTGTTGATCCGGCGACCACTGCATTTTTGGGCCTGACTCCTCAACAGACTCTCGATGCCGTCGAGGCGACTGGATTGCGTTGCACAAACGTGTGTGTGCAACTCAATTCTTTTGAAAATCGAGTCTATCAAATCGAGTTGCATGACGGCTCGCCTTTGGTGGTGAAGCTCTACAGACCGGGTCGATGGAGCGCTGCGCAAATCCGCGAAGAACATCAATTCCTCAACGCTTTGGCTCAAGTCGACGTTTGCGTCTGCGACGTCATCGAGTTGCCAAAGGGGGGCACTCTGTCTCAGTCGGGCCCGTTGATGCTCGCCCTTTTTGCGCGTCAGGGCGGCCGTGCTCCAGAGGAAGTGACGATGGCCATGAGTGCTCGACTCGGCGCGATGGTGGCGCGCATTCATCAGGTCGGCGTCGAGTTGCCTGTCGAGCATCGAGTTGCACTCAACGCGGATCGTCTCGATGACACTCTCGATTGGCTTTTAGACCAAGGAGCGTTGCCAGCTGACCTGGTTGATCGATACGTAGAGACTGCGCGCGAGATCGCTGCCGTCTTAGATGAGCGCTTGACCCAGGTGCCTCGACACGCGATCCATGGTGATCTGCATCTCGGCAACCTCATTTTACGTCGCGACATCCTCCACGTCCTCGATTTTGATGACATGATGATCGGGCCAGCTTGTCAGGATCTGTGGCTGCTGCTGCCCGGTCGCGATGAGCATACCTTGCGTTTGAGGACGGCATTTTTACATGGCTATCGTCAATTTCGCGATTTTGATACGCGTTGGCTCAATCTTATAGAACCCCTCCGTGGATACCGATATGTCACATACGCGGCCTGGCTGAGTCGACGCTGGCATGATCCGATGTTTCCGCACACGTGGCCGAATTTCGGCACTCAAAAGTGGTGGCAAAAGGCCACTCAAGATCTCGAAGATGTGCTCGCACACCTCGACGCACCTGTTGTGCCGGACCAGATTGACGATTGGGCTGAAGAAGGTTCTGACTTGTGGGATTGGGGTGAGTCGAGGTAGATCGATATCCCTCCCAGGAGCGTTGATGCCGATTGATGACGCCATACAGTCCCTGCTTGAGATCGTCGCTTGTCCCGTTGATCATCAACCTCTGCGGGTGGCGTCGCCTGCGCTGCTCAGTCGCCTCAATGAGGCAATCACTCAGCGTTGTTTGCGTCAGCATGACGGTCGGCTTGTCGATCAAGCGTGCGATCAGTTGCTGGTCAGCGCTGATGGTGCCAGAGCGTACCCGGTGCGCGCAGGAGTCGCCGAATTGCTCTGTGGCTCTGCGATTTCGCTCGATGAACAAGACCGAGCCTATTTGACGGACTAGCGACCGCTCACTGTCGGCAACAGATAGCTCAGCGAAACCACCAACTGCCAATCGTCCGGGCGAGACAGTGGGATTGCGGCGGCAGCACCTAAATTAAAGCGCTCGATCTGGACTCCGAGTCCACCGGTAACGGTGTGGCCTAACGCTGTATCTGGGCGGTCAGGCGTCGCGAGTTCGGTGTATTTGTACCCTGCGCGTAGTTGTAACCATTGCGTGACAGTCAGCGCGCCGCCGACTCGATATGTAACACCTGACTCCTCTGTCCCCCAAGAGCCGTCAAAGGCGAGCATGCCACGACTAAAGACCAAGCCAAGTCCAGCGGCGATTTGCCCTGGAGCCAACTGCGGATCCGGCGTCATGGCATTTCGCCAAACTATCCCTAGTCGAACCTTGCCGGCCATCGCCACCGTCAATCCAGCGTCTATGCCCCATCCAGAGACTTCCTCGCTGTTGTCGCCTGGACCACTGAGCGAGAGGTACCTTGTGCTCACACCGACCATGTAATTGGCGATATCAGAGCGTCCTGACAGGGCGCCTCCCGAGCGGACGTCGTGGCCCGACAGGCGGAGTCCTGAAGGTCCGTTGCGTTTGGTGTAGCCGTATGAGACTCCCGCTTGCACATACCCTGGCGCCTGGCCATCGACAGATTGAGCAAAAAAAGTCGTGTCATTCGTCAACGGATTCCGACCGACGCCGACTTCAAGGTTGTGACTTTTGCGAGCAGCGAGCCCGGCTGGATTAATCAACAGCGCCGCTGTTCCCGCACTGGTTGCGACGCCAACCCCTGCCATACCCAATGCCGTTGGGTTTAAATTGGCTGGATCGACCGCACCAAATCCCATCCAAGGCAGGACCAAAAGGATCGCGGTTAGGGTACGGAGACAACGCTTCATAGGGAAAAGTTCGCTTTGAGTCCTCCGAACGTCAACAAATTCGGATGGCTATTTATCTGATGCGCTTTTTTTCATTCGCGCAATTAGGCTGCTCCAGCCCTCTCGCTTGAGGACTTTTCGAAAGGTACGCCTGTAGGTTGACAGCTGACTGACGTCATCGACGATAATGTCGTAGATACGCCAGCCCGTCGCTTTGGGTTTCATTGAATAGTAGACCGATGCTCTGGTTTTGTTGACCGTCACCTGTGTTCTGACTTGAGCCCGACCATCACGCTTTAGCTTGGGCTTGTTGTCATAGCTGATCTCAATCGGCACACCAGGGCGAAAGCGACGTACATAGGCACGCTCGACCATCTGCGTGAGCAACCCGCTAAACTCTGTTCGCTTGTTGGTCGAAAGACCCGTCCAGGTTCTCTTACCTAGGACCCGCGCAGCCAGTTCTTGGTAGTCCATGTGCCGGGTTAGCTCCGCCGCCAGTTTGCTGTGCAACACACTTTTTGATCGCGTAGAAGAGCTGAGCTTGTTGAGCTGTGTGTACAGGCTTCGGATAAAGCTCACCGGCGCTTGGGGCGCAGAGCTGTACGCCGGCGCGCTCCAGGTCATCACCATAATGGTCGTTATCGCGGCCACCGCAGCGACCGTGACCTTCCGTTCAATATTCATGGTCGTCATTGCAGTGTCTCCAGACCTAACAACGCTTGAGTTGCCCGAAACATTCACTTGTTATCCGAGGAGGGCACACGCAATTGGATCACGTCTACACCGACGGCTCTAGACAATGCAGCCACTTGAACGTTGAAGCGGTAGATTCCTTCGAGCCATGCGATTTTGCGTCGATAGTACTGTTCCATGGAGTTGAGCAGGTCGCGGTAATCTGAAAAACCGCCCTTTGCCATTTGGCTTTCACTACTCATCCAGCCTCGTGCGGCTCGCATCGCCTTTTCATAGACCACCAAGAGCTCCTGGGCATCTTTAGTCTGTCGCGCGAGCTCTCGAGCCGCGACCCTGATCTTTAACTCTTCGACCTTCGCGAGACTACGAGCTTTACGGGCTTTGGCCTTGGCCGTGTCAATACGCGCGAGTTGTCTAAAGACATCCAAACGCCAACGAAGACCGATACCGGCACCACTTTGAGTCGGATTGGTTGGGTTGTCAGCGAGGCTCTCATCGCCTGTAGTGACGCTCGGAGCGTAGGTGTATGCAAGCCGCCCAGTGAGGACGAGGTCTGGCCACATGCGGCGCTTCTGATACTGCAGTTGGTGGTAACGAGCCACCGTGCCTCGCCGTAGTGCCAAGAGTTTCGGGTGGTTCTCCACGGCCAGGCGCTCATAGGCCGCGATGGGTAAGAGCTTGAGATCCAGCGCTTCAATTCGAGAAGATTTTGGGGTCACTTTCGCCAGTTGAGACAGGTTTAAGGTCGCCTTGAGCGTGTCGGTCGCCAGTGCTGCCGCTCTTTTAGCCTGCCGCACTTTGGTTTGCAGGTCCGCTTCAGCCAGTCGAAGTCGAAGCAATCGGGTCTCATCAAAAGGCTTATCCTCATCTTCAGCTTGATCTCGCTCCCGCTCCAACCTGGCTCGTTGCCGCTGCAGTTGGACCGAGCCTTTGCTGATGATTTGAGTCATCTCTTTGGCCAATACCACGCCCCACCACGCTTGAGAGATCCGGTAGTGCAACTCCATTTTGGCGACCTGGGTCGTCGCCCGACCGATATCGATTCCAGCCTTGGCTGCGGCGCGAAGGGCGTCGATTTTCCCGAAGGTCCACAGCACTTGGCTAAAGCTCAACTGCGCTGTCACCAAGGGAGACAAAGAACTCCAGTCCCAGTCTTTGAGCCAATTGCTGCCATCGGTTCCCACACGTTTTTGAGGCAAGGGTGCGAAAAAACCCGTGACTTCGAAGCGTGGAAAGCGTCCTGAGTTGGCCTGGCTGAGCAGGCTCTGGTAGCTGGCCAAGTCTGCTTGTGCGGCTTTCATCAGCGGCGAGTTACGCTGCGCCAAGGAG
>PBTG01000199.1 GCA_002726535.1 Myxococcales bacterium | reverse complement strand
GTGGTGCTTCACTCCTCAAAAACCGAGCCGGTGGTACAGGATCAGGTCATACTCACCACCACTCGCGTCGACAACACCGGTGGCTCCAAGGGGCAAATCGCCGTTGGTTTTTTCGTCGTCATGAACGACGCTCTCGGTGAGGCTCAAGTGCTGAAGGTCTCGGACGCGGGCACTGCGCGCTGGCGTCCTAAGCAGGCAGGCGACTGGTTGATTATGGCACCTCCAGTTGACGACAAGAGTGACGTTCCACTGACTTTCAAGATCACCGTCCGTGCCGCCCAAGATGAGGCTGCACAAGGGCAACGACCATGACAAAAACAAGTCTCTACGATGAACTTAAATGGCGAGGTCTAATCCACCAAGTGACCGATGAGCCGGTGGCTCGCGAGGCGCTAGCCGGTCGGACTGCGGCATACATTGGGTTTGACCCAACGTCCACGAGCCTTCATGTGGGCTCACTGCTGCAGATCATGAACTTGGTTCGCCTACAGCGAGCCGGCCATCGAGCGGTAGCTTTAGTGGGTGGCGGTACTGGATTGATCGGTGACCCGAGCGGCAAGTCCGCTGAGCGGACCTTGCTTACAGATGACAGGGTGCGCGCCAACGCTGAGGCATTACACGGCGTATTGTCACGATTTTTGGATTTCGACGGTGACAACCCGGCTGTGATGGTCAACAACCTCGATTGGCTTGGTGATTTGGGCTTGCTGCCTTTCTTACGGGATGTAGGCAAACACTTCAGTGTCAACGCCATGGTGCAAAGAGATTCGGTACGGACTCGGCTCGATGAGCGAAATCAAGGGATCTCGTACACAGAGTTCAGCTACATGCTTTTGCAGGCCTTCGATTTCGCGGCTCTGTACCGCGAGCATGGCTGTCAGGCTCAACTAGGTGGTTCGGACCAGTGGGGCAATATGGTCAGCGGAATCGACCTGATCCGTCGTTCGGGCGTCTCTGAGCTGGGCCAGCCTTTTGCGCTGACCTCTCCTTTGATCACCAGTAAATCAGGGAAAAAATTCGGCAAAACTGAAGACGGAGCTGTATGGCTCGATGCAGACCGCACCTCGCCATACGCCTTTTATCAGTTTTGGTTACAGGTCTCTGATGACGATGTCGCCGACTATCTACGTTACTTCACACTCCTCGATCAGCAGAGTATTGAAGACAATGTTCAAGAGCATCTGCAGGCGCCCCACAAACGCCACAGCCAACGTCTACTGGCCCAAGAAGTCACGCGTTTTGTTCACGGTGCGGCTGGGCTTGAGCAGGCACAACGAGCCACAGAAGTACTCTTCACAGGCCAAGTCCAGGGTGTGCCTGCCGAGGTCCTCACCGAGATCTTTGCTCACGTACCGAGCGCTTCGATTTCCAGGGAGACTTTGGGTACGCAGGGCGTCCGTTGTTTGTTAGTGGGCGAGGCCCAAGGCTTTGCTTTTACGTCGAACTCAGACGCCAAGCGCGCACTAAAACAAGGGAGTATAAGCGTCAACGGTGTTCGTCTTGGCGCCGATCCCAACGCTGAGTTCAGCGACCTTATCGACAATCAGCTGGCGGTGGTTCGCGTGGGCAAGAAACGCTACTTCCTCGTCAAAGTCATTTAGATAACGCGATACGTTGCTGGTTGACGCAGCGCGCCATAACAGGTCAGTCTATTTCAGTGATGGCATCCATAGCGTTTTGACCATGGAGCATCAGGGAGGCCTGGGCGATGAGCACAGCCGGTTCAGTCGAGCCACGTTTGATCAAGAGATACGCGAACCGCAAGATGTACGATACGGTTCGCTCTTGTTACGTCACGCTCCAAGAGGTGGCGACCATGGTCCAGGCCGGACAAGATGTTCAGGTCATCGACAACAAAACCAAAGATGATCTGACTGAAGTGACCTTGGCGCAGGCCTTGATCGACAGCAAAAGAAAAAAGCGCAGTGGCGTGTCTTTGCACGAGATCAAGCGTATCCTCACGTCGGGCAGCGATTACATCCAACAGCACATCAGCGATCCGGTCAGTCGCGTACAGCGCGATGCCGAGCGTACCGTTGGCAAGTGGCGCGATGAGACCGAGCGTACCGTCGGAAAATGGCGTGATGAGGCTGAACGTACCGTTGGAAAATGGCGTAGTGAAGAGTTCGAAGGATTTGAGGATGGAGCGCAACAGGGTGAGAACTCATCTATGTTACCCCAGTCTGCAGCTGAGCTTTCGAGGTCGGTCGATGCAAGCGTGCGTCAGCTCTTTATCAAATGGGCCGCAGCCAAAGACAACGTATCGGACAACTCTGTCCTTGCTGCCCGCATCGAAACGCTCGAACAACGCATCGCTCTACTAGAGCAGCGGCTCATCGATGCTGAGGGCACGACTCAGCCAGCCGAGACGGACGCTGACTGAAGTCTTTGTAAGACAGAGTCGTTATGCTCTTTAGCTACCTGTAGCGATGCATTCGTACCGACCCAAATGAAAGAGGACATTCCAGATGAAAAACCGCTTGAAATACCGCACAATTGCCGTGCTTGCTCTCGTCGTCGCCGTACTGGCTCCGAGTGTGATCTGGGCCGCTCCAGACAACCCCGATGTACCAGGGGAGGCTGTGCTGAGCACTGGTTTTGAATTCGTAAAATTCACCGTCAATGGAAAAAGCACCTGGGAAAACCACGAGTACACTGGGCGCAACAAGACGCTCGTGATCATGGGCTTGGCTCGAGACCAGGAAAACGTCGTCGTACTGACCCCTCGTACGGAAGGTTATGAGCCCTACACGTTGGTTATTGCGCCAAGCATTTTCAAGCGACGTACAGCGCGTGTTCGAGGCCGTCGTGTGGCCATTTATCGAATGAAAAAACGCATCAAGTTTAAGAAGGTTGTGGCCGCGAAACCGGCTCCGAAAAAAGCGAAAAAAGCGAAAAAGAAATAGGCTCAACGCCACGCATAGAGTCATACGCAGGAGGCGCCGATGAACACGGCGAAAGATCGCCTAGAGGAACTGCTGAAGTTTGCCGCGGACCGGCGACTCTCAGATATCCATCTCAAGGCCGATCAGCCCCCACTATTTCGACGAGTGGGTCACCTGATCTCCCGCAAAGACTCTCAACTCTATGATGGCCACACGCTGACTCAGATGGTCGACGTGGTGCTGACCAAAGAGCGCTTGCAGCGATTTTTGGCTGGTCATGACATCACCACGACCTACAGCATCGTTGGAGTCGGTCGTTTTCGAGTTCATGTCTACCGTCAACGAGGTTTGCCTGCGATCGCCGTCCGAGCGCTGCCAGCAACGGCAAGAGGACTGGCAGCTTTACAACTGCCCCAACACTTCGCCAACTGGGTGCTCAACCCTTCTGGCCTCGTGTTGGTATGTAGCAGTGCGGGCCATGGGCGTTCGAGTACGCTGGCCGGTTTGGTAGACGCGATCAATACGCAGTCGACTGGTCCTCGGCACATGGCGACCGTTGAGTCGCCTATCAATGTCTATCACGACGACAAGCTAGCTTGGATTTCTCAGCGAGAGGTCGGCGTCGATTGCGCCTCATTCGCGAGCGGCATCCTGGGTGCGGCTCGACAGGACACAGATGTGATCGCAGTCGATGACCCCTCCGACTCAGCAGCTTGGGAGGCTGCACTCGCAGCGGCAGAGTCTGGCAAGTTGGTCATCGCGTCGCTTCGGTCAGCCCGCGTCGTCACCGGCCTGCGTCAACTAATCTCCACGTCTAAGGTATCGCCGGAGCGGCTCGCTGGTGTCTTTGGAGGCATCTGCGCGACTCATCTATTTGCGACAGCTGATGGAAAGCGGTGTATCCCGGCAGTTGAATTTTTGGCGCCAACACCGACTGTCACTGCGCTCATCCGAGAAGGAAAAGACTACGCGCGAGTGGCGGAGCAGATGGTCGCCCCAACGGGTCAGTCTTTCGAGCAGCACGTCCAAGCACTCTTGTCCAATGGCCTGATCTCTGCGGATTCCGCGCGGCGTTTCGCAAGCTTTAGACTCGGCTAAGCAAGCGTTTATTTTTTGCGCTTTTCGTAACGTTTGCGCTCGTTGTGGTCGAGGTAGCGCTTGCGCAGACGGATATTTTCCGGAGTGACCTCGACCAGTTCGTCGTCGTCGATGAACTCCAAGCAAGCCTCTAGATTCATCTCTTTCGGTGTGGTCAGAATGAGCTTGTCATCAGCACCAGCGGAGCGGACGTTGGTGAGCTTCTTTCCCTTACCAGGGTTGACCACCAGGTCGTTGTCACGAGCATGAATTCCAAGGACTTGGCCCTGGTAGACGTCGAACCCAGGTCCGATCAACATCTGCCCTCGCTCTTGCAACGTAAAGAGGCTGTAGGCTGTGGTCGAGCACTTCTCTAAGACAACCAGGACGCCGTTTTTACGTCGTCGGATGATGCCGCGCCAGGGGCCGTAATGGCTGAAGTTGTGAAACACCACGCCGGTGCCACGCGTATCAGTCAGAAACTCGGAGCGATAGCCGATTAGGCCACGCGAGGGGACCACAAAGGCCATACGAGTCGTACCGTCGCCTCCAGTACGCATGTCCTGGAGTTCGCCACCACGGCTCGATAGCTTTTCAATCACAGCGCCTGTGAAGCTGTCTTCACATTCGGCTACGACCTCCTCGTAGGGCTCCTCAGTTTGTCCGCTGCTGGTTGTTCGAGTGATCACCTTGGGTGCGCCAACCTGCAGTTCATAACCCTCTCTACGCATGGTCTCAATGAGCACAGACAGGCTCATTGTGCCGCGGCCTTTGACGAGCATGACCTCTGGACGGTCGGTTTCCTCGACCAGGAGGCTGACGTTGTGTTCGAGTTCTCGAGCCAATCTCTCGCGGATGTTGCGGCTGGTCACAAACTTGCCTTCAGTACCAGAGAAGGGCGAGTCGTTGACCATAAATTCCATACTTAGCGTCGGCTCATCGATTGGAATCGCCGCCAAGGGGTCTTGCGCAGACTCGGGACAGAGGGTTTCGCCGACGGTCACGTCGCCTACACCTGCAAGCGCGACGATATCTCCAGCATTGGCCTCGTTGATATCAACACGTTCGGTCCCCAGGAAGCCCATGAGCTTACTGACACGAAAAGGCTGGGTGGAGCCGTCGGCTCGAATCTGTACGAGTCGATCACCCTTAGCTATGCGGCCACGATAGATTCGCCCGATCGCGATACGCCCCAAAAAATCATCTCGATCGAGGGTTGAAACCTGCAGTTGCAGTGGACCGTCGAGATCGAAATCACAAGGAGGCACATGCTCCATAATAACGTCCATCAAGGGCGTCAAATCTTTGGGCTCGTCTTCAGGCTCGTGGAGTGCATAGCCGTCACGGCCGCTCGCATAGATAATCGGAAAATCGAGTTGTTCTTCGCTCGCGTCGAGAGCAACAAAGAGGTCAAACACGTCATCGAGCACTCGATCGAGGTCACGATCAGGCCGATCGACCTTGTTAATCACAACAATCGGGCGTAGTCCCAACTGCAGGCTTTTGCCCAACACAAAACGGGTCTGCGGCATTGGCCCCTCGGCCGCGTCGACCAAAAGCAAAACGGAGTCGACCATCCGTAAAATACGCTCGACTTCAGCGCCGAAGTCGGCGTGACCAGGAGTGTCGACGATATTCAAGACCTGGCCCTGGTACTGCACAGCCGTATTTTTCGACAAAATTGTGATGCCGCGCTCACGCTCCAGGTCGTTGCTGTCCATCACGCGTTCGTGCGCAAGGCCAGCCCTGCCGACTGCGCCGCATTGTGTCAGCACTTCATCGATTAGAGTGGTTTTTCCATGGTCGACATGCGCAATGATGCCGATGTTTCGGACACGATTCATGATGAACTCGGGAAGCGACCCGGAGGTCGATGGTGGCGGTAGAGCCGTGGATTTGTAGGGTCGTCTAGAACCCGTCGCAGATGCATTGTCGCGGTACCTTGCGACGATGTTCTTTGCAGCGTTCCCTGCTCACGCGGCAGCGAGCGACGAGCGCACCCACATCTGGGTACGCGCGGCTGTATGCACAAAGATCGTCCGAGAGTCCACAACTCTCCGCACTTCTGGTGCACATTTCATGGCAGAAATCGAGTGCATCGTCCTGAGCAGCAACAGATGAGATTTGATATCCCAGCTGTAGTTGCCTGCTTGTCGCGACCTGAATTGCTGCCTTGTCTTGATCTTCGACACCTAGCAAATGGTGTATTTGCTGCTCAGCGCCGCTGCACCCCAAGCATGACGCCAAGAGCGTGAAGCACAAAAGTACGAACATTTTGCTGCTCGATGTGCGGTGTCTCATGGTTTGCATGCCTCGGTTTAGCCTCTGCATCGTCGCTGGGTCAGTCCTGCGAGATGGCCCTTCACGCCCCTGAGTGTAAAGCCCTCTGTTAGCCCCGGCAAGCGCTGTACTTAGGTTGACCCTTTGCAGCCATCGACTCCCCTAGACAGGAGCCCCCTCGGTAGTCCACCGTTTAGGCCATGAGCCGGACTCAACTCTCTGATCGCTCTTTGACACCCGCCTCGGTTGGGCACGCGTTTTTACAGGCCGCGGGCACCCACGCGGGTCGCGGTCTTCTCAGACGCTGTGAACAGCGGGCGTGGCAAAGCTTGTCGGCGTCTCGCTGGAAAGTGGCTGCGCGTGCATGCGCTGCAGGTCTCGTGTCCTTAGGACTACAGCCGCAAGGTCGGGTCCTGTTGGTGGCGGACACCTCCGCGGAGTGGCTCTTGATGGACAGCGCGGTCATGCTCGCTGCGGGCGTCGTCGTGCCGGCCTATACAAGTTCTATGAGCCGTGATCTGGCTTGGATTATCGCCGACAGTGGGGCGCAATTTGTCGTTGTCGGATGCCCAGTCCAACTCGACAAAATCTTACGTGTCCGCAGTCAGTTGACTGACGTCAAACGCGTGATTTATCTGCGTGACGCCGTTAGCGAGCATGCCCCGCAGGCTGAACATCAACTGAACGTGCAGATGATGATCAATCCCGACGACGAGTGGGTGATCTCGCTCGATGACCTCAAGGAGCAGGCCTCACTTGAGACGCATGAAGAGTTGCAAACGCGTCTAGCTTCACTGGACGAAGCTTCACCCTTGTCTTTCGTATACACCTCTGGGACTACCGGGCGGCCCAAGGGAGTCGTTCTGAGTCACGGGGCGATGCTGGCCGAGATTCGGGG
Source organism: Myxococcales bacterium (assembly GCA_002726535.1). GTDB lineage: Bacteria > Myxococcota_A > UBA9042 > UBA9042 > UBA9042 > UBA9042. The sequence goes on along the minus strand of PBTG01000199.1, from coordinate 1,834 downwards.
GCTTCAAGATGCGTTGCCTCTGAACGATCGAGATTCAGTCCTATTGGGCTTGCCGCTATCGCACATCTTTGCTCGCGTCGTGGCCTGGACGAGCGTACTCAGCGGTGCAGAACTGGTATTTCCAAGGGGGCGAAATACGCTGATTGACGACCTCGAGAGTTCCGCACCGACGGTCTGGCCAGTGGTTCCACAACTTCTTCAAGAGGTTCACAAACAGACCCTCGATCAGATTCAGCGCGGCGGTCGGATCAAGCGACATCTATTTTCCCGTGCAGTGGCCACTGGGCTTGAGGTCAGCCAGTTGCGTCAACAGGGTCAGCAGCCCGCGGGGGGGTTGGCCCGACGCTACGCATTGGCCAAAAAAACAGTTTTGGATGCGCTACCGCGTCGGCTTGGCGGGCGGCTCCGATTTGTCGTCTGCGGTGGAGCGGCCTTGTCTCCCCGGCTCGCGGAGTGGTTTCACGCCTTTGGGTTGCAGGTCTTGGAGGGCTACGGAATGACCGAGACCTGTGCAGCGGTCACCTTGAATACGCCTCAACGCTATAAGTTCGGCACGGTCGGAAGGCCGATCGCAGGGGCCGAGATCGCCCTGGCTGAGGACGGCGAGATCTTGGTGCGTTCACCGACGTTGATGAGCGGATATCACGATAATCCAAAGAGTTCCGCTCGCATGATCGACAAGATGGGCTGGCTCCACACCGGTGACATCGGCGAGATCGATAGAGACGGCTTTGTGAGGATCACCGATCGCAAACGAGATATGATCGTCACGGCCGGCGGTAAGAACATCGCTCCTCAGAATGTTGAGGCTCAACTCAAGTCACATCCTTTGATCGCTGAGGCGATGGTCCATGGCGAGGGTCGCCGTCACCTCGTGGCCCTGCTTGTACTCGATGAGGACGCATTGCGGCGGTGGTGCGAAGAGACACAGACCAAGTTTGCCTCCTATCGTGTGCTGGCAAACGATCCGAATGTGTTTCGCGCTATCCAACAAATCGTTGAGCAGAGCAATCAGCGTCTGGCAAGTTACGAAATGATTCGAAATTTCGCGATCCTCAACAGACCGCTTCAGATCGCCGAAGGTGAGTTGACGCCGACGGGTAAGCTACGCCGCAAGCAGATGTTCAGCAGATACGCTGAGATATTGGAAGGGCTTTATGAGCGCTAGAAGCGCCTCTGTTGCTAGCGAAACAGGTCGCGGTGCAGTATAGGGCGAACACAGGAGAACGAGCGTCTATGAGCCATCCGAATACCGTCATCTGCCTGCCGACTTACAATGAGGTTGAAAATCTACCCCTCATGGTACAGGCCATCCACGACGTCGTCCCTCAAGTGGACATCTTGGTCATCGACGACAATAGCCCCGATGGGACCGGTCAACTCGCAGACAAGATCGCCGCTGACGACCAGCGTGTTTATGTGCTTCACCGGACCGCAAAAGAGGGATTGGGACGTGCGTATATCGCAGGGTTTAAGTGGGCCTTGGAGCGCTCTTATGACCTCATCTTTGAAATGGACTGTGACTTTTCACATCAGCCCAAATATCTGCCGATGTTTATCGAGCAGGCTCAAGAGCACGATGTGGTCATCGGCTGCCGGTACACCGAGGGAGGTGGGACAACCGATTGGGGTGTGGGTCGCAAGATGATCTCTCGTGGCGGCAACATCTATGCGCAAGCCATTTTATGGCTTCCCTTCAAAGATTTAACCGGGGGCTTTAAGTGTTTCCGACGTCGAGTTTTGGAGACGCTGCCATTAGATGAAATTTTTGGAGGCGGATACGTCTTTCAGATCGAGTTGACCTATCGGAGCGTCAAGCTTGGCTTCTCGGTCG
>PBTG01000198.1 GCA_002726535.1 Myxococcales bacterium | reverse complement strand
CCCGCGGAAGTCGTTGCCAAGGTCCGTGAGGCAAAGATCGAAAAGTCTGTGAGCACCGAAGGTGCGGCAGAACTCGTGCGCGCCGTGGCTCAAGCGGAGACTGGGCGTCAGCGGAGCGCCGGGCCCTTGCCTCCCGGCCACAGTCAACAATTGCCCGCCGGACACCCACCGATTGAGGGCGAGGCCGGCTCCGCAGGGACTCATCCATCGGCTCCATCTGATGCGCCCTCTGGGGTGGTCGAAGAGGTGATACAGGCAGGCCGCTACACCTACCTTCGAGTTGCCAAAAAGTGGTGTGCAGTGACGGCCGCCAAGGTCACTGTGGGGCAGAAGGTGGCGCTGGTGCGTGCGATGAAGATGACCAACTTCCGATCGAAAGTTCTCAAACGAGTCTTCAAAGAGGTCTGGTTTGGTCATCTTCAGGGCAATGATGTTGGCGTCGCCAAACCCACCGTCCAGCCAGCGTCAGTCAAAGATGTCCCATCGAAGGTCGGGCCCGATCGAGCCAATGGCTCCGTCCTGATCGCTGCTGTCCACGCAAAAGGTGCAACGCTGGCTGGCCAGTTGGTGACCATAAGAGGGCGCGTCGTTAAGGCCAATGATGCGATTTTAGACCGCGCATGGCTTCACATGCAGGACGGCTCTGGCCGCGCGAGTGATGGGAACCATGACATCACGGTGACGATGGATCAGCTCTTAGTCGCGATCGGTGACGTCGTGACTGTGCGCGGACGTGTCGCTCTCAATCGAGATTTTGGGTCCGGCTACAGCTATCCGATTATGATTGAAAAAGCGGTTGTTGTTTCAAAGTGACCTCTTGCGGTGAGGCACAAATCGCGAAACCATCGGGACCTATTCCAACACATGGTGGAGTCTCCGATGACCCAAAGCCAAAGCGATCTCTTCTTAGGCGGATCGACACCGAGCGATGAGGTCGAGCAACAGTTGCGATATCCCCGCAGCGCGCTGACGACCCATGGCGTTATCGTCGGCATGACAGGCTCAGGAAAGACGGGTTTGGGTGTGGTGCTGCTCGAAGAGGTGCTCCGCAGCGGGGTTCCAGCCTTGGTCATCGATCCAAAGGGAGACATGGGCAATCTCGCGCTGGGTTTCGATACGCTCTCTGCCAGCGATTTTTCTCCATGGATCGACAGCAACGCTACGCAACGTAGCGAGCAGACAGTTGCTGAGGCTTCGGTCGAGACTGCTGAGCATTGGCGCAAAGGCCTCGGACAATGGGGGCTCGGCGCTCAAGATGTCGCCAGCCTCGGTGCTACGGCTGAGGTCTGCGTCTGGACTCCTGGCTCATCAGTGGGCCAGCCGATCAATGTGCTCGGTTCGCTGCGAGCGCCTCAGACACCCTTTGATGACGACGCTGAGGCCTTGCGCGCTGAGATTGAGAGTTTTGTTTCGAGTTTTTTGGTCCTCGCCGGAATCGAGGCCGACCCGATCTCGAGCAAAGAGCACATTTTACTCTCTCATCTCATCGAGCGAGCTTGGCGAGCTGGGCGCGACTTGGAAATCGGTGACCTCATCTTAGAAGTTGCCGATCCACCGCTTCGTCGCCTCGGCGTCTTTGAACTCGACGAATTTTTTCCGGCTCGGTCCCGCAATAAACTCGCCATGCGCCTCAACGCCGTCATCGCGTCGCCCTCATTTTCGGTCTGGATGAAAGGACCCGCCCTGGACATTGAGACCTTGCTCTTTACTGCCGACGGGCGACCTCGCGGCAGCGTCATCTACCTGCCTCACCTCGAGGAGGCACAGCGACAGTTTGTGGTGACCCTGTTGTTATCTAAGGTGGTGACCTGGATGCGTCGGCAACCCGGCACCAGCGACTTGCGAGCACTGGTGTACATGGATGAGGTGTTCGGTTTTGCGCCGCCGACCGAAAATCCGCCCTCTAAACGTCCGATTTTGACCTTGCTCAAACAGGCACGTGCGCATGGAGTCGGAGTCGTTTTGGCGACGCAAAACCCTGTGGACTTGGATTACAAGGCGATGAGCAATGCTGGTACCTGGATGGTAGGCAGGCTTTCGACTGAGCGAGACAAGGCGAGGATCATAGAAGCGCTACGTTCTAGCGGAACGGACGCCGATTATGAGAGCTTGATCGGTGGGTTGGCCAAGCGCTCTTTCTTGCTCTACAGCACCGACGCTACACAACCGAAGATCTTTCAGACACGGTGGGCGTTGTCGTATCTCAGAGGTCCAATGACGCTCAATGAGATTGCACGCCTCGAGCCTCCAGCCGACATTGAGTCTCAACCTGAAGACTCGCTTGTGTCTGCGCCCACCGAGGTCGAGCGGCGCGAAGAGCCCCCAAGTGTGCGGATGCAGCGCACCTCGATGTCTATTGAGACGCCACAAGAGCCCTGGGTCTCCAGGACGATTGAGGCGGCGTCTACAGATGTCCAGCGAGTCGAGTCGGTCGCTCTTCCCGGCCCAGCAAAGGGTGTGCCGGTAGCCTTCGCCCGGCGTTCCGCCTCGTGGTTGGCATTCGTCGGCGGAGACCCGGATGGGCGCTGTCTGAAACCTGTTGTTTTGGTCCGAATGCAAGTGGCGTTCGAACTGACTGCAGGACGCTTGACTCAAGAGTGGGAGTTGGTCTTGCCGATGTTGTCGGAGACCTTTGATGTCGGTCAGGCGCTGCATGTGGATTGGGATGAGCGCGATATCACTGAGCAGGCGCCTGTCCGTGGGCGTCCGCTTGAGGTAGGTGCACCCATCGATTCTATGGGATGGTGGAGTCGAGCGAGGCAAGCTCTGCAAGGTTGGGCGCAGAGCACAGGCGTTGTTCGGGTATTTCGCAATCGTGCGCTGGGCTTGATGAGTCGTTCTGATGAGTCCAAGGAACTCTTTATTGAACGTTGTAAGGCCGTTGCCATGCGGCGATCAGACACAGAGGCCTCCAGCTATTTGAGCGCTCAATCGAAACAGATGATCGACTGGAAACGCCAACTTGAGCAGACCCAGTACAAGCTCAATGAAGCAATGGCTGACGCGGCCTCAGCGATCGCCGCGGATGAACAAATCGAGCGAACGGCGGCCCTTATGAACGCTACGATTCGTGGCTTTGTCGCTCCATCGAAACTGGCTGCAGCGATTGAGCGTCGTCAACTCGCAGAGGATCGGCAACGTGGTCTATTGTCCCGTCATCAAGATTTACAGGAGGCCTTTGACGCGCTCGCTGAGCGAGAGCGTCACATCTCTGACGCAGTCGTCGGCATTCACCGGGCCTGGTTGAGTCAGGTGGAGGTTGTCGACGAAGAGATCGCAGACAATGCGCGTTGCCTTGAGTTGAGTTACCTGGGCCTGCTGTGGGTTCCGAGTCATGGAGAGTAAGCGATGCGCTGGTTGTTGATTGCCACGATTGTCCATGCGGTCGCTTGTACGCCTTTCCCCGAGCAAGCCGAGTACATGCTCTTTGAGCCCGACGCGACTCGCGGTGGTTTGGGAAAACCTGGTCCGTACGGTGTGGGATGCTCGGAGGTCTTGGTCCCAGTACGGGCTTGGGACTCCTTTGAGATGACCGTTTGCTGGCCTGCGGATTCTTCGGGTCAATTGGGTGCAAAGGGACCTTTTCCTGCAGTGTTGCTGGTTCACGGTGGGCTTGTGAATCGGAGCCGCTATCAATGGCTATCAGGGCACTTCGCCAGCCGGGGATATCTCGTCGCCGCGCCAGCACACAAGGCCGAACTTGCTCTGTTGGAACAAGGTAATGTGTCCGCTGCGCTCGATTGGCTTGAGACCGCTTCGGCTAATGACGGGGTATTGTCGTCAGCGTTGCAGGCTGAATCAACGGTCCTCGTTGGCCACTCGCTTGGTGCCGTCGTCGCCGCCATGAGGTGGGCGCAAGACGACCGTTTTTACGCTTTGGTGATGTTGGCTGGCTTTGCCGCCAGCGGCACTGACCTTCAAACTAGAGCCGGCTCTCCGTCGTTGACTGTGGGCGGGCAAAGAGATCCGCTAGCAACTCCCACAGACGTAAGAGAAGGCTTTGAGCGTCTGCCGCAGCCTCGGTGGTTGGGGATGGTGACCGGGATGCATCATTACGCTTGGACCGATGGCAACAGTGCCGCGGACCTCGCCTCAGACGATACTCCTGCTCGCCCGGTCGCTGCGCTACGCGATGACGCTCTTCGCCTAATCGACGCGTTTGTCGATACCCATCTGTTGGGGGCAACGAACGCTTACAAAGCCCTGGCAGCGGGGCAGTTCCCTGGGTTGGAGGTCAGCCAATGAAAGCCCAGGTGTATCTGCGTTGCGTTGCGGTCGCTCTGTGCTGGTTGGCGAGTACTGAGGTCTATGGGTCTGCTCAGAGCCTGCGGCACGGAGTCCCAAACGCCAATGTCAGGGTCGTCGTTGGCGCGCCATCCGTTTCGCTGGCTGTCGACGTGACTGACACGGCCTGGAGCTTGGCGGTTTCCGCGCGTCTACCGCGGGACCATTTCGCGGCTTGGGCCGGCCGACGCGTTTCGCTCAGCTCCGCGCGAGGACCACGCTTTTGGCAAGCAGGGGTCGCGGTCGGTGCCTTCGCTTCCGGCGTGCAGGTCGGTGGCGGACTGGCATTGGACGCGTGGATCGCGTCGGGTTGGCATTGGTCCAACAACTCGTTGATCTGCGCCATTAGCGCACCGGTTGCGGTTGCAGCTGGACAAATTAGCGGCTTGAGTGCTCGCGTGCCAATACAAGCTGAAATCAGTTGGCAGGCAGCCCTCAGTTCCGCGACTTCAATCGGCGTGCTCTTGGCAGCTGGCCCCGTCTGGTCGCCGGGACTCGGCGTCAGCGTCGATGGCAACGTTGGTGTGGTCCTGAGCTTGAACCCCTGATTGCCCCTGTACGACCCGAAAGGGTCGCTTGCCGGCGCGGACCATCATTTCATAGCGGTTTCGAGCGTCATCTTCCTCGCCGTGGTGCAGGGTGCGTTGTTCAGCCCAGATCCAAAGTAGACGTGAATAAGGCAAGGCGACGAAAGGCCCCCAGAGTGTAATGGCGCTCACAGCGATCAGAGCGACCCAGCCCCAAGACAGGCCTGTGGCGTAGAGTCCGACGGTCACGCAAAGTCCGAAAAACACGGAGATCCAATAGCTGACGTACATTGCTCCAACGAAGTAGCCATTGCCTCGGTCAAAGTGCCAGTCACAGTGATCACAGCGTTCAGCCATTCGCAGGGGGCCTCGCCACATTGGCCCTTCCCAGCAGATGGGGCATCTAAGGCGTAGACCCGCCCACACTTGCTGCGCGGTGGTTTTGTCGTGGACGTATGGGGCCTGAATTGCTCCCTGATCTCGTTGCTTCGGTGGCTGTACACTCGATGTAGTGGACATGAGCAAGGTCTCGTTGAGCGAAGTATCTGTGGGCGTCGACCCTCTATTAACGGCGTGGCTGACGCTGTTGTGATTGCACGTGCGATGCCTCAAAGAGCGCTTTGTAACGCTTTTTTATCTCCTTGGCTTCGGCTTGGGGGAGTTTGGGCAGCAATGAGGTTGCCTGTCGGGCTCGACCTTGCCTCAACAATAGGGTGACAAGCTGCTGGGGGGATGAAGTTCTCTGGCTCCGGTGTCGAGCGAAATCGTCATGCCCAGCAGGGTGCCAGTTGCCCAAAATAAATCCTCGAGAGAGGGTCGCGCTGGTTCGCACTGCAGGGTTCATGAAAGAGGGAGTCATCATTGCACTGAGTAACATCAGTCCGATGAACCATGAGCCGAGAGCGATCACTCGCTGGGTCTTCAAGGACGATACGGCCGCCGGCTTCGACGGCCACAAGGGCACTAGGGCTGCGGCGGTCAACAGGCCGCACAAGGGAGCCCAGGCCCAACGACCCTGAAGCCCGAGCATTGAGCCGAGAGTTTGTGGAGCAAAACCAAACTCAAACGCAGGCCAGATAAGTTCGGGGATCGGGCGCGTCATGGTCTCTGGCACATGGGGATAGATCGCGCTCGGTAGACCCGCCAACACGAGACCGATTACCAGCCCTGCCCAAGCCCAGGCTGAGGCGACCAATCGTTGACGCTCAAACGCCCATTGGAGTCCAGTTGCACTGAGCCAAACCATCAAAGGTAAGATTGGTGTCAGGTATCTCGGTCCAACGGTCCAGCCGCCTCGCCAGTTGCTGAGCCAGGCACATTCGAACCACATCAATCCCACGGTCAATACGGCTAGTTTGCCTCCCGATGTCCACGGTTGAGCGCTACGAAGACACCGCCAGATCCCAAGCAATCCAAAGAGTAAAATTGGCGAAAGCACAAAGAGACCAAAGGTTGGGCTCAAGAGTAGTTGACTGGCCGCTTCCGGATAGAAATGGTCGGCTCCAAAGACACCGCGCTCGTGGAATTGGCGAAAGGATGGGTTTTCCATATGCAGATGGCCAGGGCTCAATGGATTGCCGAAACAGGCCCATTGCATGTGCATCACAAGCGTCGTCGGGATCATGGCCCCTGCGATCAACCAACCTCGAGACTTGGTGCCCCTCGCTTGCATCAACGCAGCGACCATCAGCACAACACTGATGACTACTCCGGTATATTCAGCGGCGGTGGTCGCTGCGATCCAGATGCCTGTATAGAGCCAAGCTTTGGGGTGATCAGGCTTCGAACTTATCCGTTGCCAAGCGATGTAGGCACAGACGCCAGCGATCATGTGGCTCACCATCATCACTGAGTAGGCAAAACCATTGGAGCCGAGTGCCAAGGTCAACCACAGCGCGTCGCGGCCAAGGGGCACGCTGATCACCTCGCCAAGTAGCGGCAACAGCCACCAGAGAAAAAGCAGTGTAGGCACAATGGTCGACGACAAACGCGACCACCACAGCGCATGAGAGAGCTTCGGATGTGGCTGTCCTTGGAGCTTCGCGATCCCCAGGGCGATCACATATCCCGGTGCAGCTAGCCATGTCGTCAACGGCCCTTTGACGCTAAAAAAGTGTCCCTTGAAGAGCGCAGCGTCGTTTACCCATCCCCAACGTTTGCGCATGGGGTCAATTTGATAGCTCGCGGTCTCGACGAGTGCTGCAGTCGCATAGAGTCGAACCATTTCATTTGGATTGTGTAAAATCGGCTGATAGCTGAACGAGTAGAGCCAGGTCATCATGACGAGTAAGAGCATGACAATACGGCGCGAAAAGCTCGGAGTGCTTCCGACCTTGCGCTCTGGAGTTGCGATTGGCTCTTGCCGCTGTTGACCAGTTACTTGCATCGTGTAAGGGGTCGAGAGTAGACCTTGAGGGTGCACAAGGCGTGACCTTGCGGCAAGATCTCCGTGGATTGTTAGCACTCGGGAGTCATTTGTTGAGGACTGTGGGCCAGTTATCGAATGGAACAACAAGGTCGCGCTTGTCCTTTGTGGCATTGTTGGTGCTCACCTTCGCGAACGCTTGCGGGACCGAGCCACCACCGCCTCGTACGATACCTGTAGAGGTCATGGCACCTGAGCAATGGCAGGCCATCCCGAGAGACCAAGACCCCTTTGTTGTCGAGTTCCCCGATGCGGTCACCGAGTGTCTGTCCGACGGCGTCGACACGAGTGAAGGGCTCCTTGACGTGGACACGGGCACATGTGGATTCGTGACGGCTCAGAACGTTTTGATCGACGAGATTCGAGCTTCAGAACAGGTCCGCCTGACCTTTTGGCATCTGGCCCTCACCGCACCTGAGCCAGCTGAGGGACGCCTCGTGTTACGAGTGGGCAACGATACGCTTTTTG
>PBTG01000197.1 GCA_002726535.1 Myxococcales bacterium | reverse complement strand
TGGTCATCATCGCGCGGGTAACATGGACGGGACGCACCTCCATCGAGATTCGGGTGCGAGTGGATCGAGAGCAAATCGATGGTCGTCGCGAAAGAGCTCTCGAAGCATTTACCACCTTTGTGTGCGTAGACACTCAGGGAGAGCCACAACAAGTTCCGCCGCTGGATTTGCTCACCGATGAACACCGAGACTGTTGGAGGCGTGGTGAAGAACGACGCGTTCGACGTTTGCAAGCACGAGCGGACGGGCTCAATCGCTAAGCTCGACCACACGTCATATCTAGGTGGCATTGAGGGCCCTTTAGGGCTCTGCTAAATTGGCTCCAAGAGGACCTGCCATGAGGGTGGTCTTCAGATTAAGAGGCTGAGAAATTTGAGCACGCTCCCTTGTAAGCTTCTGACTTTACGAACCTTGTCTGCTGGTGTCCGCCGTGTCTTTCGGTTCGCTGGTGGTGGCTTTCACGACCTTGTCTTCTGTAGCGGATTCGCGGTTGTTTTCTGTTTAGCAACCTTGGCCTGCTCTAGTTCGCCAAGCTCATCTACGGCAGCAGATGTTGCGACCATCGAAGATATCGGTGTGGTGCAAGATGTCGATCCAATCGATACGAGGGAAGGTCGCGACCCAAGCGATGGCGCACAACTCTTGGACACAGACACTTCATCTTCTGGCGGCGATGCGGTTGTCGACGCTGAGCTTTCAGATGCTGTGACAGATGTACAGCTCGATACCGTCGAAGATGTCGCCGCTGACCTCGACAGTGAACAAGATGGTGACTCGACCGGGACTGACGCGTGTACGGCGTGGCAACAGGCTCCGATCAGCGCTGTTAAAGGGTGGGCGCCCCCAACATCGAAGTGTGCCAAACCTGGCTTCGCGGCTGCGGACCCCGCCAAGTGGGTTGAATTGACGACGCCGACGGTGACAAAGGACGCTAGCGGCTGCGTGATTTGGCGAGATCTTGATGGCGATGGTCTCGACGACTTGGCGTGGACAACGACTGCGAGCAACGAGGTCACAGCGCCGACCTTATGGATCTCATCTAGGAGCGTTCAGGGGTGGTCGAATCCTGTGCCATATCCTTTGTACATTGGCGACCAAGTACTCGACTGTACGGCCGCTGACTTGGATCGAGACGGCATCGAGGATGTCATTTTGGCGACCTCTAGAGGAGCTCGCATTCTTCGCGGAGGGCAATCTCCAGCCTTTAAAACCGAGACGTGGCTGCCAGCAATCGCACGAAAACTACCGACGGGGGCTGTTGTCTGCGCTGATGTAGACCGAGACGGATGGGTCGATATCTACTTGGCTCGCCACACGATCCGTCAGGATGGCTGCTCGATGTTCTCTTGTGAGAGCAAAGGCTGCACGCCGCAGGCTGGTCACGTCGGCGCCGAAGACCTCACGCTGCGCAATATCCTCGAAAAAAAGCAGCGATTCGAGCGTTGGAAAGGTGGGCATTGGGGCATCAGTGGGAGCGTCAGTGTCAAAGACATCAACCATGATGGATGGCTCGACTTGTGGCTCGCTTCTGCTGAAGGCACGGGGCGAGTAGCGATCAACCAAGACGGGCAGAGTTGGTGGTATGGCAACGCTTCGGCGGTGTCGCACAGTCGCGTAGGCATTTGGACTGATCTCGACCTTGACGGCATCATCGATCGCATCTCCGGTGGTTTAGAGCCGACTGTCTGGCATGGCCAAGGAGCGCTCAACGCTTCGGAGTACGCTGATGGCGCCTTGTTACCCGCAGATGTCAACGATGACGGATGGCCAGAGTTGATCAGATTGCCCAGTTGGCGTCATCCCTCCGGAGACGCGCAACCGGGCTGCTCACAGCCTCGACAGACCGCCGCTGGGCAAGTGTTATGGGGGCCTGTGTCTACCTCAGCGAAGCCTAAAATTGCGGTCTTGGCGGCTTCCTCTAGTGCACCGAGCGCCGAGGTTATCCCTGCACTCGCCATGGGTCGATGGAACTCCGAGCAAGCGCCAGGGTTGGCGTGGATCAGCGCTGATGGCGTCTTGCGGATGGGCAGGTGGCTTGCTTCGCCCACCCAACATCATCTGACCCTTCACCTGCAGGCAAGTGAAAGCGCTCCGGGGACCGAGGGAGCTGTGGTGGAGATTCAAACGCTCAATTCCACCAGGGTTGAGACCGTTGAAGCTCACCCAGGACGCGGCGCGATGCGCGCTGTCGGCCTACGCGTCGGACTGGGCGCCGCGACTCAAATCAAAGAAGTGCGTGTGTGGTGGCCCTCAGGGCGTCGCTCAGTCCTCAACAATGTGCAGATCGATACGTCTGTAACCCTCAAAGAGACGGACTCCATCATCGCTCCTGCTTGCGGTACAGGTGGCGACGCGGCCACCACGTTGGATGCTGGTGTGTCGTCCGATGCTGGCGCAGGCTCTGATCAAGGGGTTTCGCCGAGCAATCCTGTCGCTGTCAGTGATGTGCCTTGGAGCGGCCCTCCCGCCCTCCAGAAAAAAGATCTAAGCGCTCTGAGCACTCAGGGCCTGACCGCTGTCTCGCCTAAGGGACTCGACACCAGCGTACCCAGCTACGCCCGATGCACGGCAGTGGCTGATTGGGACCAAGATGGCGATGACGACATCGCGTTGATCTTCATGACCAAACAGAGCTCTGAGGTCCGGGTCTGGTTGGGCCCCAACAAAGGCGTGAAAGTGACGTCCCTGAACGCTAGTTTTTTTGTTCCGGCGGGAGATTGTGCCGTCACGGACGTCAACAATGATGGGGTGCCTGATCTGGTGGTCGCGGGTTCTCCAGGGCTGCTCTTGTTGCGAGGCAACGGTAAGGGCGGTTTTGTCGATGATACGGTCAAACGCTTGCCAACGATTATGAATTGGAACGCCTACAGCGTCACGCCCGCTGACATCGATGGCGACGGCGACATTGATCTGCACGCGGGCGTCTCAGCCGGAGGGATCGGCTGCGGCAATCTGACCTGCCAAGAGGTGCCAGGGGAGTTTTATTGCTTCCTCAATAAGCTCCAGCCCTTCAGCTCAACGGAGCTCGATCGCGCGCTACGGCTTGAAGCCAACGGCAAGTTTACCGAGCAGACGCAAAGTTGGCAGATGCCACCAGGTGCGCTGAGTCCCATCGCAGCCGTGATGCCCATGGGTAACAAAGGCGGTGCGCTCTGGGTCACCGATGATTTTGGACCTCATCATCAACTGCAGTTGACTCCATCTGGACTCGTTCGCAAGGGCACAGCTCATGGGTTGCTCTCTTACGCTCATGGGATGGGCTGGGGCGTAGGCGACTTTAATGCCGATGGACTTTGGGACCTCGCGCTCGCCGATCTCGGTCCATCACTGCTCTACATGCAGCGCCCTGTACCAGCGTCTGCTGAGCCTGTATGGGCAGATGAGGCTCTGGCTTGGGGCGTCGCCGAGTGGACTCGAGACACCTCCGATTGGTCTCCATTGGTGGCTGACTTTAACCATGATGGCCGCGATGATCTCTTCATCGGGACCGCAGCTGTGTGTCCTCCGGGAGAGTTGAGCTTGATGTTGGCGTGTAAAGCTTTGAGTTCAAATCCGCCGCAGCATGATTTGCTTTTTTTGAACAAAAACGGACAAAAGTTCGACGTCATACGCACCGTCGCCGAGCCCGATCCGGTGTTGTCCCCTGACGCCGTTGCGCAAGCTCTCATTGATTTCGATGGCGATGGCGACCTGGATATTATCCAAGTGCGAGCGAGCGGTCGGCTCAGAATGCTCCGAAACGACCTGCCGGCTCTGGGCAAGAGCGCCTTCATTCGACTCGTTGGCCCGCCTACAAACCGTCTCGCCGTCGGCAGCATCGTTCGCGCGAAGGTTGGTTCGTTGCCGGTATCGCGGCACGTGGGGACCGTCGCCTATGGCGGCGCTGGGATGGGAGCAGTCCACTTTGGTCTGGGTACTCATGCGCAGATGACTTCCGTCGAGGTTCGTTGGCCTGATGGCAAGGTCAAACAGATCGGCACCGTCAAAGCCGGGCAGAGTCTCTCCATCACGTATCCCTGAGAGGTCACGATGCGTCGTGTACAACGCAGATTGCAGATTACCGGTCCGCTCACTGAGAGCAGCGCTCGCTCTATACTTCGGCGCCAAGCGGAAAAGCTTCAATTGGTCGGGTGGGTACAAAAGGGTCAAGGCACCGGGCTAGAGCTGGTCGTCAACGGTCCCGAGCGCACCGTACAGACCTTCATCTCCTGGATCAGAGGCGGTCCACTAAGGGCCTTGGTCGAGGACGTGCAGAGCACATCGGAGCCTCGAGAGGCGTTTTTCGAGTTCAGCGTTCGACAGCCAAAGCCTGCAGATACCGAAGCGTAAGATCTCAGCGAATCGAATGCATCAGGCTCATAGATTGACCCTTCACTTGCAGCCGTGAAGAACGACCAAGTCGTCGAGGCGATGAAAGTTTGTCGCCCATCCCGTGCTACCAGATACGAAGATGCGGCCACCGCGAAAGTTCAGGTCTGGCACGACTTTTTCGAGCTTTTTCACGCCGTCCCAAAACACCCTGACTTTGGTGCCAACCACATCGACTCGAACATCATGCCACTTGAGGTCTTCGAGGTTGCTCAAAGGCACATGTAGCTTGTGGTCCGATGCGTCTCCATCGACCATAATTCCGATGTGGTTTGAGGCGCTTGGATCCTGATTTGGGTCTTTTTTGTTCTGCCACGTGTCGAACTCCACATGAAATCCTTGGATCTTCATGTTTCCACAGGCACCTGCGACCCCGTAGCCCAAGCAGCCGCCAGCATTGGCGGTCTTGATGATGGACTCGAGCTCAGAGATGGTCGGCGCCTCGACAAAATTCAGCGCATAGCCGTCAGCTCCGCTGTTGATTCCACCACCGGTCGCGATGCGGAAACGCACCGATGCGTCGCCAGGAGCTACGTTATGGATGACGTCATAAAAGGCTCCTTGTTTGCTCTTGACGTTACCAGTCATCTCCAACCAGCCGCCCTTGTCCCAATAGGCATCTCCATAGGTCTTCCACACCGTATTCGTGGGCTTGATGTCGAAATTTTCGGCGATTTTCATCCCGCAAATCGTCACGGAGTGTTTGGAGATTTCGACGCACGTCCCTTGTGGGGTGATTACCTGAGCCTCAAGTTCGACTTGACCCTGCGGCAGTTTTTTCGTTGACAGGTCGCTCTTGCCACCGATGAGCGGCGTCTCACTGAGCACCAGACCGTTGGCGCGCCACTGAACCATCAGTTTGGCTGCGGCCAAGCCGGCTGGAACCACAGCCTCGGTCTGCAGTTGGACAGCGTCACCGAGCGCGAAGATCTCGGTTGCCACAGGGGCCTTCCAAGTCACTTGAAATCCACACTGCAAAGGTGGCGCAGGTTGTGTGTCTGGAGCCATGCTATCGACCGTGACGGTGTCGGTGACTCCGCTGTCACCAGCGGAAGCGTCGGTGGACGATTGATCCAGATCAACAGTGTCTGCAGCGAGCGAGTCTGCCTCGGGCTTCGACGTGTCCGCGATCGCGCCTATGTCGTCACTGGCTCCATCGTTGCCAGCGCTGTCTGAGTTTTGAGCTGCATCTAAAAGTCCAGTATCGAGCTCTGATGAGTCGACATGTACATCCAGTTGGGCCGTAGTCTCCGCGATGGACAAAGCGTCTTGGGTCGATTGGTTCGTCGTGTTCGTGTTCGTACTACATCCGGTGACCAGTAAGACAGAGCCCGTCCAGATCGCAGCATAGAGACATTGTTGGAAAAAAGTGTGGACCATCGTGTCTCCTGCGCTGATGGAGCCAGACCATATCGGTGTCTGGACAGCCTTTCCAGTATTGACCCTTCACCGCAATTCAAAGGCCTTGTATCTCGATGATGTTGAGGACCAAAAACACGACCGCCCAGGCCAATCAAGGGCCTAGGCGGTCGCTATGGATGGACGACTGTCGGTTACGAACCGGACTTCACAGCTGCGATCTTTTCACAGAGCTCGGGGATCACCGAGAAGGCGTCTCCGACCAGCGTGTAGTCGGCAATTTTGTGAATCGGCTCATCATCACGAGTGTTGATGGCGACGATGACCTTGGAGTTTTTCATCCCGGCCAGGTGCTGGATAGCGCCCGAGATGGCCACCGCGAAGTACAACTGCGGAGCGACCACTTTACCGGTCTGACCGATCTGATAGTCGTTGGGACAGAATCCGTCATCGACTGCAGCGCGCGAGGCCCCAATAGCCGCGCCAAGTGAGTCGGCCAAGGGCTCGACGACTTGGTTAAATCCGTCCGCAGACTTCAGACCACGACCACCAGCGACGACGATATCGGCCTCGTCCAGAGTCGGACGGTCGCTTTGCGTACCGTCAAAGCGGATAAAGCGAGTCCGGCTCGCAGCGAGGTTTGGCTCGGCTGCGAAGGCATCAATGGCTGACTCTCCTCCAGTCGCTGCGGCGGCGTCAAAGGCTGAGCCACGGGCTGTTACCACCCAGACGTCGCTGTCGATCACCACGTCGGCGAGCAAGGCACCAGCCCACATTGGACGACGGAAACCAACGCCATCGTCTGTGTCTACGACACCGACGACGTCACTGGCCATACCAGCTTCGAGTCGAGCGGCGACGCGAGGCATGATGTCTTTGCCAGTCGTCGAAGCGGACGAAGCGATGACGTCAGCGTCAGCGGCGCTTGCAATATCGGCGATCACCTTTGCCCAGCTTGAGGCCAAGGGGTAGGCCAGATCGGCGTGGTCTGCGACGTGGATTGTCTCAGCACCGTAGCCGGCGAGGGCTTCGGCTACACCGCCGACACCGCTACCAACAACGGCGATGTCGATGCTAGCGCCACGTTTTTCCGCCAATTGACGGGCCATATTTAGGGTCGTGAGAGTGGCTTTTTTGACGTTGCCGTCATCATGCTCTGCCACCACAAGGATCTTACTCATGTTGAACTCCTGTTTTCGAACTCTGCGCATACGCGCAGAGCGCAGGCTTAGAGGACGCGGGCCTCGGTGGTCAGTTTCACAATCAACTCGTCAACGTCAGCGACGACGACACCAGCGGAGCGTCCCGCTGGCTCATGGAGTTTCACGACGCGAACTTTGGGCTCTTCGTCGTCCAACTCCAAGTCATCGAGGTCCAACTCTTCGAGTGGTTTTTTCTTGGCCTTCATGATCCCAGCCAGCGACGCGTAGCGTGGATCATTCAGACGTAAATCGGCGCTGATGATTGCCGGCAGACCGACTCCGATGGTCTCGAGTCCGCCGTCGACCTCACGCGTTACGATGGCTTCGTCGCCTTCGATTTTCACTTCCGAGGCGAATGTTGCCTGTGGCCAACCCAGCATCTCGGCGAGAAGCTGCGAGACTTGGTTGCTGTCGCCATCGACCGCCTGCTTACCGAGCACAACCACGTCGGGCTCTTCGCGCTCGACGACGGCTTTGAGGATCTTCGCGATCATCTCGCTGTCGAGCTCTTCTTCCTCAGCGTCGACGTGGATTCCACGATCGATACCTCGAGCGAGGGCGCCCTGACGGATCGTGCGCTGGATTTCTTCTTCACCGATGCCGATCGCGATGGTCTCCGCGTCATGGGCTTCAGCGAGTTCGAGAGCGCACTCGATCGCGTTTTCACAAAAGGGGTTGAGGATATATTCGACGTCGTCATCGATCCAACTGCCGTCATCGTTGATGACGAGGCTGGCGTTGGGGTCGGTGACGCGTTTGGCGGTCACGAGGATCTTCATCAGACAGGCTCCTAGGCTCTAGGGGGTTCCAAATCAACAACTGGTACCATAAGCGTCTTTTCAAACTCGAAAAGGGCGCTTGGTGTGACGGGCCCGGACGAAGTGGGTACCCATGATGACGCGTCGTGTCAATGGCTGAGGCTCGATGAACTTCACGACAGCGCCTGCGTCATGCACAGGGCAGATCTCCGATCTCGTCAGTAAGAGTGGCCACCTCGAGTTCGGCTCGCTTCATTGGCGAGTTCGATGCCAACTGTAGCCCATGGGCCCTCTTTGGGCAGAAGTTTGATGGAGTGATTCGCAGCGCGCCAGTCGCTGATAGCAAGATGAGATCGCGCCTCGAGGATCAGCGCCTTGGGATCATTGCGCTTCAACCCCAATGCACGTCGCGACGCCGCGATCGCTCGCTCAAACTGCTGATTGTCATAATGAAGCTGCGCGATCGTCATCCAGTGGATGTATGCGTGCTCTGGAACGAGACGCAAAAGTATGTAGATCTTCGATGCGTAGCGGAGAGCCTCTGAATAGCTCATCGTCAGGCGCGCAGTCATCAATGCTCGGATGCAGGCGTTGCTCGAACTCAGTCGAGCCTTACAGACGCTCGCGAAGAGGGTGAAGGCGTCTCGATATTTTTTCGCTCGCAGGAGTAACTCAGCCTGAATCTCCCACCCATCTTTGTTGGTATGCGGGTTGCCAATCAGTTTGGTCGCAATTCGATCGGCGGCTCGTTCATGGCCTCTTTTGATGTAGACACGCGCGAGTAAAAACTCGACTGGCGAGGTCTTTGAGTTCGAACGTTGTCGGATTTGTAAGACCATTTTTTCAATCAGGTCGGGTCGCAACTCGAAGACCTGCCGAGCGACATGCAGGGCTACGTCATTGGGCAAGTCAGCTACGATCTTGAGCAAGTTTTTCTCTGCAATCTCATAGCGTCCGCACATCTCAATGGCTTCGTTTCGTTCCTTACTGGGCTTCGCAAGTAACATGGCTAAGTCTTCAGCGATGTGTCCGTCTTGTTCGTCGTCGATCGTCGTCGCCATTCGCAAGAGTCTCGCTGCCTGCGACTGAGGTCGGAGTTCAATGGCGCGATCGCAGTAGATTAAGGCTTGTTTGAACTGGCGAGCTTTGACCGCTTTGCGGCATAGACTCAAAAAGGCGAAGTCACTGTGAAGATAGCGCTGCTCGGTGAGTCCTTTGGCTTGAGCGATGCTCAAGGGACTGAAGCGCTGAACCATCCCGCGGCTCCAGTGGTTGCTGCCATGGTGCAAAAGTCCTGCGGACAACGCGATGGCGACGGCAGTCCCCAACAGGAGGCGCTTTCGATACTTGCGACGGGAACGATGTTTCGATCTCTCTTGAGAGCCGCGAACATGCAAGCGCTCGACTTGTACCGACAGAGGCAACAAAAGAAGCATTCCAAAGGTCAGTTCGATTGAAAAATCGGCGAGATTTTGAAGTAGCAACGCACAGATCGCCAGCCAAGGTCCCCAGCCAGCAGCTCCGCGCACCATGGTGCTCATGGTTCTTGCCAGCATCGCCGCCAGGACAATGAAGAACAAAAGCGCACCAATGAGGCCCTGATCGAGCAGACGCTGCAAGATCACGTTCTCCATAAAGTCGATGCGTTTTCCTGGAGCCACGTCGCGAATCGCGGCGAGTACGGGTAGTGAGCCAGCTCCTTCTCCGGTAGCCCAACCTTGTCCAATCAGTCCCGACGCTTGCTGTAAAAGTTCAACTTTGTTGATTTGTTTTCCGCCGCTCAACTCCGGCAAAATCTCTCCCTCGATAAAGGGGACCATCAAGAGTCCGATAATAAGCCCGGCGGTAGATATCTTGAGTCCAAATTCGACTCTTGCTCGTCGCCTCAACTCTTCTTTGGCCATCCGTGAGTTCCGCCACCGATGACGCATCGTCGCCAACGAGCCCAAGGTCACAAAAAGGCAGCCCAGTACGCCCCCTTTGGAGCGAGTGAGCAGCGCGACTCCTCCCAAGAAGACGGCACCAAGCAGATAAATGTTGCGCTTGGCGAGGTCGTCTGTTCGCAAGACACTGCGCATCATTAGCGCCAACCCCACAGCGCAGACGCCGCCTTGATGGTTTGGGTTGATGAGGGCGAATTCGCGCAGCGTCCATCTGAGACCAACCGGCACTAACTTGCTCATCCATGGGGCGTAGCTTAGGCCCCATAGCAACGCGCATGCACCACATAAGATGCCGATGAAAAGGCCGTGTCTGGAGGCCAGCTTGCGACCTTTGGGGCGCATTAGATGATGGCCATATAGCGCGACGATGCTGCCGACCATCAAAAATATCGAGCCTTGTGCGGCAGTTTCGGCTGGAGTGGTTGCGATGGGCAGCATGCTCGCCGGGGCGAGTCCGAGCGCTCGACGGCTGGCGTCGCTGATTTGGGTCGCGTTGGGATTGAGTAGTTCGACAATCCCATGGGGCAATGGCAGCACCTGCAACGCGTGATAGGCGCCAAGGCCAATCCACAACCACGGCAGGGTTAACCTCGCGGTTGCACTTGGCGGATGCGAAAGGCTCAACAACCAAGCGATGGCGGTCAATGCCCAGATCGCCCACATGGCCGATTGATGCACGCCTCCCTGCCAGAGCAACGCGATGATCATCGTCGCAGCAAAGACAAAAGTGATGGCTCGATCAGCGCTTTTGCGCCGAGCGTCTGTAGAGACCTCAGCGGCAAGCTCTTGGGCTGGGGCGTATTGAGTCACTCAGGGACCTTTTGCCAGTCGGCGAGAAATCGAGCCAACCCAAGATCAGTCATCGGATGTTTAAATAGCTGCTCAATGACCTTAAAAGGCATCGTTGCCACATGCGACCCCAAGCGAGCTGCCTCAAGTACATGAGCTGGGTGTCGCAACGAGGCAGCAAGAACCTGGGTTGTGTATCCATAATTCTCATAGATTTGGAGGATGTCGGCGACGACATCCATTCCTGGGTTGCCGATGTCATCCATACGGCCAACAAATGGTGAGATATAGGTCGCGCCAGCCTTGGCCGCCAATAGAGCCTGATTCGCCGAAAAGCACAGCGTTACGTTGGTCTTGATGCCTTCGTCTGTGCACGTGGCGGTGGCGTGGATGCCAGCCGGTGTCAGTGGAATTTTGACCACGACCTGTGAACCCTCTGCCGCCAAGGCGCGCGCCTCACGCATCATCCCTTCGTAATCTGTAGCAGTCACCTCTAGCGAAACAGGACCTTTGACAAGCTCGAGGATTTCAGCTTTTACGTCGTCGAAGCGACGGCCAGTTTTGGCGACCAAGCTCGGATTGGTCGTGACGCCGTCGAGGATTCCCCAACCGAGCGCCGCGCGTATCTCTTCGATATCCGCTGTGTCTAAAAAGAACTGCATCGTTACTCCCTAACTAATGGATAGATTTCAAATCGCTCAGACGACTACACCAGGCCGCTTTGCCACAGCCAAAAACCGATCGCAAGCGCCCCGACTGTTAGGGCTAAGGTGAGCCAAATTCGCGATCCGCCCGCCCCGTCCGCTATCTTTGGTGACCCACCGACCTCACCAAGATCAAGTCGGTCTTCAATCGATACGGTCGCGTCTCGATCCTCTTGTCCCTCGATGTCCTCCAGAGGCAAGGCCTGCAGCTCAGTGAGCATATCGCTCACATCGAGCCGGCTGGCCGAGGCGGTGGTCAAGCTCGCCGGACTCAGGGCTAATTGTCCCAAGGTCAACGAGATCGCCCCAGCCTGAACTTGTTGTTCAAACTCTGCATTGAGCAGCGCTTTGAGGTCGAGGGTTGAAGGGCTTTGCTGATCTTCAGATGAGGACAAATAGCTTGCGACGTCAGAAGCCGTTACTCGCTTGTTGTGCTTGAAGAGGTACCCTGCAAGGGCCTGTTCGACGGCGCGGGCGCTCTGAAAGCGGCGCTTTGGAGACTTGGCCAAGATCTTCATGACGATCTTGTCGAGTTCATCGTCGACCTCGGCCCTAACGGTGCTGGGTTTGGGTACCTGGCCCCGTCGCACGAGCTCAACGGTGTCCATATCGGTCTTACCGGCGAAGAGTTTTCGCCCACACAACATCTCCCAGAGCATGATCCCGGTGGAGTAGACGTCTGCTCGGGGATCGACAGGCTTGCCGTCGACGACCTCCGGAGACAGGTAACTGTATTTGCCTTTGATCACATCCGCGTCTGAATGTTGGACATGACTTGCGGCCTTTGCCAACCCAAAGTCGGTCAACTTGATCTCACCGCGATTGCTCAGCAAAACATTGGGAGGCGAGACATCGCGGTGAACGATCCCGAGAGACTTGCCATCGGAGTCGCGACGTTCATGAGCGTAACTCAAGGCCTTGGCGACCTCGATGGTGATGTAGCAAGCGAGAGCCACTGTAATCTTGTCGTCTCGGTCGACTGAACGTTGAAGGAGCCTTCGTAAGTTGAGTCCGTCGATTAACTCCATGACGACAAAGTACGTGTCGTCGGCCTTGCCAATGTCGAAGATCTGGACGATGTTCGCATGCGTGAGTTGCATGGAAAGGCGGGCTTCGTCCAAGAACATGGCAACAAACTTGGGATCTGTGCACATTGAGGGCAAAATGCGCTTGATGGCTACTTGCCTAGCGAAGCCTTCAAGTGAGACGGCTTCACCACGATAGATTTCGGCCATGCCGCCGGCATCGATTTTTTCGATGATGCGATACCGCTGATGGACTGAAGCCATGGAACGACCTAACCGGCGGAGAATCACGAACGCAAACGCTCCTAGAGTATGGAGCAGTGAGGCGGCTTTGGGAACCCGTCACTTTGTCATCCACTTTGCTATTTGCGCCTTGTGCGTGACTGCGCTGGATAGCAACGTTTGGGCGGTCACTGTCGGCCACCAAGACAGAGCGAGAAGTCTATATCAGGTGGTCGTTAGCCTCGATGGTCAAGGCAACCCAGTGCTCCCAGTGAGCGTTTACAAGGGAGCAAAGCGAGTCCAGCTCCGGGCCAAAGGTGGATTGCGAGTTTTGAGCACCGGGGGAGGAACGGTCAGCGTCAGCCTCCCAGGCCCTGAGGGGGTCATGGTCACTGCCAGCGAACATACCGACGGTCAACGGGACCATTGGGTTGCTGTCGCTCGAGCCCCTGCCAACGATATGATGTCATTGCGCCGCGAAGTTCAGCGCTGGAAGTCTTTTGGACATAAGGTCGTGCCTCGTGGAGTGGGCGCTACCTATGGGCTCAAAGGACGAGTGTTGGACACGCGCCGTACGGTGCTGTGTCTCGATCAGCCCTTCGCCGAGATGCGAAGCGCCCGGATCAAAGCGGCGAGTCTCGCAGCGAAATACAGTCGACAAGTCTTTGTTCACGTTGAGCTTGCAAGTCCACCAGCGGGCAAGCTCACCGCTGATGCTCGAGCAGGTGTGACCGTCCAAGCTGACGATGTGATGTGGTTTGAAGCCATTGAGGGCACTTTGGAGGTCACTTCTTGGGGTCGAAAGGGCAAGCAGTCCATGCTCTTGCCGGGGCGGGTGTACGTCACCGTCGGTGCGAAAGGAACCATGGTCGTAGTGAACGAAGCTCGCATTGAGACGTTGCTCGAAGGGGTTGTGGCGGCAGAGATCTTCGCGAGCGCGCCGCGAGCTGCGCTCCGAGCACAAGCCGTCGCTGCTCGCACTGACTTGCTTGCTAAAGTGGGTCTCCGGCATCGCACAGATCCCTTTAGCATCTGCTCTGACGTGCATTGCCAAGCTTACAAAGGTGCCAAGCGACTTCCCGCAAAGATCATCGAGGCCGTTAAGTCGACCAGGGGGCAAGTGCTGACCGGTGCTGATGGTCGTCTTGTCGATACTTTTTATCATGCGGTCAGTGGTGGACACACCGAGAACAACGAAAATGCCTGGCGAATGCGCACACATCCGAACCTGCGTGGCGTCTCAGATTTGCGTCCGGGTGTCCCAAATCCCTTAGCAAATGGTGCGACGCAAGCTGCCGTTAAAGCGCTTTTAGACAGTCCTGATCGAAGCTATGCAGCTGCATCGGGTCGAAACAAACGGGCCCTTCGATGGACCGTCAAGCGAACACCCAAAGAGATCCGCAAACACCTGCAGAAGGTCGGCGTTACACGTCCACTCACAGGCGTTCAGGTGCTCAAAAGGGGCGTGTCGGGTCGGGCGATTGAGATTGAGTTAACTCAACTCGGAGGGTCATCGATTCGGCTCTGGGGAGAGCTGCGGATTCGTCGCGCCTTCCGCGCCTTGAAATCTAGCCTGTTTTTGGTCACGCCGGGTCCTAAAGATCGCAAGGGGGTTCCCCGGTGGTGGCAGTTTCGTGGCGCTGGATATGGTCACGGCGTAGGTCTCGATCAGACCGGCGCTTATGGTCGCGCGAAGCTCGGTCAGAAATACCGAGAGATCCTCAGCGCTTACTATCGTGGCGCGCGATTGGAGCAACTGTATTGATGATTGGCCACCGTGTTCGCTCTCTAATTTTGGTGATTGTCATGGCCGCGATGTGTTCCGGCTGCGCTCGCTTGAACCGTCAGGTCTCTTTGCGTGTTGAACCCTTGCAGGCGCCTCAGCATCAAGTGCAGGTCATCGGCAAGGGGTTGAAACTCAGTGCGCAGCGCCAAGGCGATCATCTGGTGGTGCAAGCCCAGGCGGTCGAGTACTGTCAAAAGGTCACCAAACAGCGTGCTCTTGGCTTTCGAGTGGTTCGCACGGAGCCAGTTGGACGCAGTTTACTCTACCAATGGATTATGGGCGGGCTCATCACAGCGACGAGCGCTGGTTTAATGACCTATAATGCGATGAGCGATCCACCAGTTGAGGACCAATTGCAGCTCGACTATCGTCGCCGAGGTTGGATTTACAGCGGCGCGATTGCCGTCGCAGGGCTCGCTTTGCTCACCGGTTCGTGGGTTCAGCAGCTCTCTGTCGGGATCGAGGAGCGCCCGATTGGAAAGCGCGTTCTCGAGAAAAAGGCATCGGTGAGCGCTTGTCATCACGGTGCGGCGGTCTCAGGACAATTGCGGCTGACCCTCGACATTGGCGTCACGCTCATGGCTCAAGTGGGGGCTGATGGTCAGGCACGCTTTGCGCTTACGTCACAACTCCAGAATCGACTGAAGGCTGGATCTCGGCGGGCCACGCTCGAAGCCATTGGCGACTGGCGCTCTCAGATTCGCGTTCAACTTTAGGGTGTTTGTATGTCGACTGATGAACGAAGGCTCACACTCTTGCGAGCCAACTGGCTTTGGACAGGCCATGATCTCTATGCTGATGGGGCCGTTGCTATCAATCAGCAGGGTTTTGTTGTCTCCGTTGGTACGCACGCCCAGGTGACAGCAGCCCTTGAGGCAGCCCAGATTTCCACGATCAGCACACAAGTCACTCTCGGTGAGTCTGTGTTGACTCCAGGACTCGTCAACGCGCACAGCCACGCTTTTCAGCGTATGTTTCGCGGTCATGTCCAGTGGCGGGCGAGTGAAAAAGATAGTTTCTGGTCGTGGCGTGAGGCCATGTATGCCGCCGCCAACAGCCTCGATCCTGAGGCTGTTCAAGAGGTCAGTCGTCGATGTTTCGAGGAAATGATCACTGCTGGTGTGACCCATGTCGGCGAGTTTCACTATCTGCATCGGGACCCCAGTGGGCGTCATTATGATGATCCAGATGAATTGGCATTGCGAGTTATTGAGGCGGCTCGTCAGGCTGGTCTTCGAATCACCTTGCTTAGGACCATTTATGGTGCAGGGGGGATCGATCGGCCTTTGCAAGCGAATCAACGTCGTTTTCAGACTGATTCGGTCGATGAAGCGCTTGGTTCTATTGAGCGTTTGCGGCGACACCCAGACCCCTTGGTTTGTATTGGAG
>PBTG01000196.1 GCA_002726535.1 Myxococcales bacterium | reverse complement strand
CGATGTAGGCGCTCGAGTCCGTACCACGCAGCAAGGTTCCTTGCGTACCGTTGGCGCTACCCACTTTGTAGCAGGCCTTCGAGTCGCTGTAGGGGTTGCCGATACAGATCTCGTTACCCACCATTGCGGCGTTATGCGGATTATTAGTGGCACTCGCGTAGAAGCTCTCACCGGTCGCGTTGCCCGTGTACTTGTTGTGTCCACGGACGTAACGCCCCGTACTGATGCGGTACAGATGGTCGCCGAGGATCACCAAGCCGCCGTAGTTGCTGCCTGTGTAACCGTTGAAATAGAAGTCTCGCTCCTGGTTACCATTGTCAGTCCTCAGGACAAACACCCGGTTGCTGGTTTGGTTGACGTAGCAGTAGTCGTCATCGCAAGCGATGGCTCGAGGTGAGCTGACGCTCTTCGACCACTTCTGGCCGACCGAGACATTTCCGCTCGATCCGGTCTTGTTGAAACCACGCACATTGCTGTTGGTGACGGCGTACATCGAGGTGTCTTTGGTGATGTACATGTCCCACCAGGTGCCATTGTTTGGCACGCTGAAGCTACCGGCCGAAGAGCCGTTTTCTTTGTAGCGATACACGGTGGTGCTCGCGCGATTTTGCCAGAACTCTTTACGGCCGGCGTGCCAGGCTTCAGCGCCTTTGTGGCCTTGACCAAACTTGAGCATGCGCGAGGTCGTACCGCTGTTGCCTGAGCTGTAGCTCGTGACTCGGTACTTAACGTCATTGTCGGGGAGGGTGTGGCAGTACTGGTAGCCGCCCGTGCTCGATCCGCACATGTGCTTGCCGTTGTACGTCACCACATAGTTCTGCCCATCAGAGTAGTAGTAGAAGTCATCGAACTTGCCGTCCATTTTGTAACGCGCGACGTAGCGGTTACTCGACGAGCGCCATAGACGACCGTTGACGTAGTTGAGTCCACCGTAGATTTGACCAGACACCCAACCGCTGAGGTTGAACGTGCCGGCTGATTGACCGTTTTTGCGGTTGATCTTGTAAATGGTGTTGCCGCTGTAACGCGCGCCGTAGACGTAGGTGCCGTCTGTGGTCACGCCGCCAGCTGTGGAGCCGACATTGAATGTCCAAGTCGCGTTGCCGTTCTTGGCACCCTCTCGGCGAGTAATGTTGCTGTAACCCCAGTTCGCTGAGTACCAAGCATCATCAGTCGTGTCGCTGCACAGACCCATGATCTGGTTCTGTCCACTGTTGAAGCTGCCCAAGTAAGCGCGGTTGCTGTTGTAACGGTATACCGTGCCGCCCGACCACTGCGGGAACCAGTACTCTTGACGCTTGGCGTGGAAACCACCGCCGTGACTGCGCACATTGTCGTCGATTTCGCGGACCGTGTAGTCCTCATCGCCGGAAGGAGCGGTGTAGCAAGTGGTCAAGCCGTTGTAGCGCGCCACGCAGATGCGGGTCTCTGTGACCGCTACCGCATGGTTGTTGCTCGCAGTCTGGATACGAATACCGTCCTGCTGACCTTTGATGCCCTTTTCGAACCCGTAACGCCAGATGTTGTTGTTGTCACTGGTTCGGTAGAAGCGACCGTCGATAATACCGATACCATAGGTGGTGCCGGTGTACGTGTTGAGCGAGAACTCCTTGGAGGTGTCGCGCTTACCGTCGCTGGCCTTAAAGGCGTAGACTTGGCTGTTGTAGTTGTAGCGCATCGTGTAGACGGTGCCTTTGTGCACGGCCACACCACTGAAGTTGCTGGTCACGCTAGGCGACTGCCAAACTTGAGTCTTGGACGCGGCTTTGAGCCTACGGATGCCACCGTCAGACTGCCAGGTGTACATGGCTGCGTACCAGTCGGTGGACTGGGCATCAGCGTGAATCTGACGCACGGAGTGCAAGCCACTACCGAAGCTACCTTTGTATGCGTAAGGCGCTTTGGATTCGTAGCGGTACACGACAGTGCTCTCTGAGGAGTTGCTGTTCCACTCTGGGTACCAGAACTCTTTGTAGTAGGGGTGATACCCACCACCGTAGCTCTTGTGGTCGAGACCGATGACGTTTGCTGTCAAGGGATCTTTGTTGAGCAACTCGCTGCCGCAATCGGGCTTGGAGTTTGGCGATTTCGGACAGAGCTTGTTGTTCAAGACGTACTTGCCGCTGTCGCAGTAGCCGTCGCCGTCGTCATCGCAACCTTCGTCTGTGGTGCCGTTGCAGTTGTTGTCTGCCGCGTCGCACAACTCTGGAGCCAGACCGTTGTAGACCTTCGGATTGTTGTCGTCGCAGTCACCCGTAACAGTCGAGCGGTAATCGCCCTCCGGCTTACACAGGCACTGGCTGGTCAAGCCACCGTAGTTGTCTTTGTCTTTGTCGATGTAGAACTTCGAGCAACCGATAGCATTGACGTCATTGGCCGAGCCATTGCAGTCGTCATCACCGGGTGTGCCGCAGACCTCTGTTGCACCGGGGTTGATCTTGTTAGAGGTGTCATTGCAGTCACCGCCACCAGCTGGACATGTGCTTGGGAACTTGCAGCTGTCGCAACCTTGAGTCTTGACCGCCGCCGCGCATTTGTCGTCCCACTTGACGCTGCAGCAGTAGCCGTAGCCAGGCTTGGCGCACAGACACTTCTGGATGCTCTCATCAGAGCAGCCTTTGCCGTCGTGAGCGGCGCAGCAGTTGCCGAATGGGAAGGCCAACTTGCTGTCGCAGAAGTTGTCGTTGTCTTTGTCACAAGTCTCATCGACCTGGGTGTTGCAGTTGTTGTCCTTGTCGTCGCACATCTCTGGTGCGCCCGGGTTGATAACCGGGTCGGTGTCGACGCAGTCATCACCTTGGGTACAGACCAGACCACCAACGGCGTAGCAGTACACAGAACTGCTATTCGAGGAGTAGCAGAACTCTTTGCCGTTGTACGCAGCGTTGTAAGGCGTCGTCGCGATCTGGAACTTCAGACCGTCATGCTTGCCTTGCAGGTCGTAGCGGTACACCCAGCGGTCGCTACCAGCGCGGTAGATCTTGCCTTCGTGAATCGCCACACCACCGTATAGGGAACTGTTGACGCCAGGATTGAAGTTGAAGGTTCGAATCTGCGAACCAGTCTTGCGGTCGAGAACTCGAACGTTGCTGCCCCAGTTCGGGAAGCCATAGACGTGCTTGTTATCTACCGCGACGCCACCGGCCGTGGTGCCGATGTAGTGCTGCCACGTGTAGCCCGTGTACTGCATACCCTCACGGCGGGTGATGTTGGAGTAGCCCCAGTTCGCGGAGTACCAAGCGTCCTCAGTGAGGTCACCTTGCAGACCCATCATTTGGTACTGACCACTGCTGAACGAGCCCTGGTATTGGTAGGAGTCGTTGTAGCGGTAAATGGTGTAACCAGACCACTGCGGGTACCAGTACTCTTTGCGGAAGGGGTGGTAGCCACCACCGTGACTGCGCGTGTCCATGTTGATCACGTTGCCGATGAACTGCGGCGCGGTGTCTTTGCATGAGCTGCCAGCGACGCTACCCGTCTTCGGACAGGACACGTTGTCAGTCACCAGCTTGCCAGTCTCGCAGAAGCCGTCTTTGTCGTCGTCACAACCTTTGTCTGGCACGCCAGCGCAGGTGTTGTCTTTGCCGTCGCAGATTTCGATACCATTGGGGTTGATTGTCGCGTTGTTGTCGTCGCAATCACCCGAAATCTTGGCAGTAAACAGCCCTTCCTGGAAGCATTTGCAGACTTTTACGACCTTAGCCGAACCGTCACCGAAAAATGGTGCTGGGTCAGTCTGGCCCTGGTAGGTGACCGCGTCGATGCGGATACGACCAGCGCCACCAGCACCGCCGTCTCCACCGTAGGCACCTTGCTTGCTTGCAATGCCGCCTTTACCGCCAGCAGCGCTCACAGTGCCTGCTAGGGTCATAATGTCCGAGCGCAGCCAGATGGCACCACCGGAGCCACCGCCACCGCCGCCGCCATCGGCGTTGCCTGGGTTGTCACCGCCCTTACCGCCATCGGCAAGGATGGAGCCAGTCACAGCGATCTCTTTGGCCTCAATCTTAACGGCACCACCGCCGCCGCCGCCGCCGCCGCCAGCAGCGTTTGCAGCGCTACCGTAGCCACCAGCGCCACCGCCGGAACCACCAACGAGCTTCTGTAGAGTTTCGGTGCCGTATGAAGAGCCACCTTGACCGGAGTAGCTGCAACTCCATGGGCTGGTTTTGCCCATCTCACCGCTGCCGCCGAAGCCGCCGCCGCCGCCGCCTTGGCCGTAGCTCGAGGGACATCCGCCCTTGCCGCCGCCATTGCCTTGGCCTGGGTTGCCGCTCTGCCAGCTGTACACACCGTTCCCACCGCCACCGCCGCCAGCAACACCAGCGCCGCCGAAGATCGTCGAGCTGTTGTACGGAATGGCGTTTTTACCGATCTGTCCGCTCAGCTGCAATGTACCGTCAATCTTCACCTTGCCCTGAACCTTCAAGACCAGCGGCTTGGAACCGGTGACTGCAACCGTCACGCCCTTGGCGATGGTAAAGCTCTTGAACTCATAGGTTCCGCCAGTGAGTTTCTTGTTGCTGTTGGCAACGAAATCACCGTCTTTGCCCGAGCCACAACCGGTGCATTGCTTGAGCTTGTCGACACCCGATGAGGTCTCCGACGCGCCGAAGCCGTCTTTGTCCTCGTCGATGTAGAAGGTCAAGCAGTTCTTGGCATCCTTTTCGTTGGTTGAACCGCTGCAGTCATCGTCGACTGGCGTGTTGCAGTCCTCGTTCATGCCGGGGTTGATGTTCTTGTCGGTGTCGTTGCAGTCCAGACCACCCTTCGGGCAGGACTTGCTGACTGGCTGATTGCCTTTGCAGTAGCCGTCGCCGTCAGCGTCGTTGCAAAGCTCATCAATACCGCCTGCGCAGTTGTTGTCGATGCCGTCACCGCAGGCCTCAGCCACGCCGGGGTTGATCTCTTTCTTGGTGTCTTCGCAGTCACCACCACCCTGTGGGCAAGCCTTCGGCTTACCGAGCGTGTTCATATTGAGATCGCAGTAGCCATCACCGTCGTCATCGCAGCCGACGTCAATCTTGCCATCGCAGTCGTTGTCCGCGTCATCGCAGATCTCAGTCTTGCCTGGGTAGACCTGTGGATCGGTGTCCACACAGTCGCCTTTGCCCTTGTTACAGATCTTCGGCGAGCCAACTACGGTTGCCTTGCTGCTGCAGTAGCCGTCTTTGTCGACGTCGCAGATTTCATCCACATCGTTGTTGCAATCGTTGTCGATATCGTCGCAGACCTCAGTGGCGCTCGGCGAGACCTTGCCGTTGTCGTCGTTGCAGTCATCACCGTTGCCGATGCTGATGGCGGCCATGTTGATTTTGCATAGAGGCAAAGCAAGGCCGGCAGTTTTCGAACGAACCAACCATTGTTTCTTTCGGTACAAGTACTGGGCGTTGTACCAATCTTTGGCATTAGTAGAGCCCAGGAAGAACTCATTCTTGGCCAAGGCCTTGGCGTATGTCGTCACCTTTGTAGCGTCAGTCCAAGTAAAGTCCGACGGATCTTTATTGGTGCCTGGGTATCGGGCACCAAGCCACACATGCGGCAGTGCGTTCATCGACGTGTTCGAATCGCTTCCGAACAGGCTCTGAGCCGCGCCTTGCATGGCGACCATGTAGTCTTTAGCGCTATCGAAGCTCGCCAAATCACCGCCTAGCTTTTGACACGCTGGGCGCGCTCCATCGGCTGTGGTTGTGACCTTGCTCGCCACCATGTAGCAGAAGCCATTGCCCGACTTGCCCGGGCAAGCTGGAACCGTCTTTTTACACAGCGCGGTCTTGGTGACTTCCATCTTGGAGTCGCAGTGACCGTCGTTGTCGTCGTCGCAACCTTCATCGAACTTGTTGTTGCAGTTGTTGTCGTTGCTGTCGCAGATCTCTTTGGCGCCAGGGTTGACCGAGTTGAGGCTATCGTTGCAATCGCCCGCAATGCTGGTGAGGTAGTTACCCTCAGCGACGCACTGGCACTTGGCACTACCCGCGCCGTAGCCGTCTTTGTCGAAGTCAGCGTAGAAGTTGGTGCAGTTAGTGGCGTTGGGATCGTTGACCGTGCCGTTGCAGTTGTTGTCGACTCCGTCACCGCAGACCTCAGTCGCGTCCGGATTGATCTTGGCGTTGGTGTCGTCGCAGTCACCCTTCTTCGAGGCCTTGAATTTGCCCTCTGGGGTGCACAAGCACTGAGTCACGCCGACGCCGAAGCCGTCGTCATCACCGTCGTAGTAAAAGTCCGTGCAGCTGCCCACCGCGCCCGCATTGAGCGAGTTGTCGCAGTTTTCATCAACATCGTTTCCGCAGACCTCGACGGCGCCAGGATTGACGGCTTTGTTGGTATCGGCGCAGTCACCACCGCCTTTCGGGCAGGTCTTGGGCTTGCCAATGGTCACCAAGTTAGCGTCGCAGTAGCCGTCGCCGTCGTCATCACAACCTTCGTCGACCTTGCCGTCGCAGTTGTTGTCGAGACCATCGCAGAGCTCGATTGTGCCTTTGTTGATGAGGTAGTTGGCATCGTCGCAGTCGCCGCCTTTGTCTGCGGTGTAGGTGCCTTCTTTGATGCACATGCACTTCGGAGCGATCGATTTGTCGCCGTAGGTGTCGCTGTCTTTGTCGACGTACCAGTTTTTGCAGTCGTCGGCGCCAACGTCGTTGTAAGAGCCGTTGCAGTTTTCATCTGTGGTGTTGCCGCAGACTTCATTTTGGCCTGGGTTGATATTCGCTACTGAATCGTTGCAGTCGTTGCCACCCTGTGGGCAGACCTTCGGGGTTCCGATGAGCTTGTAGTTCTCGTCGCAGTAACCGTCTTTGTCCTTATCGCAGACTTCGTCGGTCGTACCGTCACAGTCATTGTCGGCGTCGTCGCAGATCTCAGCGCCGCTCGCGTTGACCAATGGGTTTTCATCGTTGCAGTCGCCGCCGCCCTTATTGCAGACGTTCGGGAAGCCCACAGTCTTCATCTGTTCGTCGCAGTAGTCGTCGCCGTCTTTGTTGCACTTTTCGTCAACCGCGCCGTCGCAGTTATCATCAGCGTCGTTGCAGATTTCAGTGACGCCCGGGTTGACCTTGTTGCTCGCGTCGTTGCAGTCGCCCTTCTTGTCGGCCGTGTAGGCGTCAGTCGCACCGCATAAACACTTGTTCAAGGCGATACCGTATCCGTCCTTGTCGTTGTCGAGATACAAGG
The DNA here is from genome assembly GCA_002726535.1 of Myxococcales bacterium. Lineage (GTDB taxonomy): Bacteria > Myxococcota_A > UBA9042 > UBA9042 > UBA9042 > UBA9042. Next base: position 17,746 of record PBTG01000196.1, on the reverse strand, counting down.
TTTTGCAGCCTGTGGCGCCCTCGTTATCGACGACACCGTCGCAATCGTTGTCCTTGCCGTCGCAGGTCTCTGGCGTACCTGGCATCAACTGCGCGTTGTTGTCGTCGCAGTCACCGCCCTTCGGCGCACGGAACAGGCCAGCTTTGACGCACATGCACTTCTTGAGCACCGTGACACCGTACTGGTCGCCATCGCTATCGAAGAAGAAGTCGGTGCATCCCTTCGCGTCTACGTCATTCTGATCACCGTCGCAGTCATCATCGATGGCGTTGTTGCAGATCTCGTTGGCGTCAGGGTGAACGTCGAAGTTGTAATCGTCGCAATCGCCCTTGCCCTTCGAGCACAGTGACGATGGTGGGCTACCAACGAGCATGTTGGCGTCGCAGTAGCCGTCTTTGTCGTCGTCACAACCGTTGTCGACCTTGCCATCGCAGTCGTCATCTTTGTTGTCGCAAATCTCAGCAGATTTGCCGGCGAACGCGTTGGGGTTCAGGTCGTCGCAGTCACCGCCGCCTTTCGGACAGGTCTTCGGCGTGCCAACGGTGGTCATCGAGCTGTCGCAGTACCCATCTTTGTCGTCGTCACAGCCTTCATCAACCGTGCCGTCGCAGTCATTGTCTTTGTCGTCACAGATTTCAAGCTGACCAGGTCCAACCTTCGCGCTCGTATCGTCGCAGTCGCCCTTCTTGGTCGTCTTGTATTTCGGCGTCGCCTCGCAGAAGCACTTCGCATCGCCGGCACCATAGGTGTCGGAGTCATCATCCTTGTACAGGTTGATGCAGTACACAGCGTTCTCTTCGTTCTGGCTGCCGTTGCAGTTGTTGTCCTTATTGTCACCACAGACCTCGGCTTTGCCGGGGTTGACCGAAGCGTCTCCGTCGTCACAGTCGTTGCCGCCGTTGATACACACCTTCGGTGAGCCAACGATCTTCATGGACTTGTCGCAGTAGCTATCGCCGTCTTGATCACAACCTTCGTCGACCTTGCTGTCGCAGTCGTCATCGACGTCGTTGCACATCTCAGGCGCCTCTGGGTGGACGGTCTTCTCGTCGTCTTTGCAGTCACCTGGGTTGACCGCTGCGTAGGGCAGCTTGCTGGCGCACAGGCATTTGCTGAGGTTGGTACCCCAAGCGTCGCCGTCACCATCGTAGAAGTAAGGCTTACAGCCAACCGAACCGACGTCATTGGTGTCGCCGTTGCAGTTGTCGTCCTCTGGGGTGGTGCAGTCCTCTTTGACGCCCGGATTGACTTTCGGGTTGGTGTCGATGCAATCGCCGCCGCCGTTGACGCAAGTCTTGGGCTTGCCGACCGTGATCATCGTGCTGTCGCAGTAGGTGTCGCCGTCGTCGTCGCAACCTTCATCGATTTTGCCGTCAGAGTTGTTGTCGAAACCATCGCAGATTTCTTTGCCCTCTGGGTTGATCTTCGGATCTTCGTCGTCGGTGTCACCGCCGCCTTTCGGGCAGATCAAAATGGGCTTGGCGCTGCTGTCGTAGACCATGGTGAAGTCGCAGTAGCCATCTTTATCGTCATCACAACCTTCATCGATCGTGCCGTCACAGTTGTCATCGATGTTGTTACAAACTTCTTTGGAGTCTGGGTTGACTGGCTGATTGGCGTCGTCGCAGTCACCAGGCTTGGTGGACTGGAAGAGACCTTCGGCCTCGCAGATGCATTTAAATGGCGTGGTTCCCCAACCGTCAGAGTCCTGATCGGTGTAGTGGTTTTTGCAGCCATCAGCGTTGACGTCGTTGGTGTCGCCGTCGCAATCGTCATCTTCTTTGGTCGAGCAAAGCTCTGTGGTCCCGGGATTGATGGCTTTGTTGGCGTCGTCGCAGTCGCCACCCTTGGTTGCTTTGAACGCACCGGAGGTGTTGCAGAAGCACTTGGCCGCACCGGAGCCGTAACCGTCACCGTCTAGATCAGCGTAGTAGTTGGTGCATCCGCTGGCACCTTCCTCATCTTGCTGACCGTTGCAGTTGTCATCTTTACCGTTGCCGCAGATCTCTTTGGCGCCGGGATTGACCAAACCGTCTGCATCAGCGCAGTCGTCACCGTCGATCTTCGAGCCGTCGGTAGGCAACTTCGATTTGAGACACTTCGCGCTCTTTTTGACCTTCGCGGTCGCGGCACAGTAGCCGTCGCCGTCGTCGTCGCAGTCCTCGTCAATGGTGCTGTCGCAATCATTGTCGATGCCATCGCAGACCTCGCCGCATCCTTTGTGACCGCAGCAAGACGCCCAGTCATCACAGTCAGTCTGACCATTGTTGTTGTTATCGATGCCGTCGTCGCAGATCTCACCCGCGGAGCAGACGACTTCGATGTCGAAGGTGCCGGAGTCATCTTTACCAGCAGCGTCGACGACGATGTAGTAGTTCACGCCCGCCTGAGCTGGGAAGGACACGTCACCCTTTTTGTTCGCCACGCCGGCGAAAGCCAAGCAAGACGCTGGGTCACAACCTTTGGTCGACTCTTTGAGCACGAAGACTTTGACCTTGTCGGTGTCGACGTTGCTCAGTTTGACCGTGGCCGGTGAGTTTTTGTCGGTCTTAAAGGAGTAAGCGACCTCTTTACCGGACATGGTAACGCCGGTGGCACAACTGTAGGTGTCAACGATGTCGGTAGAGGCGCCGCCATTGGTCACCAACTTGGTGGCTTTATCACCACACTTAAAGGCTGTTTGAGCGCTGCACAAGCAGGTGTTCGTGTAGCTGCAGGTGCCGTCAGTGCCGCATTTGTCTTGCGTACAAGCGTCGCCGTCATCGCACTCTTTGTCGGCGGCGCAGTCCTTAAAGCCGTTGTCAAAGAACTGGAAGATCAACTTCATCAGGTCGTTGGGGCTGTCTTTGTCGGTCTTGACACCACTGAAGAGAACCGACGAAGCGATGGTGCGGTATTTGCTCGTTGGGTTGTCGTGTGCCACGTGGACCCAGAACTTCTCGACGCCTGTGTTGCGAAGCAGATTTCCGGTGCGCTTGGCACCCAGGTTTCCAGCGATCTGATCGTTGAGGTTGTTCCAGGTGAAGCCCTGCTTGTAGGCCCACTGGTAATTCTTGCTGGCGTTGAAGTCAGCGTACGCCATGAACCCGGTAAGAGGGCCCGTAACGCCGTTCGGAGCCGAGTCCAACACGCCTTTGACCTTGAACAGGCTGTGCAACGAGGTCGATTTGTCGAATGACCAGGTGTCGCCACCTTCCATGTAGACCTTACCGCCGCCCGACAGGTAGAGCTTCAAGCTGCTAACTTCGGAGTCTTTGAGGACGTGGTTATTGGGGAAGACACCGAGCAGCACGAAGACTGCGTCGAAGCCTTTGAGGTCTTTGTAGATCGAGACATCGGGCGTAATCTGAGCCTTTTTACCGAGCTTCTTCAATTCGTTGTAGATCGGCTGCGAGTTTGACACTGGAACCTCGGAGGGCTTCCAAATCAACACACCACCTTCGTAGGTGACCGTAACCGTGAAGGTACACAGTTTATATAGGTGTCCATCGGTAACTTTGATGGTCACTTCATGGGCACCGAGATCTTCGGCGGCAGGCGTGACGGTCAAAGTCGAGTTCCAAGAACCATCGATCCAGTAGTAAAGAGCACCGGACATCGACACAAAGCTAGGCGCCTTGATCAGCTGGAAGCTGACGATATCGCTCAGATCGAGGTCTTTGGCTTTGACTGGGATGGTCTTGGTGGTGCCGGCCGAGACCGATTGGTTCGGTGGGCAAGACGTAAATGAAGGCGCAGAGCCCTTCGCAACGCAGAAGTTATCGAAAGCGAAACGCGTCAAGTTGTAGGTGCTGCCACCAGAGACACAGACGCCCAAACGCAGGCCGTTGGAGCCAACGAGTTCCTTGGGCAAGGTCACAGTGACCGTCTCAGCAGCGATGTCTTTGCTCGGAGTCACCGTGCTAACCACAGTGGCTTTGGTCCAATCAACATTGGCGCCATCGAGGCTACCGAGGATCTCCAAGCTGGTGTCGCCGCTGTTCTTGATGAACTCACGATCGAGCTGGATGGTGATGTTTTCCGAACCCGCTGCCTGCAGCACTGGCGACTGCAAGCAGGTGTGGTAGTTGGTCTTGACTGGTGACCACTTAAACCAAGCGTAGTTGTCCGGTCCAAGGCCACCTTTTTGACTCTGAACTGCCCAGTTTGAAGAGGCGCTGCCCTTCACGTCTGTCGGGTTCCAGCCCAACAAACTCAGGCTGTCGCCACCAGAGAAATCCTGGCAGTAGTTCAAGTCAAAGGTGCACACCTCTTTGGGTTGCGCCACGCACTGACGTGAACCGTCAGGCTGCACTTTGCATTTACCAATGGTGCACTCTGTATTCTGCGCCGCGCAGTCACTGGATTCGCTCTCGACGGAGCAGCACGCCGCGGCGTCGCCGGTGCCCTCTACGTTCAAACAGCTTCCGAAGATGCAGTAATCACTAGTGCAGGGACTGGCATCATCGCAGTCAAATTTATCGATGCAGCAGCCTTGAATCGGGGCGTTGGTGCATTGACCAGAGGCACAACTGTCTGTGGTACATGGGTTGCCGTCACCGCACTCGTTATCAGTGATGCACTGGCAGTTTGCTTTGCTGCTGTCTTTGACGAAGGCGCAAGAGCCTTTGCCATCGGCAATGTTCTTGCAGGAGTCGACTGTACAGTCCCAACCATCGTTGCACTCGCTGTCTTTGGTGCAGCAGCCATTTTTCGGCGCTGTGTAACGGCAAGTGTTGTTGAGACAGTAATCAATTGTGCATGCGTTGCCGTCATCACAAGCCGTCAGAGCGTCTTTGTCGTCCAAGCAGCATCCAGCCTTCTTGGTGGCCGCGCATTTATTGTCTGTTCCACATGTGTTGATCGTACATGGGTTATCATCTTGGCACTGGAAGTCCGCGAGGCAGCATCCAGGTTGCGGAGTGAACGTACACTTTCCGCAAGTGCCGTCTGATACACAGGTGTCGAGGGTACAAGCGTTGCCATCATCACACTGGCTGTCATTCTTGCATTTGTCTGGAGCGATCTTAAACGCACATTTGTTGTTGGCATCACAGAAGTCGATGGTCGTACAATCTTTGTCGTCACAATCGTCTGGGCCGTTGCAGCAGGTCGGATCACCATTGTCGACATATTTACATTGACTCAAGTCGGTGTCGCACGAGTCGATTGTACACGGCAGACCGTCGTTACAGTCGCTGGTGCTCTCGCAGCAATTGGGCTTGAACTTATCTGGGATTCCGACGCATGCGTGGTTCACACACACATCATTGGTGCAGAACTTGCCGTCGCTGCACTCGCTGTCGGCGTCACAACATGCAGCCCATTTTTTCGGGTGCGAGCACAGGTTCTTGTCCACATCACAAACGTCATAAGTACAGAACTTGCCGTCTTCGCAGTCCTCTTGCTCCTCGCAGCAACCAGGTACTTTCGTAGCTAGGCATTTACCAGCTTGATCCAAGGGGTTGGTCTTGACGCAACTATCGGTGGTACAGAGCGAGCCATCGTCGCAATCTTTGGTATTTTTACAGCAGTTTTTCAACGCAACATTCTTGCATTGAAAATCCTGACAATAATCCCAGGTGCAGTCGTCGCCGTCATCGCAACTGTCTTGAGGCGAGCAGCAATTGGGCTTGGACGGATCTTTGTTGTGCGAACACTTGGTCCAGCCCTCAGTCTGTGGAGCATCGCATTTATCAATCGTACAGTAGTTTTTATCGTCGCACGCGGTGTTGGTTCCAGCCGAACAACAGTCCTTACGGAATGTGTTGGGCTCAAAACGACACGAGTAGGCAACGCAGGCGCCGACGAGACATTTGTCATCCGTCACGCACTCGGAGTCCGTACAGCAGACGCCAGCTGGCTTGGTGTGCTCGCACTTTTGTTTGTTCACGTCACAAGTGTCGATCGTACAAGTCTTGCCGTCGTCGCACTCTTTGTCGTCTTTCATACAACATTCAGGATCGAGCTTCGGGAAGTTGCAGACACCCTTGGGGCCGCTCAGATCGCACTTACCGGTCGTACAAATGTTGCTGTCGTCACAGTCTTTGTCGGTCTGACAGACCGTACATTGTGAATTGCTTGTATTCGGATTGTTGCAGGCCTCACCGGCCACACAATCGAACTTCGAGCCGCAACAGTTGGTGATGGGCTCAAACTTACATGTGCCACCAATACAAAATTCATTCGAGCAAGCCAGTCCGTCGTCGCAGTCGTCAGAAATTTGGCACGGCGGCGTAACGGAGACTCGGCGCACCCCTCGCGCGCTTGCTGACGTAATTTCGTTATAAGAAGAATCGAAGAGCACACACGAGACTGTGTGAAAGCCCATCGGCACCTTGCTAAATGTGTACGACGTACCGGTGCTAGCACCGTCTAGTTTGCCGTCCAAATAGCAATTGACCTTCCCCGGCGTCCAATTAGCCGTAGAAAATTCAAATTTGATGCCTTGAGTGCCGCCTTTGGCAATCACCCATTGAGCATAATTCTTCGGAGACGTGACTGTGATCGATGGATCGCCAAGGTTGAACGTCTCAACCCCAAACGAAGCGTCTACGCCAGCAGCGTAGTCCGTCAGCAGTCCCGCAGTCGGTGCTGGTGTTGGTTCCTCTGCGCAAGCAGCAAAGGTCAACAATCCAGCGAGCATCCCCAGCCGCAAGTAGCGGGTGTAGTGCTGATGCCGCATTCCAATCCTCCTCACGACCACGCTCGAGGGGTGAGCGCTTCTGTCGTGTTTCAAACAAATGGGGGATCTGGGTGGTTTCAGAGCGAGATCGTCAAACACACAAATGTGCATTTTCGGAGAGATTTTTGTCCCTAACGAGTCCTGACTTGACGCGCACGGCGTCGGGTCGTGTTGTGGGGGTTAGGGACGTCTCTCCTCCAAATCGCTCATCATCTCGGGTGCTTGCGGTACCCTTGAGAGTCGGTTTTCATGGGGGTGAAAACAAAAGACCCTCAGTTACGAAAGCTACCAAACTGAGGCCACCAAGGCAAGGAGATGCTCATCTAATCGTTGCCTAGGGCCCGTCCAACTCGGCGTGAAACAGACGAGATGACCCACACAAAGTGGCATCAAGCACGCTTGCTACGCGCTCAACGGAACATTCTTTCGGTGGACGATCGTTTTGCACCAAAGCGATCGATCTCAGATCTATGTAACTGGCGTCGCGATGTCCGCACAATGTCAATCCAGAGACGATGGTTCGATCGATAGCGACATTGACAGACATTCCATGACGAATGACACCCTGCTGAACTCGTAGACCCGCGCTTGCGATTTTCGAGCCTTCCATCCACAGACCTGTCTGATCGCCCTCACCCCGGCGAAGCTCAATGCCACGGAGCTGCTCGAGCGATTCGACCGCATCAAATAATCTGTTGACGACCCCCGCGACCTCCTCGCGCCGCCCCGGAATGGCAACAAAAACGACCAACTGGCCTGGTAGATGCAAGGTCGCCTGGCCTCCACGATCGGCCTCGATCACTGCGATATGACGAGTCCCACAGGATTGAAGAGTTTGAGCGATGTCCATCGATCGATCGCCGTGGAGTCTTCTGCCCAACGTCAAAATTGGTGTTTTGGGCTCAAACCAACTCAGGCGAGCGCGGCCATCTCGACGGCTTAACTCGCTTTGTTTGAGGTTGTGCTCATGAGCGGCTGAGAAATCTACCGCTCCGAGCCAACGTGATTCAGCTTGAGCAAAGACTCGACCCAAACGCGTGCTCATCAGCCCCTCAACTGCAACCAAGCCCAAAAGGCCGGGGCCGCGAAGAGCACACCGTCTAGACGATCGAGCATCCCACCGTGACCAGGTAGCAGTGAGCCGCTGTCTTTAGTGCCTGAGGCCCGCTTGAACAACGACTCAACCAAATCTCCAACCTGGGCGATGGCTCCACACAACAAGGCCACAATCACCCACGAGCTGAGTTCTGCTGAGCCAAGCAGCCAATGTGAGCATGCGGCAGCGGCGAGCATCGAGCCAATCAGACCGCCGACCGTGCCTTCGACAGTCTTTTTGGGGCTAACAAGTGGATACAATTTGGTTTTACCAAAAAATCGACCTGCAAAATAAGCCGCTGTGTCGCCAGCAAAAACAATCGCAAATAAGGTCAATAACGCGCTCGATCCGAAGGGGTAGCTTCCTGAGTATGTCTGTGCAGTCGTGCTGTGTAAGATCGCTACAAGGCTCGCAGCAAACATCCCGATATACGCGAGCGTCAACACCATCGATGCCGCTCGACGACTTGCCAATTCAACCTCTTTGAGTCGCCACAGGCTCAGCGTCAACACGACGATCACCGAGCAAACAACAGTGAGCACCCAAAAGCGCAGGCCTAGCGTCGGGCTGGCCGTAATCATCGCACAGAGCAAAGCGGTGAGATGTCGGTCCGTCGCTCTGAGCTCGCTGTACATCTGCAGTAGTTCGCGGGCACAGAGCCAACCGGCCGCAGTGACGACTGAGGCGATCCATAGCGGTGGTCCGTAAAGTAAAAGCGCTACGAGTAGCGGCGCCAAAACAACGGCTGTGATCACTCGGGTCAACATGGGTTCACCTCTGCTCCGAAAGGGGTTGGACTTCGCTTGAGTCCGCAGGATCGATAGGCCACGGCCAGGCGGCACGTCGCCATAGAACCCACAGCGCCCAAGCCAAAACGGGCAAACTCACAAGTTGTGACGTCGTGATAAACCCGCCGAGCCAATATCCGCGATCATCGGCTCGAATGAACTCAACGGCGATGCGAAAGAGGCCATATCCCAATAAGAACTGAAAGAGCAGCTCTCCTCGAAAATGATTGCCGCGGCGGTGACGCCAGTAGCCGATTACAGCCAAAATTGCAGCAATACCTGCTTCGTAGAGTTGGGTCGGATGCACCGCTGCGGAGACTTCCGCGGTGTTGGTGATAACGCCTTCGGTGACGTGGTGATGCCAAGCAGGACTGTAGCGGGGAAATTCGAGTCCAAAAACGCTGTCGGTACGACCGCCGTAACAGCAGCCTGCTAAGAAACAGCCCATTCGGCCGATGCACAGGCCAACTGGGATCGCCCATCCGGCAAGATCGGCGATGTCCCAGAGTTGAGCGCCGCGTTTGTTCAAGAACCACAAACCAACGGGCACACAAAGCCCCAGCCCCCCGTAAAACACATATCCGCCGTACCAGATTTTAAAGACGCGTAGACAATCTCGACTCTGGCGACACAACCCCGAAGCATTGTCACAGATATCACCCAATCCGGCATGCAGGCATTGCGCCGACTCGACACAGCGGCGACCTCCTGACAACGCCAAGCCGGGCAAAAGGTCTGGGTCTGTACATAAGTGTACGTACTCCCAAAAGTGACCGTCAGCGATGACATGCAATAAGCGCGCACCAATGAGTGCGCAGGCCATCACGATCAGACCCAGGTCTAAGATAACGTTGCCGTCCATGCCGCGACGTAACGCCTCTTTATGCGAGAGTAAAATCGCGCTCGTAATCGCGACCATCAGCAGTGTGAAATAGGCGGGCAACGTCGTCAGGCCCAAATCAAACGAAGGATGCACGCGTCGCTCTCAAGAGGTCGGTGAGGCAGCGCGCACACGCGCTCCCGTCACCAAGTAAATGCACAAGATAAAGCCGCCGGCAGAGATACCGACATCGGCGATATTATACACTGGCCAGCGCCACTGCCCAACAGCATGTAAAATGAAGTCAATCACCACTGAAAAACGGAGTCGATCAAGGAGGTTACCCAACGCTCCACCGATCACGGACCCAGCGCAGATCGCTACGACTAGGGTCGGAGTGCTGCGAACCAACCAAAAGAGTAAGATGATCGCGATGAGGGCGATGACCGCGAAGAGCGATGTCCGAAAGCCATCTGAGAGATCCCGAAGAGCCCCCCAGGCCGCACCCGGATTCTCTGCATAAACCAACTCTACTCCAGGGGTCATTACACTGATCTCACGTTGCAAGAGCGCAGCGACGTGGCCCAAAGCAAGGGAACGATCGCCGCGATCGATCGGAGAGTCCATGACCCAAAAGTCTTGAGGATCGAGGTGCTCCTTGCGGAGTTTCGCCCTGATGATGTTGGCAACATTGGCGTTACCGTCCTGTAAGGTCAGATAAAGGCCGCGAGGCGCAGGCCCGACAGAATTGCCTGCCCACAGCAGTTGTCGAGGAGCGTCTGTATGACCACGCTCTAACGCAAATTCTTCGGTACGCAGCGGTCGATAGAGCCAAAGCTGCCGAGCCGCGATCTTGGCAGATAACTCCTCCGGTGTGACACCAAGCGAGGCAAACTGTTGCTCTATCGTTCGTGTGCCACCCGCTCGAACCATCAAAGGATGAGTCGGAGAAGCTAGATGGGCGCTAGCCCAAGCTTTGCTCCATTGGTCGAGGGCCAATACACCCATAGCTACACAGACGCAGACCAAGAGCATCTTCTGAACAGTGGATCTAGGTGAGTTCGAAGGATTCAATGACATGGTCAGACACTGTACAGTGAGCGGCCGTGATTAGGAACGACTGTGGGTTGAAGTGCGAAGTGATGCGGTCGATATTCATGTAGGTCTCCGCGATTTGCTAGGCGTCAGGCGTCGACGCAGGCATAGTTGCCCGAAGAACTCAGTAAGGACGCAGGGCCAGTAGGAGGGTGCATTGAGCTCAAGGCAGACCGTTGTGCTGACAGGAAGTGCGGTTATACACCCACTACCTGGGCTCTATCTGCCTCGACCTGTAGTCGAAGCCGAGCAGGTTGAACATGCCCTGCAGTCGATCGCAGTATCGAATTCCATTCGACTCCAAGAGGGCGATCTCTTCACTCGAGCTGAGCTACCGCACTGGATCGGGCTGCTCCGAGAGCGCGGCTTTCGCGCCGTCGCAGTTCAGACGTCAGCTTGGGTACTCGCGAAACCAGGCGTTGCTCGGCAATTGAAACAAGCGGGACTGACCCACATTATGGTCCCTCTGCTCGGTTCAGCGGCGCCTGCTCATGATTGGTTGACCGAGACGAAAGGAGCCTTCTCACGGACGCTAAGAGGCATTCGACAAGCGCGATCCGAGGGATTGCGAGTGCGCGTGCTCGCACCGGTACTTCGACCAACCTTTCGAGGGTTGCCCGATCTGGTGCGAAGGGCACTGGCGATCGGCGTGTCCGCCTTTGAGTTCAGAATGCCAACCGACACCGATCGCGTGGCCCAAGGCTACCATCCACACCCTGCGCTGGCCGTTCCCCACGTCCGCGCGGCGATTGACCTCGCACGCAGAGCCGAAAGAGCGGCGAGTTCCACCGGGATCCCCTTGTGCTTGCTCAAAGATGCAGTTCGTTACGCCTCTGAACTGCAAGCGATCGACACCATCACTGCCGGGGACGGAGAGCCAGAGACCCCGAAGGTTTTAGGTGGACCATGCGAGGGATGCGCCGCTGCAGAGCGCTGTGGCGGCCTTCACTCCGGCCTCGCCTCTGATCAAACTTGGCGAGGAATATCAGCCTTGACTTGAATCATTTATCGACCGCGTGCAGACCAAAATCGCTTCTGGTACTTGCTCGTATAGCAGGAAGACTCCACACTGGAAGCAATATCGCGTATCGTAAGCAAATGGCGTTTGGGTATTATCAATCGCGCTGGGGGAAAGTCGTATGTCAGGAAGCGAGTCTACAGAGGTGCAAACCTCAGACGACATGCACATCGACATTGATAAGTTGATTCGCGACGGCGTGCTGACTCGTGATGAGGGTCGTGCGCTTGAGCACAGTCAGCAGAGCGACAGCGGCGGCGCCATGCGCATGGAAGCCCTGCCCGAAACCCGTGGCACTGAAGACAGTGAAGATAAGGACAGCGTCAAAGAGGCGGCTACCAAGCACAAGCGCCACTGGGTACGGTGCACGCGTGTGTGCAATCAGCGCTGCACCTTCTGCCTCGACTCGATGAACCACGACGGAACGATGATCAATACCGACTCTCTGAAAGCGTACATCGCTTTGGGGAGAAAAATGGGTCGTGAGCGACTGATTTTATCCGGCGGTGAGGCGAGTGTTCATCCCGAATACATCGAGCTCATTCGCTACGGCCGAGAGGTCGGATACGAATGGATTCAGACCGTCACCAACGGTATGATGTTCAGCTATAAAAACTTCGCTCAGCGTTGTGCGGATGCTGGACTCAATGAAGCCACCGTCTCGATGCACGGCCACACCGCCTATCTACAGGACCGTCTGACTGGAACGCCTGGCGCATTTGTGACCGGTATCAAAGGCATGAAAAACCTGATCGCTACTGGCAAAGTAGTGGTCAACGTCGACGTCGTCATCAACAAGCAGAACTACAAGCACCTGCCGGACATCATTGAGTACTATTACAATATGTCGATCCGCGAGTTCGACCTGTTGCATATCATCCCCTTCGGTCGAGGCTTTGATGAGCATCGCCACAGCCTGTTTTTCGACTTGAACGATGCTGTTCCGTACTTTCGACGAGCGTTTGAGTGGTCCAAAAAACCGGGCGTGTATCTATGGACCAATCGCTTACCAGTACCTTATCTCGAAGATTTTGAGCGGCTGATTCAGGATCCGCACAAGCTGACCTACGAATTCGACGGCGGCCGCCATAACTTTGAGAGCTATCTCAAACGTGGACTCAAACCCGATTGCTGGGGTGAGCGTTGTGACTATTGCTTCTTGGATGGAGCCTGCCGATCGACGATGTTCCCCTATCGGAACCATCTAGAAGCGCGCACCTTCCCCTTGGTTCAACTCGACAGCCAACAAGCATGGCCTTCGACTGAAGCCCAATGGGTCTTCGAAGCCCAAGAGCCCAAGCGAGTGATTCTGACGGCCCGAGACCACGCGGACGCAGATCGAGCGCTTGAAAAGGTGGGATTTAACGAAGCGCCAATCAGCCTCAAACTCGACAAAGGTAGTGACCTCAGCCAAGTCAGCACACTCGCTCGAGTCGATCGCGTCGTGGTGTCAAGCATCGAGGACGCGAACCGAGCGTTGGTCGGTAAGACCCGCCTCGGCGACGATGTCGAAGTCGAGGTCCTGTTAGATCGCGAGATCGCCTCTTGGCTGCTCGCGAGACCCAGCACACTCAAATCCTGGGGCTCCCGATTGATCTTGGCGCTCCAAGACCACCAATACTTAAGTGGTTCTCGAGACACCGACCCCGAGCCAGAGACTCTACGGAAGCTCGCGCGCCAGGGTGCACGACTGAAAAATGTTCCTGAGTGCGTCGCGGGGGGTAAAACTGAGCCTCACGACCATCATCTTCTGCACGCGTCAATGCTTGATCGAGCGGGACACCTTGATCTCGACAAGTACGTCCATCACTACATCGAGCATGAGTATTACGCCAAGAGTCTACGCTGCAATCGATGTGATCGGTCGGACTCTTGCGGAGGTCTGCATATCAACTATCTCCGCAACCACGGCTTTAGTATTTTGCGCCCACTTGATGAGGCTGGGCAAGAGCTCGCAGACGCTGGCTCATTTGAAGACATCACCTCCGTGCTCAAGAAAGCAACAGAGGCTCATGATAAGCGGCAACGCAAAGAAGTTATTGGCAAGCATACACCGGACGCTCGAGTCCGAGTCGCACTGGGAGATCTTCGCCTTGGTGGTGATGCCTAGAAGTGACAAGCCCCTGTTGAAATCAAGATTGTGACCACTCCCCATCGGTCATGCGTTGGAGCAGCACAGTAGCAAATCACCTGTCCTCGAGTTTCAATCGAGCCTCCCCCTATCAATCGCTGACTCGACATCACTGGATGTTGCTCGGCAAAGAAGATAAGCGTCCTTTCGGATCGACCTGCATCGAACCGGGCAGTTTCGAGATGACGACCCTAGTGGACTGGCGCTCCGCGCTTGGACGGTGTAAACGAGAGATAGAGGACGAAATACTTCCGCAATGAATCCGACTCGAAACTGGACTCACTGACCGAAGAGAACCTTGAGGGAGATACCGCTTATGGCCAAGCTAAAGCTCGAATCGTTCGACGCTGAGAACAACACCGCTCTGTTAAGCTTAGATTCAAGTGTGTACACGCTTGATGTGCTCTACGGGGCAGCCTACGCATTGATCGATCGCGCGTACGTTTTGTTGGACAAACAGAGCCGAGAAGGCGGCAAAGGTAGCCGCTTTATCGTGCATCTTCGCGGCAAGCGAAAACTAAATAAAGACACTATTGCTAATCTGTCCGGTGAGTTCAGCAATGAGCTCCTAAGCCAAGCCCTGCGCCGCAAAGTGGTCAAACAAAACGGCGCACTAATCGAAGAGATCGTGACCCAAGCGATTGCCGGAGCAGCCGGAGCTGCTCTGCCTCAAGACTTCGCAGAGGAAGAGGACGATTTAGACTTCTTGGACGACCCACTCGGCATCGCTGTGCCTTGGGAAGAGAAGTTCAGCAAAAACAAAAAAGAGTCCTGAGTCCATCTTACTGAGCGAGGGGAGTCACCATTATGAGCGCTGAAATCAAGTTGCGTTTGCACCGGTCGATGTATATGGCTCAAGCCATTAAAGACGCTATTGGAATCTTTGAGGACTTCGCTCGATTCGAGATGAAACGACAAGATGATCACTACAATGTGGACATCCACGACATCGATCCAGAAGTCGATGGCGACCTAGCAGGTGAGTTCTGCAACTTCGCACTGGCTCACACGATCGAGCGAAAACGAAAAACACCGAAATGACCTTGTTCTACCGGCTGGTGTGATGAGCACTGCCGGAGCGATGTTGATGACCGCAGCGTAGTGCACGGAGCCCGACTAATGGATCAACCAGACCTCACTGCACTCATTGAGTTGAAGAAGGTAAAGGCTGGGTTTGCAGTGCCCTTCAACCACCGACAGATCGGGTCGGACTACTTAGTAACCAATGATCTAGGCGACTGGGCTTTCGTCACCCCACAAGAGCTTCAAAAGCTCGTGTACGGGACCATCCAAAAAGAAGACCCACTCTATTCTCGACTCGCCAAACGCAACTTCATCGCCGCGGAACTCGATATTGCCGCTCAAGCTCAGCGGTGGCGCTACAAAAATCAGTTCTTATTTTATGGCCCCACGCTACATGCCTTCGTTCTCACAGCTCGCTGTAACTTCGGCTGCCAGTACTGCCATAGCTCCATCGTCGGCATGCACCGCACTGATACCGACATGTCGATCGAGGTCGCTGAGCGTGCCGTCGATATGGCTTTTCAGAGCACCAGCCCTGGGATAACCATCGAGTTTCAAGGCGGTGAACCTCTCGCGAACTGGGACACCTTGCAGCACATTGTCGAGTACGCACGACAAAAGAACACACTAGCCGGCAAAGCGCTGACCTTCTCGTTGGTCAGCAACCTGAGCTTGATGACTGAGGAGCGCCTCGATTATCTGCTCGATCGCAAAGTGCAAATGTGTACCAGCGTTGATGGTCCGAGAGAACTGCACAACAAACACCGCCTGTACCGCGACGCTGATGGTTTCGAGGTCACGACCGGCTGGATGAAGCGAATCAATGAGCGCTATATCGAACTAGGCCTAGATCCAAACTTGTATCGTGTCGAAGCCTTGCCGACCGTGACCCGCGTGATGTTGGAACGTCCCAGAGACCTGGTCGACACCTATCTTGAACTGGGTTGTCGCGCCATCTTCCTTCGCAAACTCGATCCTTTTGGATTTGCAGCACGTACGTCCAAGCACTTGGGCTACAGCATGGAGCAGTTCATCTCCTTTTACACCGAAGCGGTCGACTACATCATCGAGCTTAACCGCCAAGGCGTTCAGGTCATGGAGCGCAACGCTGCCATCATGTTGAGCAAGATCATCGCCGATTATGAGCCCAACTATCTCGATCTACGCAGCCCCGGTGGAGCTGTGATTGGTCAGCTTGGCTATCACCCGGACGGTCGGATTTACTCATCTGATGAGGGTCGTTTTGTGTCTTCGATGGGTGATGAAGCCTTCTGCATCGGTAGTGTGGACAACACCTATCGTGAATTGATGACATCCGCGGCAACGCGCGCGCTGGTGATCGCTGGGACCAACTTGAGCCAACCGGACTGCGTAAGCTGTACCTATCGACCCTACTGTGGTCAGCAGCCTGAGTACAACTACAAGACTCAAGGCACCATCAACGGACGCATGCGAGACAGCACGTGGTGTCGCAAGCATAAATACATCTTCGATTACCTCGCCACCAAGCTGCATGAAGCTGACGAGCGAGATTTGGCTATGTTTGACAGGTGGACGACCAATCGCCCTCAAGAGCACTTCTTGCAAGCCGACGGGTCGTAAATCGACGCATGAGACCCGGGCCTGAGACGCCACGGTCGATGACCTAGATCTCCTGTGATCGAAATCATCGAGTCCAGGGATGTCGTGTATCAGGTCGTATGCATCTGGTGACATTGCTCCGTCGTTATCATTGACGTGTCTGTCTGAGAACTGTATCCGTAAATGATGATTCGCTCTGAAGCATCTCATCGATGCTTGAGCCTAGACACCGAGGTACAATCATGACCAAGCTAGTTGGCATCTCGTTGACACTCAGTCTGGTCGCATTTCACGCCCATGCCCAGAGTGCTTCTGCGCCCCCTGCTGCGGTTCCAACAGCGACGGCCCCGTCTGTAAAGTCCGCTCCGCCACCAGCGGTGCCGATGGCTGAACAACCGTCGACCAAGAGTCTCCGAGGCTCAGGCAGCAAGACCTTGGCTCAGCCTAAACCCATCGCCAAACCAACGACTCGCAGTACAAATCGCACCCAGAAAGGGCAGATTCGTCAGCGCAATGTCCACGGCTTTGGTCTGACTGCTGGGGACGTCACCGGCATGGGGTTTACCTACAGGCACTACTTTGGACGGACTGCGATCCAAGCCACGCTGTTGCCTGTGGCACGCAATCGAGGCAAAGACGTGTTTTTCAGCGCAGGTCTGCAAGTCAGCCGCTACCTGTTCTTCTGGCAAAATCAAAACCCCTATTCTTGGCGACCTAATGTCGGTCTACGAATCTCAGGAGCGGTGTCATATTTGCACGTACAGGATACAGACTCCGAATCTGTCAATCTCTCGCCAACCTGCGTCGATGTCGCTGAGGCAAGCTGTCCGACGACCACAGTCGAAAAAGAGAATGTCCGTCGAAATCTCTATGCCGGTGGGTCCATTGGCTTTGAGTTTGGTCAGATCTTTCAGCCTGGTCTGTCTTTCGCCGTAGACCTGAATCTCCGTGGCCAATTCAACCTGAAAAACGGGATCCAATTGACCGAGTTTATCCCCATGCCCAGCGGCTCACTGCTGTTTAACTGGTAGTGGAGGGAGTGCAGATGAGTAAAAAACTCAATATATGGGTCGCCCTCGCGGCAACGTTGATTGCACTGGCGATCCCAGTGCATTGTGTGGCTCAAAGCCGAGTCTCAAACAGTCGCACTGGCGCAGTCCAGCGAAACACCCAAGCCTTGGGTGTGGTCGGTAGTGTGGCTCTGGGTTCTAACGGCATCGCGTATCGACGCTATGTGGGCAACAACTTCTTTCAGTTGTCGTTTTTTCCCCTCTTCACTCAAGACAGCGACGGCACCAACCGTAACTGGTCGGTCCGCGGCGGCTTGTCGCTCGGACGCTACCTCGTGATCATCGAGCGGCCTCGCGTAAACTCATGGTTTGCACCTACGATTGCACTTCGATCTTTGGTGAATGTGAGCGGATCGATTGGTGAGGAGACTCACTCGCAAACAACAGCCGATGGACCTGTCGCCGAGATCACAGCGCCAAGTAGACGCCTGTGGCTCGGTGCCGGCATGGGAGTAGAGTT
>PBTG01000195.1 GCA_002726535.1 Myxococcales bacterium | reverse complement strand
GGCGACCTTCATGGCCAGCGCGACATCGAGCCGATTTTGGATCGCATCCTTCAGCGGATCTTTGAGTGGTTGCCGGTCGACCGCGGGGTCGTGATGTTGGTCGATAGCGAGCGTCCCGGTGAGATCGTTGACAGGCTAGTGAACATGGCGGTTCAAATTCGTCCTGGAGTCGGCTGGGAGGTCGACAAGACCAACGTTCGCGTCCCGAGTTCTATCTTGCGTCAGGCCGTCGGCAAGCGTGAGGCTATTCTGAGCACCGACGCACGAATGGACGCTCGCTTTGGGCATGCCCACTCCGTGGTTCTGCAGGGCATTCGCTCGAGTATGACAGTTCCGCTAGTGGCTTCGGACAACGTCATCGGCATTTTGCACGTGGACTCTTTGATCTCGACTGGGTTGTTCACGGAAAAAGACCTATCTGTCTTGGGCGCTGTGGCGCGTCAGGCCTCTATCTCAATCGACAACGTGTTGATGCAACGCAGAATCCAAGAAGAGACCGCTGCGCGCGAATCATTGTCACGAATGCTGAGTCCGAACTTGGTTGACCAGATCGTCGCCGGTGAACTGCCTATGGAAAAGGGCGGTACGATGCGCAAAGCGACCGTGTTATTTGCGGATGTCCGTGGCTTTACAAAGTTGACCGAGAACACTCCTCCAAAGGAGATGGTTGCGATGATGAACGAGTACTTTGAGCTCGTTACTCAGGTGATCTTCGCCCACGACGGGACTCTGGATAAGTACATCGGCGACGCTGTGATGGCCCTTTGGGGGGCGCCTTTGAGCTACGACAACGATGAAGTCCAGGCAGTCCAAGCAGCCATTGATATTCAAAAGTCTGTCGATGAATTCAATCAGACGCGCGAGGCTGCCGGACAAGCCCCGATTGGTGTTGGCATCGGCGTCGCTACGGGGCAGTTGATTGCTGGCTATATGGGCTCATCGCAGACCTTGAGCTATACGGTGCTCGGTCGAAGCGTCAACCTCACGGCACGCCTGTGTGGGATGGCCGCGCCGGGAGAGGTGCTGCTCGCTCCGACAACCTTCGATTACGTCAAAGATATGGTCGACATCGAGGAGATGGACCCCATCCAACTCAAAGGCATTGCCGATCCGGTACGTCCCCTGCGGTTGCTCCGTTGGCGAGACGAGTAACGCTAAGCGGGCAACATAGGCACTAGTTGAACTCCCGGCGGTAGATGGGGCGCCCACTTTTGCTGAAAAAGCGCTTTGGCTTGCGAGAGATTGTAACGTTGGCTGATGTGATAAGGCACTACGAATCGGTTTTTCCACGGAATATCTATAAGTTCGTCGAGATGGGTGTGTCCTCCTTTACGCGCTCGATCTACCGGGCATTTTTCGTCCAAAAAGGTGCACTCCACACAGGCTACAGCGGCTTGTGTGAATACGGGTTCTCGCTCGATGGTCGTGGCACGGCTATCTCCTGTGATGGCGAACATCGGTTTCCATGTCACCTCGTTGACCGCCTCACCTTTGCGTTTGATAGCGTTGATTGCGGGGCCATCGAGTCCACGTAAAGCGGGCTTGAGCTTGCTGTGCTGTTGATAAATCGCCCACGCTCGAGTTGGAACGACGTGATCGCTAGGCAAGGCCTCAACGACAAGCTTCGGACTGAGCTCGACCCTGTCTCCAGGCTGCATGGGAGTCAGGGTCCAGTCGAATGGGTTGCGATGCATGCGCTCCCATTGCTCGACGATCCGCTCCAAGACTTCGCAGATTTCAGCGGGTGCAAAGACCCGTGATGGGCCAAGGCCGTTGAGTCGGCGCATGGCGAGCCAAGTGCCAAGGCCACCGGCGTGGTCCATGTGCCCGTGCGTGATGATCAGTGTGCCGCACTTGACCAGTTGCGGGGTCACGAGTCCGCAATCGAATCCAATAGACCAAGGCTCGAGGGCGATCCACGTCATCATCCCCGCTACTGAACACCCTGTCAGGCTGAAGGGTAACGAGTCGAATTCCAACTTGGCCACGCCAAGACAATGCAATTCTGGGCGAGGAGGAAAACTCATCCATCGACCTCTTCGAGCCGTGTGCAGAGCGCATCGATGAGCGCAACTCCCTGCTCACCAAAGGCTACCGAGCTTTGTCTTCGTGCAGCGCTGAGGTTGTCGTCGAGTGCTCTTTGAGCTGCCTGGACCCCGCCGTGTTGCTCGACCCATTGAAGCCATCGCTCGACATCTGCTGGTGAGGGTGGTTCGCCGCTGTGGGCTCGCTCCAGCAGTTCTTTCAAAGCGACGGCTTGTTCCGCAGGGCCTGCCTGTAGCGCTGCTAAGAGCGGCCAAGAGGGCTTGCCTTCACGGATATCGGCTCCGGCTTGACCGCGACCTTTGACTCCCCGGACGTCCAAGAGGTCGTCTCTGACCTGAAAGGCTATGCCAATGTGTTTGCCGACCGCATGAGCCGCTGCACGGCGCTCGTCGCTGGCGCCGAGCAAAATAACGACGCCTTGCAGACAGGCAGCGAAGAAAGGTCCCGTCTTCGCCAATGCAATACCGTTTGCATGATCGAGTGTCGGCATCTGCGCCGCTTTCAAGTCGAGGTCTCCCACTTGGCCACGAATGGTCTCTGTCACAGCCCCTGCAAGTAAGGCGCTCAACTCCGCGCGCGCCGCCGGCGGGATCTCTGGTGCCGAGCTAATAACGGCGATAGGAGCAACCAGCATGACATCGCCAGCATTGATGGCCTGTGCGACACCGACTTCACGCCACAACGTAGGTTTGCCCCTTCGGAGTTCATCGCCATCTTGGATGTCGTCGTGGACCAATGTTCCGTTGTGCAGGACCTCCACACACGCGCCCAACAACGCTCCTGCTGCAACATCACCACCTTCGGCTGCCATCAGCGCGGGCGGTAGCAAGGCGCGGAGTCTTTTGCCACCTGTCGACAGGTGTTGGTGACACATACGCTGGAGTAGTTCGTCGTCTTCATCTCTCGCCCAAGGCGGAGATGTCCGTGAACCAATGATACGGTCAATCGCTTCGAACACTTTGGGCACATGTGGCTGAGTCCAGTCGTGAAGTTTCATAGTGCTCCTGGGATCGCGAGGTCTGCCGGGAATGTAGCCACAAGGCTTGATTTTCGCCTGGTAATGAGAGCTTTGAGCCGTGCGGGATCGTCTGACCACGCCCACACACAGTCGCCGCCGCCCGCGCCGGAGACTCGAGCGATGGCGCCGCAAGCTTCGATGTCATTTTTGATTGCTTCAATGGCCGAGGGCAAGAGCCAGCGGTGCGAGGTGGCCAAGGCCTCGAAATGTTTTTCGCATTCGTTTAAGAGCTCAAGCAGGCGTTGGGGGCTCGCCGTGCTCCAATTCTCGAGCAACACGGTCGCCGAGGCAGCGATCTGAGCGACCCGTGGATCTGCACCTGAGATGCCTTGCTTGAGCGCTTTGGTGGTGCTCGCTGGCTGACCGGAGTATAGCGCCACAGCATGGAGCCCTTTGGGCCAGTCGAGATGAGTCGCATGGCGCTGTTTGGGTTCGTATTTACAACATCCACCCATGGCGATGGTGTAGACATCATAGCCGCTCCCCTGGCCGCCTTGAACGCTTCTGTGAATCTCATCCGCCCAACGGCCGATTTCCAAGGCATCTCGCCGCTCACCCCGCAGTGCCAGGGCGGCTCTCAAAGTCGCCACTGTAGTCGCGGCGCTGGAGCCGAGCCCAAGCTTCTGACCGGCTCTGTCCGCTCTAACCCTGACCTGCAGATTCTTGGTCAGTGCAGGCGGGTTGTCTTGCCATACAAAATACAGTGCAGCTCTGATAAAGGCCGCTAGACCCTCATCGGGGATATCATCCATGGGCCATGACCAACTCTGGCCGAAGGCGTCGAGGGTGATCGTCGCTTCCGTTGGTGGGGAGGCATTGGACGGCACCTGGGTGACCGTGACGATCTCACCGGTCGCGACAGCGAGGGCTGGTGTCCCCAACAGGGCGACCGCGTATTCACCTGCAACCATCAATTTACCGGCCGCGCCGACCTTCACGACGCCTCCGTCAGTTGGGCGCCAGGCCCGATGCGTGTTTGGGTCAAACGAGTTACACCGGCAATAGCGCCAAGCTGCGCACAGACGACGGGTGCATCCGCGGCTTCACAGAGCACCACAACACTTGGGCCTGCATCGATTGTGAACAAGCAACTGTGTCCCAAGTCTTCACGCAGGGTGCGAACTGCGTGGATGACACCCAAGGTCGCCGGCTGCCAGTAGACCAATCCTGGTCTCGTTGCCATCATGGTCGCATGCATCGCCAACGCGTTGCCTTCGACCACATGTGCGAGAGCCGCAAAGTCTCGCTCTCGCATCGCCGCTTCACAGCGCTCTACATCTTTCCAGCAGGTCTCAATCCACGGCTCAAAAAAGGGCGAAGTTGATTCACAGAGCTTCATTCCCAAGGTGCTTGGTGTCTTTTTCGGGCCCTCGCCGATATGAGCAACCACAATTTTTAGGGGCCATTGCTCTTCGTCCAAAAGCTGCTCGGCGGTCGAGTCGGCACCGTCTGTCCGTTGGCCAGGATTCCATTTGACCCAGCCACCATGAACCGAGCGGCTCGCTGAACCCGACCCAGTCCGCGCCAGAGCGCTAAGCTCTATTTTGTCGAGCGTCAGCCCATAGGCGTGACTTGCAGCGGTTGCTAGTGCAGCGAAGGCCGACGCGCTCGATGCAAGTCCTTGCGCCGTCGGGACGGTATTGACCGCTCGGAGACCTGCGTATTGCGTTGAATCAGCGAGGTCACGGACACGGCTGAGTACGCGATTGACCTTGGTCATGCCTCGCGAGTCGAGTGGTACGTCGTTGACCATCATGGCGTTTTCGCGCATCTGAGTATCGGGCTGAACAATCGTCAGCGTACCAAGTTCGGCGAGCGTCACCGAGATCGAGGGAGCCAGCGGCAAATTGATTTCATGATCACGTTTGCCCCAGTATTTAGTCAAAGCAATGTTCACGGGCGCAAACGCCGCGGCTCTTCGGTGTGTCATGACGTGACCTCCAGGATCCAAGTGCCAAACCCAGCTTGTTCAAGCGCATCGCTGACCGTCTCGGCCTCTCGAGCCGTCCCCGTCAGACTCAAGACAAGTCCGCCGAGCCCAGCGCCGCTTTGCTTGCTCGCCATCGCTCCACGCTCGAGCGCGATATGCATGGCTCGCTCCATTCTGGTATCGGTGACGTTGAGTGCTTCAAGAGTGGATGCTGCACACTCCATACCCTTGCTCAACCACTCCGGCTGACCAGATTCAAGACCTTTTTTGACCAAGAGCGCAGCCAACTTCGCCTGATCCTGCAGCCGAACGAGCTCTGCAGCCAACATATTGTCTTTGGCGTGGGTGGCCCTCGTAACGGCCACGCTCGTAGCCGGCGCTGCACCGACGTCGCAGACGACCCAACGGCAGGGCTCCAAGAGCTCGCTTGACTCGACTTCTAATGGCTGGATGTTTCCAGGGCCATCAAACCACACCGGCCCTGCTGCAAGCGCTGCAGCTGGGTCCAGCCCAGAGGAGGTGCCGTGAACCTGGCTTTCAAGTGCAGTCGCGACTGCCAAAATATGCTCATCGGTTTTTTTATGGTCGCCTCTGACCTGGCTAGCAATCAATCGGACGATCGCGACCGCAAAGGCGGCCGATGACCCAAAGCCTCTGCGTATCGGTACGGTAGAATTGACGTGTATATGGCCCTGTAACTTCACGTGGAAGTGTCGTTGAGCATCGTCGACCATCGCTTGGGATGTAGCGAGTTCAGTTTGAGTCAAGTGTTCACCGGCTATCAATCGCAGCGGTCCCGGTGCTTGGCGCCAGTGAGCCTGGGTTGTGAAGTCAGGTACTCCTGTGGCCACCGCCGGTATACCATCGAGGACCCAATGCTCTCCAACGATGATGATTTTGCCGCAGCCATGGCCGATGAAGCTATCGTCGTTCATGACTCTGAAGGGAATAAAGGGGTTTTTCTGAGGTGGGAAAGCGATGGCGCACCGACCAAGAACATGGTGATACGTAGGGTCTCCAACACCCCCTCGATCTCATTGACCACAGCCTCCACAGCCGCTTCACGCTGACTTTTTTGTCGGGCGGCCACCAAAAAGGGATAGGCCATCGCCGCTGTATCCGCTCCTAGCGAGATACACTTAGCGACTTGTAATCCATCGCGCAGTCCCCCTGACGCGATGACGAGGCGACTCGGAAAGGCTCGCCTTGCTAGTTGAACGCTGATGGCCGTTGGCGTACCAAAGCCTGCGAGCACGGTCCCAGCGATCGATTGTGGCGTGCGTGCCGTGTGACGCAGAGCTTCGATCCGGGCCCAGGAGGTTCCTCCGACCCCCGCGGTTTCCACTCCCGCGACTCCCGTGGCCGCGAGAGCTTCGAGCGTTGACGCACCCAGGCCGGCTCCAACCTCTTTGACGAGTAGGGGCACACGAGCGGTTCCGGCGACCCGAGCGATGGCTGCGTGGATTCCACGCCAGTCGCGGTCGCCCTCCGGTTGGACGGCCTCTTGCAGTGCGTTGAGGTGCACATACATCGCATCGGCGCCGGCCGCATCCGCCAAATCGGCGAGCTTGGCTCCATCGACTTCATCGCGCAGTTGGACAGCGCCAATATTGCCAATGATCAGGGTTTTCGGCGCCCACTTGCGGAGTTGGAAACTTTGCCTGACCTCTTCGTCTCCGTTGAGCATTGCGCGTTGAGAGCCGAGACAAAATCCAACCTGACAGCGCTCTGCGGCCTCTGCCAAAATTTCGTTGAGTGCGCCCGCCTCGACCGTGCCACCGGTCATCGCTCCGATAAGAAGTGGACCTCGCAGGGTCTTGCCAAGCACTGAACAACTTAAGTCGATCTCGTCGAGGTTCAACTCGGGCATCGAGAGCATTTCGTAGTCAAAACGATCGAGCCCATTGGCCGGTCCTGGACGTTGAACCGAACGATCTTCCAGCGCCAAGCGGAGATGCTCGTTTTTGCGACGTTTGGCTTGGTCTAATGGCTCGCTCATCACGGGTTCCTGGACTATTCGCACGGCGTTGCATCAGTGTGCAAGTGAGATCGCAATGATGCCTTCGGTCGCCTTAGATGTCGATTTGACGCTTCATGACCGCTGTTGGATGCCTCGAGCTCATTGAAGATGCAGACCTCGACATCGTCTTGGACCGTTGACGGATACTCGAAGCCCTGATAGCCGATTGAGCATGACCGATGATTTTCCACTAAGGGACTTGCTCGTTGCCCCCACAGAGAGCCCTGAACGCGCCTCCAATGATGTGCGCTCGTTGCTTGATGCACGCTTTGATATCGATGACATTGCGGTACTCAATCACGCCCAAGCGGGCCTGCCGTGGTTTTCACTACTGCGAGAGTTGACACGCCTTGGCGAGGCAGACTTCGTTGTCCGTATGGCAGTCCTGACTGCGTTAGCTAGCAGTGACCGAGCCTCATGGAGTCAGGATGCGCTGCGTCGACAGTTCGCGTGGTTGGCCGAGGGAGTCTTAGGATATCTTTTGCGCAGTCTACGCAAATCGGGTTGGTTGGAGTTGATAGGTCGCCAACATCGAATCACCGAGTCTGGCGAGGCCCTGTATCCAATCGTCAGTCGCGTGTTGCAGATCCAGCCCGAACAGGGCGACTTGGCCTTGGGTGTACTCAATGTGCAATTGTCTCGCGAGTTGGGGAGCGAGCAGGCGCCTGCATTGCGACATCTTCATCACAATCTATGTCGAATCGTACAAGAGTCTGAGGCCGCGTTAGATAGCCACTCCGAGGTCCGGCTCATGGAGGCTCGCGATCGACTCGATCGTAACTTGGCATGGGCTCGACGCGCCCGCACCTGCATCGAGCATGTTGATCTCAGCGATCACACCGCCTACCGGGTCGCACAGGACGTGGGCCAAGTCCTCAGTGAACTCCATCAATGGCATGCCGTACTCTATCGAGCCGTGGGTGACCTCGCCAGCAAGCGCATGCAGCTCGGCGATAGCGGACTGAGCGTGTTGGACATCACGCAGTTTTTGATGCGCTGCGACTTGCCAACGCTTGCCGACTTCGGAGCGCCTCTCATCAGTCAGCCTGTTGCTCCCAGTTTTATCATCTTGGACAACCTCCTCGCAGAGGCAGAGTATGAGTTGGTTCATGCCGACCCACGCGGTAGCCAAGCCTACGATCATGGTTGGGTACAGGGGCCTCCCCAGCAAGCGACTCAGGGTGAGCTTGAGGCCCCGACCTTCTCTCCTCTCGATCGCTTTTCGGCTGATTTACAGGCGCTTGAAGACTCTGATGGCCAGGCCCGATTGGCCGATTTTGTTCCTTCAGTTGACTGGGCCGAGAGCGCTTGGCGACTCAGTATGTTGGCTCTCGCCGAGTCCGATGAGATACCCGGCGACGCCAGCGTCGAAGCCGATGATCCAACTCTCGCCCGGATCATCGAGCGAGTCTCATTCGCTGTGGACGTTGTGGGTCAAGGTCAACTCGCTGATCCGGTCGATGAGCCTCTTGGCGGAGAGATCAGTCGCGGAGTCGTTCGCCTGCTCTAAGGACGGACATCGACGGTCAAGGTGACGTATCGACCAGAGCGTCGAAGTCCATCGAAGCATAGCCACGCCACAGGCGATGAAAGCGAGCGACATCACCGTCATTCCAAGCCCCATCGAGCAGTTCAAGACGGCTTTTGAGTCTCTGCAATAAGCGATCATTTGGGCCGATGACGAGTGCACGCTTAAATTCGTCGTGCGCGATGAGACGCCATCCACGACGCAGCGCGTGTGCCATTTGTAACGCATGCTGCCACATCAAAATGGAACGAGTCTGGTGATCGAGCATCTTCACTGGGCCGAGCGCTGTGTAGAGCTCGCTCCATATTTGATCTTGTCGCTTTTGAATAGCCTGCAGATTGTACTCCAGGCTCCTCTCCGAACTCGGCAACAAACGATTGGCGATACCAGCGAAGCTAAAAAATGAGGGCGGCAAGCGTAAATCAGGGTCCTGTTCGGCAAACACAGACTGAGTCTCAGCGCGTTGCAAAATATTGCCGATGGGAGCCTTGCCGAGCGCTTGTGCTGCGCGGCTCAACTCCATCTCATCTGGGTGTCTGTGGGCGAACCATCGCGCGTAGCCACGGCCACCGTCGGTATCGCCTGTACGGAAGCTTAGGTGGGCAGAGACCAGATCGGGTCGACGGCCCTCTGCGACACGCCAGGCCGCCTCATTGAACTGCAGACCGTAGTAATTGGACAGATAGATGGCCCCAGGCGCGAGCTTGCGGCGAGTCAGATCATCGACCCAGTCACTGCCGTGTTGATCGGCTTGCCAAGTCTGACTCGATGTCGTTCGTAGGACTCCGCTGAGGACGACAAGCACAAGCACCCAAGGGACAATCAGCAGAGCCAATCGTCTTCTCCGATCGGCTTGTATCTTGGCGAGTAAGCCATGCGGTCCAAAGAGTAAGCCGCCGAGATTTGCGATCCCTAGAGCTAATCCGGCCGGCGCCATGAGCACATAGCCGTGATCATCGGGGTTGTTGGCGTCAATCTGCATTAGCGCTTTCGTCAGCAGTGCACCCAACACTGAGAGCATCAACACCACCCCTCTGGTGGATGTCATCCGAACAGAGAGCACAAGCCCAAGCAAACCAGCGAGCCCAAGCCAAATGCCGGTCCCCTCGACGACCATGGACAACAGACGCACCAAATTGTCGAGCACATCGACGTCGGCACCGCTCACTGCGCGTTGAAAGTGGCGGGCTGTGACAGAGTCCCACACGCCTGCTGCGCTGGTTGGATCGGCCCAGCGCATCTCTGCTCCGGAGAGCGCTCGAAGTGGCAAATACAAATAGCCGAGCCCAGCGAAGAGACCAACCGCTACAATCGCTAGGGCCGCTGGGCGTGTGCGCCAGACGATACGCAGCGCAGGAGCGCCGGCGTAGAGCAGTGCAGGGAGTTGAAAAATTGCAATGTAGTGGTGATTGAGCAGGCCGAGACTCAAAGCTAATGCGACCTCGACGCTCGCTGAGATCGCGCGACGGGGAGAGGTTTCGGCCCATTGACGCGCTCGCAGAGCTGCATCGAGACCCCACAAGTTGGTCAACAGTGCCAAGGAGTACACCTCTGCACGGACGCCCACTTGCCACAGCGAGG
>PBTG01000194.1 GCA_002726535.1 Myxococcales bacterium | reverse complement strand
GCATTAAGCCCGATGACATTGGTGAAGGACTTCGACGGTTCGCGACACCGCCTCACCGCTGCGAGCCCGCTGGTAGCATCGGTAGCGTTCGATTTATCAACGACAGCAAAGCGACCAATCCTCACGCAGCCTTGGCCGGGGTCAAGGGCACGGAACTTCACGGCGAAGAGTGTCTGGTTTGGATCGGTGGCGGCAGCGACAAACAAAGCGACTTTAGTGCGTTGACCCAAGAGATCGCTCGGCGAGCGCACACGGCAGTTGTTTGTGGAGCTACAGCGCCGCAGCTGATCAGCGCATTGAATGCCGCTCAGGGGGCTTGCCAAGTTGTTCAAGCATCCGATTTACACAGCGCGATCGCCTTGGCTTGGCAACACGCTCAACCCCATGGCTGCGTCTTGTTCAGTCCTGCCTGCGCGAGCTTTGATTTTTTTCAGAGCTATGCACACCGTGGCGAGGTCTTCAAGCAGGCTGTTGAGCGATTGAGGGCGGCAGTTACTCCCTCTAAAGAGAATCTCACCGCCGCCGCCGATTGAGACGCAGTTGAGCACGACACCAGCGTGCATTGTGCCTTGATCGGGCCGCATATTCGTTGGTATCAGCGCTGCGATCGAACCAACTTATCGCGGCTTTAAACTTACCAGATCGGGCCAAGAGGACAGCGGTAACGTATACTGACGGCCACGCTGGATCCATTTGACTGAGTCGTTCTGTCAGTTGCAGCTTGCGTTGCAGGGTCAATCCAGAGTGGGCTTCTACTTGAAAGCGATCTAGCGTTCGGCGAAGTCGCGAACTCAATTCCGGTCGAGGTGTTGGGACTCGGTTGGCCAACTGCAGATAGCGACTCTCCGCCAGAGCCTCGATGACCATCGAAACTGCCGGCATCAAGGTTACCGACCGCTTCCATCGAAGTAAGCCTGCTGCACGAAGTCGTTCGAGTAGGCCAGGTGCTGCTCTGTTTAAGGCTTCAAAGCTGCCGCTTCGTAAGCCCGTCTGTACATGCAGACGAAGGCTTCGGGCCCACAATTTCGCTTGGGTATGAAGAGCGGATGGACCATGGCGCAAAGCGTAGTCTCGTACCTGCTCCTCAAGGGATGCCAGCTTTTTCCTTGCCTGAGTGTTCAGCGCCAACTGGTCGATACCCACGGTAGCTTCTTGGGCCAACCACAGCGCAAATTTGTCAGCGATGTCCTGTGCCGCTTCAGAAGGCTTTAGCCCTTTGGCTGCTCGGTCTCGCGCCTGGAGTAACTCTTCCGTCCCTTCGGTCCAAAACATCAAGCTGAGATCTGCTTCGGGAGGCTGTGATTGAGGGTTGGGACGCATGACGGCTGCTATAGAGATAGCAACCATCAAGACCAAAATGGTCGGCACCAATCCACGGGGAGGGACCAACACCGCTTCGACCAGAGCAACCTCTGTAGGTTCCGCACTTTGTTCAACGTCGCTTTGTAACTCCTCGCCCATCATCTGTCCTCAGCGAGGGCTCTGAGGTAGCGCTCAATGGAGCCCTTGTCCCAATCTTGGGCGCCGACCAGGTGTCCGACTACGCGACCTCTGCTGATCACCCAGGTCTCTGGCAGTTTTTGTGTACCCAATTGGGTCCGCATCATGTTTTTCACGCTGCCATCTTGTCCCTGAGGATCTCGAACCCAAATCACTCCAGCGGGGATACGCGTGCCCAGCAGCTTTTCAAATATCGCCAGCTGGGTTGGCCAGTCATTATCATAGCTTACCGCGACGACTTGCACACCTTGGTTTCGGAGCCGCAGCCCCAATTGTTGTAACGATCGCAATTCTTCGAGACAAGGTGGACACCAAGTCGCCCAAAAGTTCAGCAGGATTACCGGGTCTTTTCGCGTCAAATCGCCGATCGTGACCTTTGCACCGCTGGCGGCTGCGCTGGGATGAAGTTCAACAGGCAGATCGAACTGAGCCAGCGTCAAGGGGCGTTCGACCGCTTTGATGGTTGCCGCGGTCCGAAGCCGCTCTAAGCGACGGGTGTGATCTTGTATCGCCGCTCCACTCCATAGCCTTGCGAAGATCGCCAACCCTAAGCTGAGCGCCGCTACGATGACCCATCGATGATGTCGCGATATGCTCACGGAGCTCTCCCTGGACTTAGTTGTTCGGGCAGCGCGATGTTCTGTGGCGTGGCCCGCAGGGCTGCTCGCGAGCGAAGAGTGGGGACGACAACGGATTGTCGCGGTGGAAGCATCTCAGCGAAAGCTTGTCCATAGCTCTTGAGCATCGCTTCGTGTCCCAAGACGACATAGATGTAGGGACCTCCTGCAGGAGCCACCAGGACGTTATTTTGCCGCCATACAAATCTCATTTCATCTCGACCACGCGAGACCGCTGCCACATCAGCCTTATCGAGAGTCAACAGTTGTTGTGGCAACCCGATTAAGAGTCTTCCAGTCATAGGCAACTCAAAGCAGGCGATGCGTGAGTGCTGGAGTGTCCAGCCGGGGTCGACGTGCGAGCCTTCACATTTACCTTGTCGCCAGACTCCACTGAGCATCGTCTTAGGCACCTCAATGGAAGCGTTTGATAGCACTAGTGTCTTCAATATCGGACGCTCTAAGCTAGGAGATGTTGAGCTTTGCCGCCACACCATCACCAGCGCGACCAAGGCTAACGTACTCAGAGAAATCGCCAGGATCCGCACCATGACCGACTGCCAGCGGGGTGCCTGGGGCTCAAGAGCATATCCTTCGGCATCCACGAGGCGTAGAGGCAAAGCCAGTCCCATGGCCAGTCCAGCGAGCAATCCACCGACGTGAGCCGCCTCATCGGTCTGTCTTGGGCCTTGCTCGTGAGCGAGATTCAATAAAAACATACCAACGATCACCACAACTGGAACGCCGATGAGAGAATTGCGAAGCTGCCGCCCTAGATGTCGCCACAGGCGCGCCCCGACTGCGACAAAAGCCCCGAGCAGACCGAACAGGCCTCCTGATGCGCCAATGCTCAGAGGATGACCTGACACGAGGGTTGCACAAGCGCCCACCAGTGATGCAGCGAGATAGAGCGACAAAAATCCGCTGCCGCCAAAGGCGATTTCTACATGGCGACCCACCAGTACGATCCCAGTCAGATTGACGACAAGATGTTGCCAGTTCAGGTGTATCCACGTTCCTGATAGCAAGCGCCACCATTCACCGGCATACACACGTTCAGTAAACAGAGCACCCTGAAGCATTAAGCGACGCGACAGAGCGCTCAGACCGATTTCACTACCTGAGATCACCAACGCGCTCAGAGTAAACACCAGCACACAGACACACCACACCCACCAGGTCTGACGACGAAAGGCCTGAGCGAGACGAACTCTGAAGATTGCCTCTTCAAGTCGCTTCGCCTCGCGGAGCCGTCGCTCACGCTCGTCGTTCAATCCCTATCTCCTGCTCGGGAAAAATGCCCCAAAGGCCTCGAGTACTGAGGGATGTTTGGCATAAGTGGTGCGCATCTTCTCCAGCCGTCCCTGAATCTTACTCATCCGGGCCTCGAAATCTGGTTTGAGTTCGGTTGGGATGTCCTGGTCGTACCCAGCAGCTCGGAGACGCCCGCGAATTTCATCTGCTCGGTGCATGATCGCTTTGATTTTGACTTTGTGCTGCTTCTGATAGGCGGTCAAAGCCTTCGCAGCCTTATCTGGCGCGTCGACGTTGGCTTCGAGAATCTGTACGCCTGCATCGAGGAGGTCACAGGTCGCGTTGATCGTCTTCTTGGCGTCGGCGAGGGTCTTTTCGTCGAGTTTCATCTTGGGCTCGCCGTGAAATTGAGGGATGGAGCCTCCATCGGATTTGTCGCAGTCGCGACAAGGTGGCGTCGGTTTTCCTGTGGCTACGAACTCACTGCGCTGGACCACAGGCACTTCTTTTTGTGCAGCTTTGGCCTTGGCGACTACCGGCGCATTGGCTGACTCCACTGGCTTGGTGTTCGCCTCAGGTGTGCGCGAGCACCCCAAAGTCAAAGAGAGCGCGATGAGCGCAGCGGGCAATGAGTAGTTCATGAGTTCGATCTCCTAAAGAAGGCGCAGACGCTGGCGGACACGGTCTGCCTTGGGATGCTCAGGGTGGTAGGTCAGGAAGGCTTTGTACATCTTTCGGGCTTTGGCCGCTTGTCCCATCTGCTGATACAGGGTCGCGAGCAGCAGCAACGGCTCAGGACCTCGCCCTGCTTTGACGAGGGTCTTTTGAGCCATCTTCAACTGGCCAGCGTCAAAATAAGCTCGGCCTAGTAGCGTTAGCGTCTGTGCGCTCGGGCGCAAGCGCTGTGAAATGCGGAGCAAACGAATGGCTTCTTTGTATCGTCCCATCCTACAGGCTCGCTTGCCTTGATACAGAAGCTCAGTGGGGTCGAGCTCCTCATCGCTATCGCCATCTTCGAACTGCTCGGGCTCAGGCGCTGGCTTTGGAGCTTTGACCACCTTTGGACGCGTGACTTTCGGTGGTTTTGGCATCGGGCGACGAGGGGCGACGGATCTCTTGGAGCGCTTGGCACGCGGGCTGACCCGCGCTTTGGGTTTGGCGACGACAGCCTTGAGAGCCCTAGGATTCGGGGCAGGGATGGTTGGCTCTTCGACCTTGGCGACGGTTGGTTTGGGACCATCAGACCCGACGGCTGAGTCCTGCTCAGAGGGCTCTCCCGCGGCACCTGGCAGACCCGCGTCAGCTTGAGATTCGCTGTCAGCATGCTCGACCGCGGCGGAAGCGTCGATTCCGTCTTCGTCGGCTACGGTTTCGGTGGCCTGCGTTGCGGGCTGAGCAGGCTCTGCGACTGTCGTAGTAACTGGATGTGGCAATAGCGATGGGTCATTGAGCGCTTGTTCGACCACGCCGGCCAATGGCACGACCACGGAGTCACCTTCACAACCTGTGTGTGCGAAGAGCGACCAAATTGCTACCAGTACAAGGTTGCGCATGGATCACAGTATGGCCCAGGGCAGTGCGAGGTCAAAGGACACGGGCACCGAACCCTTTAGGTTACTTTGGTTTGGCTTAGCCCGGAGCGAACACAAAAGGCCACTGAATCACGCAGATTCCAGCCTCAGGTTTCTTGAAGCGGATACGGGCGACCGTTCGCTTCACGCAGTCTGTCACGGCGTTGTTCTTGATGGTGTTGGTGACCATCTTCGGGCGAATGACTTTGCCTTCTTGGTTGATGGTCCATTGCATCGTGACTTTGCCTTTGAGATTTGGGCGGCTCATCAACTGACGCTCGTAGCAGGCACGCAAGGCTGCTGCTCTACGGCGTACGTTCTTTGCGATGTTGCCCTTGTCACATCCACCCGTGGAGCGACCACCGGCGATTTTCAATCTAGCCACACGCTTGCGCTTTTTGCGGCCGATGCCGACGTTGGCGTTGCGACCTGTGCCGCCGCCGGTGTCGATCGCTCCCAGACCGTGGATACGACCATAGCCTGCGGTTCCGCCGCCACCACCGCCGGTGCCGCGGAAGCCCATACCTCCAGAGCCGTGACCAATGACCAACTCACCGCCCTCACCAGACATGGCGACAGCCATCTTCGAGTTCAACGCGCCGGTATCACCAGCCATAATCGTACCGAGAGCGCCTGTGAGCGCTTGCTGACCGCCAAGGACCTTGGCGATACCGAGGTTTTTCACGTCGATTTTATCGACCATTTTACCGTCCATCTTCGGAACTTTGGACTGCTTGTTTGGGTCGGTGTCGGCGTCGCCAAATTTGCCTTCTTCACCGGAGGCCTTTTTACCGGTGGTGTCTTCTTCGTCGCCGTCCAACTCTTCTTCGTCCGACTCTTCCTCTTGCTCTTCGAGTGTCACCTCAATCAGCTCTCGCTGGCGTTGCTCGAGGTTCTCTTCAAGGGCTCTGCGGTTTTTGTCTTTGTGGTTGAGCAGGGCCGTGACCAAGAACATCAGCACCAGCGCTGCACAGATGGAAAATGAGATCGCCATGGCGACGCCGCCCCGGTCGCTCGTTCCACCAATGACAGCAGACTCGGCTCCCGTGAAGGCGAACACGACGTCCACATCATTTTCAAAGTGAAGGACGCCGTTGTCACCCCGTTTGATGTCAGTATCTGACAACTCTTTGGCGTCTTTGCCTTCGCCGTTGATCCGAAGCGTACCGCCACTGACCGAACTAGGAACGGAGAGCGCCCAGGAGCCATCGCCCTTCGACTTGAGCAGGTCATGCTTGCTCATACCATTGGCGGCGATTTGCAGGGTGTTGTCGTTGTCTTCACCGACAGTCACGGTGGCGCCATCGAACATCACTTTTTCGTAGATGATGGTGCCTTCCCAAGTCAGCATCACTTTTAAGAATCGTTGGTCTTTAGCGTATTCGGGGTGTGCGGCTACAGCGACGAGCCCACCGAACACGGCCATGATTGAACCGATCACGACCAAGGCCAGACCCCAATCCAAGGTAACGAGTGTCTGATAGATGAGCCCGCCTGTGGCTTCGTCGCAGAGTGTCAACTCATTGGCGACGCAGGGAGTCAAGACCCAAACGTTTTGGTAGGTGTAGGTCATTAAGGCGACTTGCAGCAAAGATAGGATCGACACGACCCACCCGAGTTTTTGCTTACGCTTCGTGAGAATGAGCGCCGAAATCGCGGCCATCACCAACGCGAGCGCGAGTGATCCTTGGCCAGTCATGACCTCGAAGCTTCGAAAAGCCACTTCCTCTTCATCGACCGTGATAAAGGGCAAGGCGATGGGGCCGATTAGGGCGATGAGGCTGCCGATCAATGCCAGGATACTGCCACCACTCATGGGACTCCTTGTGCTTAGTGCCAACGATCATAGATGCGTTGACGCTCTTTCGTTCGGTCTCAACACCTGTTTGAAATCTCCCCGGGATGGGAAAAATCGACTCTACCGATGGAGAGCCAAAACGAAGTGCGAGCGTCCGAATCCTATGTCTCGACCTTAGTCGCCGTCAAGCGCTGGGGATGACGGTTTTTATTGGCCGAACTTTCTACCTCCCGTTCAAGAGCGGACAAAGGCCTCGCAGGACCTCTGTCGGTGCTCTTGAGTACAGACGCACGGGACCGAATAAAGGATCTAAATCCGAGTGATTTTTGTCTCTAGAAGGCTTTCGTAAACGATCAAAAAGCGGCGGCGAGCGCACGATCGAGATCCGCGGTGAGGTCGTCGATGTGTTCGATACCGACGCTCAATCGAATCAGGCTGTCGCTGATCCCCAACTCGGCGCGGCGCTCCGGTGGAATCGACGCGTGGGTCATGATGGCTGGGTGCTCGATTAGGCTCTCAACGCCGCCGAGGCTCTCTGCGAGCGTGAATACCTTGACGGTCTCGAGGAATCGTCTGGACTCTTCAAGGCCGCCCTCGAGGATGATGGTCACCATGCCGCCAAATCGGCGCATTTGCTTTTTGGCCAACTCGTGTTGGGGAAAGCTCTGTAGTCCGGGATACAACACTTGTTTGACCCGCGAGTCCGCTTCAAGTTTTCGAGCAATGATTTCGGCGTTGTCGCAGTGTCGCTCCATTCTCACAGCCAGTGTTTTTAACCCACGAAGCGTCAACCAACTGTCGAAGGGACCGGGCGTGCCGCCAGATGCATTTTGATTAAAGGCGATTGCCTCTTGCAATGTTGGGTCTCGAACGACGACAGCGCCGCCAACCACATCACTGTGGCCGCCGATGTATTTAGTCGTCGAATGGACCACGATGTCAGCTCCGAGACTCAGTGGGGTTTGTAGGTAGGGGGTCGCGAAGGTGTTGTCCACGGCCACTTTGATCCCATGGGCATGCGCTCGGTCTGCTAGCGCTGCGATATCCACCAACTTCATCATCGGGTTCGTCGGCGTCTCAAGCCACAGCAGCTTTGTGCGCTCTGTCACGACAGTTTCGAAAGCCTCAGGATTGCGCATGTCAGCGTAGCGAAACACGATGCCGTGACGTCGCCAGACTTTGTCGAAGAGGCGAAAGGTGCCGCCGTACATGTCGTCCATAGCGACGACTTCGTCACCCGCGCTCAAGGTTGCGATGACTGCGTTTGTCGCTGCCAGACCCGATGAAAAGGCGAGGCCATACTTGCCGCCTTCACAGGCCGCAAGTGCCTCTTGCAGTGCGTCGCGAGTCGGGTTTGAGGTCCGTGTGTACTCGTGCCCCAGATGTTCGCCAGGACTGGGCTGTGCGAACGTAGAGGTCTGGTAGATCGGCACGATTACGGCGCCTGTCTTCTCTTCGGGGTCTTGTCCGGCGTGAATCGCACGGGTCTCAAATTCACTGTCAAACCAATCCATGGGGATAGCTCCTTGCGTGATTCAATCGCTTGGCAGAGTCGACTCAGGTAAAGGACGATAGATAGTCGATGAGGTCGATTTTGGTGATGATGCCGTGTAGCCCCTTGCCCTGAGTCACGATGGCGACGTTGTCCTGTGCCAAGATGTTCTTGAGTTGATCGAGCGTGGCGTCTGGATCAATGAGGCCCTGCACTGGGGTCGAAAAGTCTTCAACGCAGTCATCACGCTTTGCTTTGCCTTCGATCATTGCGTTGAGCAGATCAATCTCGTGGACCATCGCTACGGGCTCGCCTTTTTCGCTGACCACAGGCATTTGACTGATGCCTTCTCGCTTCATCGTCAACATGGCTTCGCCGATGCTGCTTTTTGGGGTTGTTGTGACCACACGGTGGCTTTTACCGCGGAGGAGGTCGGCTACGGATTGCTGATTCGTCTCCTTTTCGAAGAAGCCTCCCTCTTTCATCCATTGATCATCGAAGAACTTCGACAGGTAAATAGCCCCAGAGTCGGGCAAGAGCACGACGATGGTGTGATTTTTCCCGAGTTCTCGAGCCAAGTTGGCCGCGACATGAACGGATCCACCGGAGCTGCCTCCTGCGAAAATGCCTTCCTCTCGGCACAATCTGCGAGCCATATGGAAGCACTCGTGGTCATTGACCTGCATGACGTCATCGATGTGCTCAAATTCGAGTGCTCCACAGACCATGTCCTCACCAATGCCTTCGACCTTGTAGGTGTGCGGCTCGCTCGGGACTCCTGTGTGAAATTGACTGTAATAGATGGAGCCTTGGGGATCGACGCCGATCGTTCGGAGGTCCGGTTTTTGGCTTTTGAGGTACTTGGCGGTTCCGCTCATGGTGCCGCCCGTACCTAGACCCGCGATGAAGGTGTCAAAGCGACCGCTAGTTTGCTCCCAAATCTCCGGTCCTGTGCTCAACGAGTGAGCTTCAATGTTCTTTTTGTTGTGGTATTGATTGAGCATGAAGGCGTTCGGCGTCTCACGAAAGATACGCTTTGCAGTCTCATAATAGCTGTCTGGGTGCTCGGCTGGGACCGCGGTCGGGGTGACGACGACCTCGGCGCCGAAAGCGCGCAATCGACGGACTTTTTCCAAGCTCATTTTGTCAGGCATCGTGAAAATGCATCGGTACCCTTTGACGGCCGCGGCCATGGCCACACCGACTCCGGTGTTTCCAGATGTGTTCTCAACGATTACCGCGCCCGGCTTGAGTTCACCGCTTCGTTCCGCTTCTTCAATAATGTGCAGCGCCATGCGGTCTTTAACAGAGCCACCAGGGTTCATGAACTCAAGCTTTGCGAGCACTCGAGCATCATGCGGACCAACGACTTTATTGAGTTGAACCAGCGGCGTGTCGCCTACGGCGTGCAACACGTTTTGGTAGATACCTCGCATATTTCCCCCATCGATCTGCTGCTGAGCGTGGCTTAGCTCGGTCGCTCATTGGAGCCCGGGGTGTACCATCTCAAAGGAGTTGACGGAAGCTTCGCGACGGCTCAATCCACTGGCGCTCAAGCAAAACAACACGATGTCGTGGTCGAAGTTCCGACCCGAAGCCATCGAAGAGTGCACATCGAGGACAAAATTTACTCGTCCTCGTCTTCATCTTCGTCTTTGCTCTTGGCTTTGCTCTTGCCCTTTTTTCGGGTCTCGTCGTCGCCGTCGTCGTCTTCGTCGTCGTCTTCGTCGTCGTCTTCATCGTTGTTGTCGTCGTCGTCGTCGTCGCCGCGTTTGCCTCGACGTGAGTCTTTATCGTCTTCGTCTTCGTCTTCGTCTTCGTCTTCGTCCTCATCACTTCGTCGAGCGGGAGCATCGTTCGCTTTTCGAGGCTTATTTGATTGCTTGATTTTGACGGCTCGCTTGGCGGAACCACTTGGGCGCATTGGCGGTATCTTGCTTGCACCAGGACGCATGATCGGCTTGAAGATCGGTTTTTTCGCTTTCGCAGGTTGCGCACTTTTCGGCGCCTTCGATCCAGCATCAGGCTTGTCTTTGACGCTCTTTTTCACGCGCTTGGCTTTGGGCGCTTTGACCTGCTGTGTTTTCGCTTTATTGCGTGCGTCACTACGGGCTTGCTTACGTGTTCCGACGGTCACCTGCGGCAAGCTCGGCGTACAAGTTGGTTTGAGCAAGCTGCCTGAGCAGGTCATGCCCAGGTAACCGGCGCGCATAAATCTTTTGAATTTGTCTCGGACCATCTGTCGGACCAAGTCCCAACTGGCCCGGTCGCCAGCGGCTGCTTTTTTCTTGCTTGCGGATTTGTCTTTGGGCAACGAAAACACGAGATGAAATTGAACCCGCCCACGATTGAGACCCCGACGGCCCGGCGGGATGATGATGTGACTCCGTTCCTCCGCAACCAACTCGATGTCGGGTCCAAAGATATCCACTCCAGCGAGGTGAATGGCAGTCGCGCTGTCTACACCGCGTTTGGATTTGAGTAGGTTGATTCGCCCTTTTTCGTCGATTCTGACCTTGAGTGTGAGCACACCGAGGCGTAGGTCTTGTAGCGCCAAAGGCGGACCTTTGGCGTCGATGGCGACGGTAGGCGAGCGCAACAGCGCATCAGTCAACTCGAGGTCAATGTTACCCTTGGCTCCGTCCGGTCTCCCTTCCCAGTGCAGATTCATTGAGCCTGACAGGGTGCCATCGAGAGCTCCGCCGACTTTAGTTGTGAAGCCCAGCATCCGGCTGGAGATGCCCAATTGTTGTAAATCGACTCCCTCAATCGAGGGAATATCGATGTCCAGGAGTAGGGCAGATCGTCCCTTGACCTTGCCCTTTTTCTTGTTGCGGCCTTTTTTTCCTGCGGATTGGGCCTGACTGGGACCTTGACGGATGTTGAGTCGCCCTTGTTGAATCGACCCGCCTCCGAGGCGTGCGTCGAGCGTGGCATCGATTTCACTGCGCGTTATCAAGGGCCACAAGGCGGTCGATGCGTTGACCTCATCGAGCCGGAGAGTAGCGGAGGGTAGCCCAGGCTTGCCTGGCTTGGCCTTGCCTGCGGGAAGGGTGACTTTGACGCCCTTGATGGTCATGGAACTCAGACCCGACAGTCGCAAGCTTTCGATAGCCAGTGGATAGCCGGCTTTGCGGGCTTGGCCTTCAATGAACCCTTTAAGTTGGCGATTTGGGAAGTTCAAAATCAAACTTACCAAGAGCGCAACTAAGAAAAAGAGTCCATAACCGGACCATCGGGCTGTCTTTTGAAGCCGACTCGGACCTTCGTCATTGAACTCGATATCTTCGACAGAAAGAGTCTGTGCGTCGCTCATCTGAACTTCTCCTCGGACCTTGTGCTACTCATCGTCGCCATACCGGAACTGACCGACCTTGAGCTTGGCGCGAAAATGCTCACGGTTGGGCGACTCGCGACTGATGTCGAGCGACACACCGAACATCGGTTGTTTGTGTGTTTCCACACGCTCTAAGAACTGAAAGAGGGCCGTGTCAGGCACGCGATCGAGGGCAACGACGATCGTGGCCAAAAAGAGCTGTCGCTTGCTTTTTTCACCACGCTTTTTCTTGCGTCTTCGCTTTCTTCTCGCCTTCTTTTTCTTATTTTGAGTGAGGTCAGCCAAGATCTCCGTAGCGTTGGAGAACTTCACAAAGTCCGATAGCCGGACTTCAGAGGTCGCGTCTGCTCCGTACTTTTTCTCAAATTTAATCTCTTTGGCGATGCCCAAAAGAGTCGACTGCAGACTCGATCCGCTCGCCTGTTTGAGCACCTCATCGATCGCTTTGTCTTCGCGTCTATTCTTCAGATATGAGGGCGCTGCATCCAAGATCGTCGTCAGCGCCTCTGAGTTCGTCGCGACTTGCTCTTCCATAGCGGTGACTTTTCGGCTCACAAAGATGCCGATCACGATCACCAACGACACAATCACAAGGGAGCCGCCGCCATAAACGAGTTTACGTTCACGGTCGCTCATTTGCTCAAAGGCATTGGTGATTTTATTGGAACTCATCATCTCTCCTGGCGACACAAGAGCGTGTCTGCCGAGTCATCGGCTTACTTCGATTTGGCATCGCCTTTTCGTTTCGAGCTTTTGCCTTTGCCTTCCTTTTCGGAGGACTTCAGCGCAGCATTTTGACTTTGAGGACAGCGCACTTCGAAGCTCAAGTTGAAGCGAAACCAGCCTTTGTGACGTTGAAACGTGATCTTGTCTGACGATGACTTGATCTTGCCGAAGCAGCGATGCTTGTTGATCGCTTGTTGCAGTGCGAGCAACGCATCTTGGGTGTCACAGTCCCCTCGCATACTGACTTTGCTGCGATCGATGTCGACGTTCGTCAACTCTACTTTGTGGCCAAAGAAGCCTTCTTTGCTTGGTTCCTTTGTAGCTGCAGCAGGGCTGGGTTTCGGCGGTACTCGAGCGCCGCCGGCGGGGATTCGTGCGCGTACAGCTAAGGAACCGAGCTTCGGGGCTCCGCGGAAATTTTTGGGGACCACTTGGGCCAGCCGGATCCCAGGTAGCTGTGCATTGGCTGGGCCACCCGGTTTGAACTCAGGAGGCTCGGTGACCCGGGCGATGATCTTGCTGATGTC
This sequence comes from Myxococcales bacterium, assembly GCA_002726535.1. Lineage (GTDB taxonomy): Bacteria > Myxococcota_A > UBA9042 > UBA9042 > UBA9042 > UBA9042. The sequence goes on along the minus strand of PBTG01000194.1, from coordinate 3,721 downwards.
ATTGAAGGTGCGAATGGCTGTGATGTCTGGATAGTAGGCTGCCAGATCGACCGTCACTGGTCGCTTAAGCTCACGGTTGAGCTTGGTGAATGAGGAAATGGGTTTGCCTGTCATCTCTTTGCTCAGCGAGCGCAGCTGTGAGACCTGACGCTCTTTTTCCGACACCAAGGCCCGGTAGGTGATGGTGCTGCGGACTCCCACAAGGCAGAGGGCGACCAGAGCAAATGCAGCGATGGCGGGTAGACGGGCACGAAGAAACTTAAAGTCTCCTTCATAGGCCAGGTCTCCTTGCCTGAAGTTCATCTGCTGCTCGCCTCTGGCGTCCGTTCCCAACAGAGCAAGTGCTACCGCGCTCGCCCCAAAGTCTCCTGCAGCATCGAGAATCTCTGGGTCGAAGAGTTGGTGGTTGGGAAGCTCATCTAACGTGATCGTCGAGGTGCGGATTTGCAGGGCTTGTTCGACAAAACCCACCAGTCCGCGTAGGCGAGACATACCGCCAGTGAGCAGCAGCTTTTCAGGGCGCCCTCGCCCGCCTCTGCTTACATACGCGAGCGTCTGTCGGACCTCTCGCAACCAGGGCATGATCGCGCTCTGTGTCGCTTCATTGAGAAGTTTTTCGTCCTCATTTCTGGGGGTCGCTCCTTGCGTCAGCAGTACACCATGGCTCGCTAAGAGGTCGCCGCCAGGGCTGTCAACATCGAACTGCTCAACGAAGCGCTCGCGAATGTCAGCGCTGCCGATTGACAGACTGCGCATGGCCAACGCATTGCCCTGCGCGGCGAGCAGGACCTCGGTCCCACTGGCGCCGATGTCTAGCACCAAGGTTTTCACATCTCGGTGCTCGGGCAACTGCTGGAGCATCGCAGCGTGCGCCAAAGGGGTCAGAGTTAGGGTCCGTGGCTCGGCGTTGGCGGCTCGGAACAGGTCAATATGCTCGGAAACGACCTGGTGAGGTGCGGCCACTGTTAGGACATCATATTCACCTTGACGACGTTCTTCGGCGACCACGAAATCGACGATCACCTCGTCGAGATCGATGGGAATGTGAGACTCCAACTCAAAGCCCGCAGCCTCTTGAAGGCTCTTGGTGTCTTTGAAGGGGAAGTTTAAGGTGCGATGCATACACGTCGAAGCGGGCAAGCCCGTTTCAATGACGTCGTCACTCTTGCGGACCCGATTGAGTAGCCGCTCGAGTGCCTGTGTTTGTGCGGCTTTGTCATAAGGCTCTTGGACCGCTTCGCGCTGAAAATCAATCAATGCAGAGCTTCGTAGCGAGCGCTCAATAACGGCGCATTTCACAAAGCGCTGACCGACGTCGATGCCTAAGATGCGATGTGCCATGGGGTTCCTCTTGCCTGTTTGGCGCTTGGTAGCGCTCAGTCCTCTCGCCAATAGACGAATTGTCTTGAGGTGGTGTCTAACAATGCGGTGATGGTCTTGGTCACTGGTCCGGCTGTGCCATACGACACGATGCGAACGATCTGTCCACGAGTATTTACATCAGCCATCATTCGGGCCCGATTGATGCGAACGACGCTGGCATATTCAGCGGGCAGTACAGAGCCGAGCTTGTCGAAAAAGCGGGTGAACTTGATGGGCGATGAAAATGGTGGACTGAAGATCAGTTTTTTCAGTGTTCTACAGACTTCAAGGTATTGGGCCGCGGCGTCTACTGGCGTCCATACTTGACCCTGAAAACTTCTCTGACACGCGACGGCTTCTTGATTTGGATTCGCGAGATTTTTGCAGATCAACGCTTTGATTACATCGAGAGGCGCCGTGTTCACGTTGATTTTGTTGGTGTTGTAGACCGTCAACTGGTTCCGAATTTTGCACCATAAGCCGTCTGTCATGCCTTCAACGAGGCGTACCTCAGCAGTGGTGTCGAATCTCGCATCCTTGGATTTGTAGCCATTCTTGGCGTAAGAGACTCCCTCGGCTCCAGTCCCGCGCTGCAGTTTGCGAGTCGAGGGGTTGATGTCGGTTCGAAGGTTGTCCTCATCGGCCCAGTCGATCACGTTTAGTGCGACTTGAGCCATATCTTTGTCGAGATCACCGGGGCGTGAACTGCCTTCATGACGCTCCAACAGTTTGTAGAGCGTGTCGAACACGGCTTGTTTCTCTTTGAGGTTGCCGACTCGGTTGATGTTGACTCGGCCGTCTTCATCGGATGATTTGCAGCCACAAGATCCATTTTCGAGCCCTGCTGCTTCACTGTCCTCGAGGTTCACCAGTTCGATACCCATCAACGTCATCTTACCCTTGCAAAAGGCGTTGACGAATTCGCAAGCATAAGCGGCAGTCGTGATGTTGGGTTTGCGCCCTCCAAGCATTGAAGCGTACTTGCCCAAAATGGCGTCGACGATGTCCGTGGAGCCGATGACTAAGGCAGCCAATTCGACCGCAGCCCGGGCGTGAAGATAAGCCTCAATCTCACTTTCTACATAGCTGCTCGTACGAACAGCGACGCGAGACTGATAGGTGAACTCTAGACTGAACACCGACAAGATCGCGATGGCGACCATCGCCAACAATAGAGCCACTCCTCGCTGCCGGTCGGTGCCGATCTCAGCGGTGCCGTTGATCGAGCGATGGCCCGCTCGGAGCGCCTCTCGCCACGGCCGCGACGAGACCTGCTGTGGTCTTCGCTCGGTCATGGTCTGGCTCCAGGCAGCTGGCCGCCGTTTTGCATCAAATTGAACTGCTTCGAAAAGCTCGATGGCGTGATGCCGCTCATGGGCGATAGCGGATTGAGCGTGTTGCTGTATTCCTGTGCCGTGTAGGGTTTTCGAAAGTTTAATGGGCGCATCATCCTGACGCGGGTCTGGGTCTCAAATTCGAGGTCTTGGTCCTCATCGTCTGTGGCCAAAATAATACGAATTCGAACTCGACCGGGTAACCACTGCTCATCGGGACCGTGGCGCTGTTGACGACTGCGCGCGTTGACCATTGCGTTGGCCAAATCGGCGTTACCGGTCATTCCCGTCGCTCTTGCAGCTGCCTGTTCTTTTTGTCGCTGCTCTTCGACCGCTCGGTCGATCTCGACCTTCCAGTCATCCTCCCAGGACTCTTTATCCATATTCCAATATTCAAATTCCAGTTTACGGACGTCTTCGGCGAGCACTTGTCGGCGCCCTTCTTTTTCAGGCACGTCATCGATAATGACTTTTTCACGGCGGATTAGGGAGGGTAGACCACCTCCTGTGCCTCGATCCAAAAAGTACTCTACGACGCCTTGATCGCTTTCGATGCTGCCGCGCGCGATCTGTCTGTGACCCATGTAACTGAATGCCAGTCGATTGCTCTTACCTAGAAATATGGTTTTGGTACTCCGCTGTTCACCTTGGTGCTTACTCAGATAAGCCATGGCAACTTCTCGTTGCATCCGTCCAAGCGCAACGCGAGCGGCGTGGTAGCGATCTTGCATCTCACGGTTGTCTCGAATCGCCCCGAGCACCGCTGAGATCGAGGTGCCCAGGATCATTCCCATCATCGCCAGCAATGTAGCGGCGATCATGATCTCCATGAGCGTGAATCCTCGCGAGTGACGTCGCCTCATCGTCGCGCCCCTTGCGCTGCTGCTGCTGCACCCGCGGCTCCAGGTTGTGCACCTTGCTGAGCTGCTAGCGCCTCTTGCATCGCCCGTTGGTCGACAATCTGTTGAACTACGCGCGCCTCTTCTTCGCTGACCGCGGTGCTAAAACTCTCGATTTGTAGTTCT
>PBTG01000193.1 GCA_002726535.1 Myxococcales bacterium | reverse complement strand
TAACCAGGGCGTCTGTGTGAAGCTATGCTGACGCTCACAAGGAAAACCGCATTCGATCCATGGCAGATCATCGGCTCCAATCTGCTCTCTTTCCACCGTAGGTCCAAGGGCGATCTCTGCGTGACGTAAGTCCGCCAACTCGCCAGGTGCCGGTCTTGGAGCGGGGCCTAATTGCCGCTGTATACCCAGAGCAGCCAACTGACTCGGCGTTGGATCGTCCAGACACAGGACGTGCTCCGGTAAGGGGCGCTCGTAGTCTTGCTCAAGCGTCTTACGGAGCGTTGAACTGTCGCCGAGGCTCGTTGGACTGACCCCTACTACCGTTGGTGTCATGCCCACCTCCATCAGGCTTGAGATGTACGCAGCCAAGCGAGGCGCCTCACCGAAGGCCGCAAAACGACGCCCTCGCAATCGCCTGCGCGCCATCTCCAATAGGGGCTTTGCACGCGCAGTCTCCTGCTCGATGAGGTGCTCAGCCCGTTTGGGATTTACGCCGCAGTGCGCCGCGACTTGGCGCAGCCACTGGGAGGTACCAAAGAGGCCGGCTGGCAAAGCCACACGTTTGACTGAACGAGGCGCTTTGCGGAGGGCTCGTTTTACATCCCGTTGCGCCCAAGGCAGCAAGAGCAGATGGGCTGCATTTGAGGTTTCCGTGAGGGTCTCCCAACTTTCACCGGCGAACCACACAGCCTTGGCTTTGAGACCCAATCCCCAGAGCAATCGACGCAACTCATGAACAGTCGCTCGGTGGTCGGGCTCATAGCGGTCAAAGGGGTATCCGACGAGTGCAACTTCATCGTTTGCCGGTGATTCAGACCATTGAATTGTACTGAGTAACGTGGCGATTGTCGCACTATAGCCTTGCCAGAGGTCTTGCTCATAATTGCGCGCGTCGACGTGAACGACTTTGACTCCTGTGGCTTCCTCCATACGTTTGATCACTGGTCGCATACTCTGGCCTTGCAGGCTGATTGGCGTACTACCGTCGATCACGACTACCTGTGAATCTTGTCGCCTCTGCCAGGCCACGATCTCCGCTTCTAACTGTTCTGTGCTTCCTTGAATCAGATCTTCATCGATGAACTGCGAGTATCTTCGTCGATTGTGAGCGTCTGCGACGCCATCATGTTCGCAAAGATGAAGTTCCGTTTTCACCTTACAACCCACTGATGCGTGACACATACACAAGCCATCGGAGATGGCATGTGTAGCCAGATAAATGCCAAAAAATGGCGTATGGCTGGAGGCACGGATCTCCAGATCTTCGAGGCTCAAGTCATTGTTGTCACCGGGCATCTTTAGCTCCGCTTCGGATTCAAGGAGTTTGACTCAACCATTCGCTGCCGTCTTGGTGGGTTTCGCGTTTCCAGATTGGCACGGTTCTCTTGAGTTCGTCGATGATATATCGACAGGCTTCGAAGCTCTCAGGTCGATGAGCCCCGCTCACAGCGATATCGACCACCACGCTTCCCAAAGGGCAGTGGCCGACCCGATGAATCGCGAATGCATCGACCAGGTTAAAACGTTCGATGGCGTCATCGACGATTCGCAACAACTCTTTTCGCGCCAAGGGCAGGTGGGCTTCAAAGTCGAGGTGAGTGACTTGCCGGCCACGATTGTGGTCTCTGACTACTCCGGTGAAAGTCACCAGAGCCCCCGCCCCTTTTTGAGCGAGGTGGTCGCTCGCTTCACCGGCCTGCAAAGGACGTTCAACTACGTCCGCTCGCTGGGGCGCAATGGGCGAGCCAGCGCCGCCCGAAACCGGGGGCAAGACGTATAGGTTGTCGCCCTCCGATGGGCTTTGTCCGTCATCGGCGAAGTCATCGCCGATCGCGAAGCGGCAAGCTGGCAATAGCGTCGCGATCTCACTGTGGATGGATGTCAACCGTATTCGCAGTTGAGCGAGGGTTTCACCAGGCACGTAGCTCAGTGTCTGTTTGTCGACACCCACAGCGGCTTTGACGGCAGCGAAGTAATGTATCGTCAGCTTACCCATGGTGACCTCGCGCTCAGAGCGCTTGTAAAAACCTAGCTAAGACTTTCTTAACGCCGACCCGGTGAAATCGAATGGTCACTCGAGCCAGCTTTCCGTGGCCTTCTCGAGCGAGCACTTCACCTTCTCCGAAGCTGACATGTCTGGCTCGGGAGCCGGGTAAAAAGGGACCTACCGGACCGCGTTGGATAGCGACCTCTTCAGAAGTTCGAGGAGGGTTGGTTTTTTGCTCTTTTTGGGCCGCTCGAGCCCAGGCTTGTTTTCGAGAGCTGGGCCCGCGGACAGGTGCCCCCCAGCCTTGATGTTGCTGCCCTGTACGAACCATCGCATCCCTTGGGATCGCCGCTAGAAAGGGACTGATGGTCTGGGTCAGCACTTCGTTAAATCGCTGTCTTCGCCTGGCATAGGTCAAATACATCCGTTTTCGAGCTCGCGTCATCGCTACGTAAAGCAGTCGACGCTCTTCTTCGATGCCAGCTTCGTCGTCGATGTTGCCGTGGGGCATCAAGTTGCGCTCTAGACCACACACAAAGGTCTGATTGAATTCGAGCCCCTTCGCCGCGTGCATGGTCATCAACGAGACGGCGTCGACCGTCTTGTCGAGCTTGTCGATGTCGGTGACCAGCGAGACCTGCTCAAGGTATCCTCCGAGCGAGGTATCTGCATGATTCTCTGTGTAGTCTGTTAGCGCAGAGACCAGTTGGTTGAGGTTGTCCAGACGACTTTCCGCTTCAATCGATGGATCTTGGCTCAACGCGTCAATGAGACCACTGTGCCGGAGGATCATCACTCCAGCTGTGTCTGCGCTCTTGGTTGCAACGTCCGCCCGCATCTGGGCCATCAACTCTGTAAAGGCTTTGAGGTGCTTTTGACCGCGAAAGCTCTCCTTGACGACGCTGAGTTGCCTGGCCGCTTCTGGCATCGAGATCTGCTTGATCGCAGCGAAATCAGCGACGCGCTCCACCAGTTTTTTACCGATGCCTCGACGCGGCGTATTGACGACTCGCAGCCAGGCTGCCGTGTCATCCGGATTGACGACCAACTTGAGGTATCCGAGCCCGTCTTTGACCTCAGCACGGTCATAAAATCGCAGCCCGCCGATGACCACATAGGGTATCCGAGCCGACCTTAGCGCATCCTCGAGGACGCGCGATTGAGAGTTCGTTCGATAAAATATCGCCATCTCCGATAAGGGTTCTGCGACCCGGGCTTCCCCGATCCGGCCGACGACCCATCGCGCCTCATCGAGGTCCGTATTCGAGCCATGGAGGTGCACTGGAGAGCCGTCTTTTTGGTCGGTCCACAAGGTCTTCGCATGACGTGAAGCATTCTGCGACACGATGGCACCACTCGCCGCCAAGATCTGCGCTGTAGAGCGGTAGTTACGCTCAAGTTTGACGACTCGCGCTCCCTCAAAACGCTTCGGAAAGTCCAGGATATTGCTGACGTCGGCCCCCCGCCACGAGTAGATGCTTTGATCATCGTCACCGACGACGCACAGGTTGCGATGCTCACTAGACAAGAGCTGTAAGAGCTGCATTTGCGCGTGGTTTGTGTCTTGAAACTCGTCGACCAGAATGTATTTGAAGCGGCCAGACCACATCTGCATCAGGGTCGGTTCGGCTTGGAGAATCTGTACGGGTCGCATTAAAAGATCGCCGAAGTCGACTGCGCCAGCGATCTTCATGTCGGCTTCGTAGCGACTGTAGACCTGTGCGCACAAGGCGCTGGTCGGATCGCGACTCGTGACTGCATCGGGGCCCTTGAGTTGGTTCTTAGCGCGATCAATGAAATTGGCCACAACCTTAGGTTTGAGGCGCTGATCGGAGATATTCAAGGCGGCCATGGCGCGTTTGAGCATCTTTTTTTGGTCGTCGCGGTCATAAATCGTAAAACCACTCGCTAGCCCGCCGTGTTGACCGAAGCTGCGCAACATCCGAAGCCCTGTACGGTGAAAGGTCCCCAACCACAAGTCAGCCGCTTGGGCTCCGAGCAGTTCTCCGACTCGATGGCGCATCTCTGAGGCAGCTTTGTTCGAGAAGGTGACCGCCAAAATTTGCCACGGAGCGACTTGGAGCTCGCGCACCAAATGAGCGATTCGATGGGTGATTACACGGGTTTTTCCCGAACCCGCTCCAGCCAGGACCAGTAAGGGGCCCTCGCTGTGAAGCACAGCTCCTCGTTGCGTATCGTTGAGACCTGACAACGCCGCCGACCCTTGCATCAATGTCAGAAGATCTCCACTCATTGGCTCGAACCCAACCACAAACGACAGCGAGCCTCAAGAGAGTGCTTGCCAAATACATCACAAGTTGCTCAAAGCTATACGAGCGAGGGTCCCCCGCGATAGGGTCCAGCGCACTTCACCCTCTCGAGGACTGTCATGACCATTGTCCGTACTGATACACGAACCGGTTGGCGAGGTTTCGTCGATCGCGTGATCGTCGCTCCTTGGGGCCGGATCGATGAGGCTTATGCTGGGACCACATGCGGTCGTGTGAGCGCGCGATCGGGTGCGATCATCACCGTAGTCACCACCTGTTTGATGTTGGTGTTTTTGCGCTTTGTGGTGATGGACCGAGCGGTCCAAGGCGGCATCGCCTCGACTCTGTGTGAACTGGGCGGAATTTTTGGCCCAAGTGTCAAAGAGACACTCTACGGCTATCACCGCCTGTTGATTAACTGCTCATGGGTTCTGGGCTGCTTTTTTTGCTACTTCGTCGTGCCGACGCTGGTGGTTCGGCAGGTTTTTGGCATGACGCTGTCAGAATTTTATCTCAAGCCTCGAGATTTTTTCCGTCATCTGCCGGTCTATGGCCTACTCTTTTTACCCGTTGGATTGCTGATTGTCGTGTTCTCAGCGTCTCCAGATTTCGCAGGCCAGTACCCCTTTTATAAGTTCCAGCAAAGCTGGACTGACCTGTTGATTTGGGAGTTGGCCTATGCGCTGCAGTTTTTTGCGCTCGAGTTTTTCTTTCGAGGTTTCATGCTGCGTGGGCTGGCTTCGGAGATGGGATCGATGGCTGTGCTGACCATGGCGATCCCCTATTGCATGATCCACTATGGCAAACCGCTGCCCGAGTGTCTTGGCAGCATCATTGCTGGGTTAACCCTTGGGGTCTTAGCGATGGATACGCGCAGCATTTGGGGCGGCGTAACCATCCATGTTGCGGTAGCCTGGGGCATGGACTTCGCTGCGTTGTGGCGCAAGGGAATCTTGGCGGAACTGCAGTGACTGGCACTGCACTGTCGCGTCAGCTTGACCGCGTCGTCGCGGCCGGTGAAGTTAGACTCAAGTCTGAGCGAACTGAGCTGCTGATATGGAGGGAGCCGTGAGCGCACAAGTCCTCGACAACGCCGTAACCCTTCGACGCTGTAAGCTGGTGCGTGTCGCCGCTGACGGCGCCGTTGCGGAGTACATTTTTGACCAGCCTGTGGTGACCCTTGGGGCCAGCGACGACAACGATTTGGTGATCGACGATGACAAAGTGAGTCGGGATCACGCGAGGATTTTTCAAGAGGGTGATGAGTTTCTGATCGAAGACCTTCAGAGCACCAACGGCACCTTTGTGAATCATGTGCGCGTGCGTGTGGCATGGCTCAAAAGTGGCTGTGAGATTCGTTTGGGTTCGACTCAACTGCGCTTTTCGCTGCTTAACCAACGAGTCGAGATCTCGCCCAGCCAGCGTCAGGCGCTCGGCAGTATCGTCGGCAAATCAGAACGTATGCGGCGCTTGTTCACGATTGTGGAGAAAATCGCGCCCACGGGCGCCACCGTTGTTCTCGAAGGAGAGACTGGTACGGGAAAAGAGGTCGTCGCTCGGACGATTCACCAGTTCTCGAGTCGCTCAAACAACACCTTCATCGTCTTTGATTGCGGGGCTGTGCAACAAAATCTCATCGAATCCGAGCTCTTCGGTCACGAAAAAGGCTCGTTCACTGGAGCCCTTTCTGCGCGACAGGGGCTTTTTGAGATGGCCCAAGGGGGCACGATCTTCCTTGATGAGATCGGGGAGTTAGCGTTGGACTTGCAGCCGAAGTTGCTGCGTGCTCTAGAGCAACGCGAGATTCGTCGGGTCGGTGGCAATCGGCCGATCAAGATCGACGTTCGAGTTGTCGCAGCGACCAACCGAGATTTGGTCGCTGAGGTCGAAGCGGGCCGCTTTAGAGAGGATCTGTTTTATCGCCTCAGTGTGGTCCGAATGCATCTGCCTCCCCTGCGCGAACGACGAGAGGACGTGCCTTTGCTGGTTCGTCATATTCTCAAGACAGGCGGATTTAACCGAACCGATGATGGCCAACGCGTCAAAGGAATCACGACCTCAGCGTTGGAGTCGTTGATGCGATATGAGTGGCCAGGCAACGTTCGCGAGTTGACCAACGTTGTCGAACGGGCCTGCTCTTTTGCGGAGGGTGAATTCATCCAGCTCGAAGACTTACCTGATCACATCGCGGGCGTGACGGTCAGCCAGAGTCGAGGCGCTCGCCAAGCCACCGAGCCGCTCCGACCCACTGGAGCGGTGGTTCATTCGGACCGATCTTTCAAAGACGCCAAAGAGCAGTGGCTGAGTCGGTTCGAAAAAGAATACCTCGAGACCTTGCTCAATAAGCACTCCGGCAACCTGAGTCAGGCGGCTAGGGAGGCTTCTGTAGACCGCAAACACTTCCGGCGTTTGGCTCGCAAATACGATTTGGTGGCTGGACCTAAAAAGAGCTAGGGCTCTGCGTTCAGAGGTAGAGTCAAAGTTAATGAAAGCGGTTTTTTCCCACGTCCGCGCGCTCGATTGGCTCCTTGGGGCGGTGTTAGCGTTTGGCGCCTTTTGGGTGCTGATGGCGACCATGGACATGGGCTTTGTTCGAGATGAAGCCTTTTATTTCCGACACGCTGAGACCTACCAAGATTGGTTTGTCGACGTGGAAGCCGGCGGTGAGCGGCGCGAAAAAGCGTTGACGCGAGATCAAATCCTCAAGGTATGGCGGAACAATTTTGAACATCCGCCTCTGAACAAAATTTTGTTTGGATATAGTTGGCGCTGGTTTGGTCGTAAATTGCGACCTGTCTCAGGTCTGGCGACTGTTGGTGGGAGACAGGGTGAGGCGCCGCAGATCAAGGCTATGGTTCACTCCCTGAGCAAATCCCAAGGGTTTGCCAAAGGAGCGCGAGTGACCCTGCTTGGTCCTCAAGCGGTTGGCAGCTCAGCAAGTCCGAGCGGTCGCGAACTCGCGTCAGGCGAGATTACTCGTCGTGATGCCTGGAGCGCGCAGTTGATGCTCGATCATGGCGCGGATTTCAAAGCCCTCAAAGCAACGTGTCAGCCGGCCGGCCCCGTTAGCAATTCTTCGACCATTTTACGCACTGGCTGTGAGGTGATCGAAGAGAAAACCGTGGCGATCTGGAGCGAGTCTCAGTCCATGCGTGCTCCGGGCGCCATGGCCGCCGCACTCCTGGTGTTGTTGGTATGGCTGGCTGCGCGGGGGTTTATGTCTGGCGGGCGGCCATGGATGAGCCGACCCTTCGCTGCCTTGGCTGCCAGTGGCTTCTTACTGATTCCTCGCGCCTTTTATCACAGCCATCTTGCCTGTTTTGATATCACTATCGTGACTTTGCTCGTCGCGACGACGCTTTGCTACCACCGTTCTCTCTACCATCGGGCCTGGGTACTGCCTACTGCCTTGCTCTGGGGGCTGTCGTTGCTGACCAAGCACAACGCCTTGTTTTTCCCTGTCGCTTTGATAGGGCACTGGTTCTGGGACGGGGTCGTCACCAAGACGCTCACCTGTCATCTGCGCTCACCAGCCGCGTGGGGAGCATCTCCCCGTCTGGGCACCCTCGTAGGTTGGCTCGCTCTTATCGCTGCTATGAGTTGGGTTCATCCCTTGCTCGGGGGCCTTGTCATGCTCTTGGCTCTCAGTCGGTGGATGCAAGTTCAGCTGCCACCGCTACCCTTGGCATGGTTTGCGATGATCCCGATTGGCTTGGTCATTTTGGTTGTGGGCTGGCCGCTGCTGTGGGTGGACACCCTCGACAACCTGTTGAACTGGATCGAATTTCATCTGCGCCACGAGCACTACATGCAGGAGTATTTTGGCCAGATCTTAGCCTATCCGCCATTTCCCATCTCCTTGCCTTGGGTGCTCACTGCTCTCACGGTGCCCTTAACGTTGTTGGTTACTCTTGTGTATGGGTTGGCGGCCGCGATCGCCCTTGAGCTTGGGCTGGTCAAGACACTCGCCGCTCAGTTGGACCGCGAACAACGGGGCAGTCTCCGCCTGTGGTTGCTCAGCGCGTTGTGGCCGCTCGCTCTGATCGCGTTGCCGAGCACTCCTGTCTTTGGAGGGACCAAACATTGGTTTTTGGCCTATCCCTTTGGCATGCTCTTGGGAGGATGGGCGCTCTGTCGTGCCTTCAGCCTGACCCCTAGCTTGCGTCGTCGCCCTTGGCTCGCCGCCGCCGCTGCCTTCGTTATTGCGTTACCCGCGGCTCAGGCGACCTGGGACGTTCATCCTCACGGCACCGCCTACTACAACTCTTTGATCGGCGGCGTGCCTGGGGCTGCCCGAGCAGGTCTGCAGCGCCAGTTTTGGGGGGGCGCGACGCGCGACGGCTTAGCCGTCGTCAATCGCCGAGCATCTCACCGATCTCGGGTGTGGTTTCACAACTGCGCATGGGGCGCGTTCAACATGTACCAACGGGAAGGGTGGTTTCGACGTGACCTGCGTTACCACAGCACTCCAATGGGCTCTGAACTGGGTTTTTATCACCACCAACGAGACCATGACGACTACGAGGTCGATTGCATCAATGATTACGGCAGTGCTGCACCGATCTTTCAGGTCGATATTGAAGGCGTCCCTATGCTCTCTGTGTATCAGCGTCCGGACTCGCAATCGGCTGGCCAGCACTGAGCGTGACGCGGCTGGCGTTCTGGGTCGTCCTCCCGTAGCATGCCGCCCGCATCGGTCCCCACCGATTCGTCTAGGGAGTCAGCGTTGAATCGAGGACATGCTCCATCCGGTCCTTTGCGGTTGTGGTTAGTCGTCACTTTGGTGATGACTTGCACGACTGCCTATGGGGCACCTGGTACGCAGCCGAGTTCAGATGCAGACAAGTCGATGCTAGTTGCGCCTATGAGCCCTCAGCCGCTGGTAAAGTTCGAGCTTTCCGGATGGCTGCGTTCGCGTGCTCAATGGCTCCATGGCACATCTTTGGGCAACGGTGTCGGGGGGCTTCCGCACGCCCTGAGTGTCCAGCGCGATGCGGCTTCATATCGCTCCACAGCGGCTGATTTTGGGCTCACTGAACTGAGGCTTCGATTGGAGCCTCGGATGACGCTCGCCCATCATATCGAAGTTGGCGCTCAACTCGATGTCGCCGCAGGGGCGCTCTTCGGCGCCGTCGATAGCGGACCTGTGTGGCTTGAAGGTGACGGCCGCGACTCGAGTTGGGTTGCTGCCCGCAGAGCATGGGGGCGACTTGGGCTCTTTGGGCTCGCCACGCTAACGATGGGACGCGTAGGTGACCATTTTGGATTGGGCGCTTGGCGCAACGATGGGCGTGACCGTCTCAACGACTGGCAATCCGATGTGGATCGCGTCGCGCTCTCCGCGCAAGCCTTGGGTTTCGATTTGATGTTGGCGCGAGATTCGATGGCTTCGTTGCCGATCCCGACGTCTACGGCTGGTCTGTCTGCTTCGTTACAAGATTCGGCCGATGTCACGCGGTGGTTGATTCAAGCCAGCGCCGGAAAGTTGGACAATGAGGCAGGATTGAGATGGTCGATTGCCCTGTCGTATCAAGACCAGGCCGTTGCGCTACGCATCGAGCATGACAATCAAGCTCTCGATGAACTCGACGCTGGCTGCGCTGACGCCGGTAAGTGTGTTCAGTTGGTGCCCCGTGACGCAATGATCATCACCCCACAGGGCCACGTGCATTGGCGTAAACGCACGCCTTTGGGCTTGATCGATTTGCAGGCTGAAGGGCTGATTCGCTTCGCTTCGGTCGACAACACAGACGTCCTCGTTAATACAGACACCAGCAAAATCTTCATCGGCGGGGCCTTGGTCGGCGATATGCAAATCACTCAAGGGCACAATCGATGGCGTCTGCGCGGTGGATGGGTCAGCGGTGACGACGCCGGTGGGTTCGGAGTGCGAGACCAGAGCAATCTGACTGCGCTTGATCCCGACACCAAACAGGTCGTTCAGCGTGATTGGGTTACAGGCATGTCATTGCATCGGGGCTATCTCGTCGATGGATTGCTCTATCGCGAGATCGTCGGCGCAGTAGCCAACTCCTGGTACCTCCGTCCGGCATTTGGCAGGCAGTGGGGCGCTGCCGATACTGGTCTTGAAATTGAACTTGCTTGCCTCGTTGCAGGCGCTTTTTTGAGCGGCTCCACCCCTGGAAAAGCCAGCTCTCTTGGCATCGAGCCGGAGTTGAGAGTTAGCGGCGGCTTGGGTCGGTGGGGAACCTTGATGCTCAATGGTAGTCTTTTGCTTCCAGGGTCGGCCCTCGACGCAGGGAAAGGCGGAACGGCAGCAAGCCATGCTTGGCGTCTCAGTGCGGTCTGGCTTGTCGACCTTTGATCAAGCCTCCAGAGCGCTCTTCTCGTAAAAAATCGTGAAAATGGCAGGCATTGTTTGAAACCCAATGCGGTGGAGTGCTATATTAATCGCACCGGCGCGCGGCCGGAACTGGACTTTGCGGAGACTGTTATGATTCAGCGATTGGCCCTATGCGTTTGTCTGAGCACGCTGCTGCTTGGGTGTGGAACCCAAGACGACGCCTCAAAAGACTCCGGCGTAACGCAAGAAGATGTGGGCAACGGTACCGACGCCGGCTCCTCTGAGGACACCGCTCAGGCTGGTGATACGCAGCCATCGACAAAGGACACTGCAGTGGCGGATAGCGGCAGCGCTGGCGACACCACTGCGCCGTCGGATACTGGCGCCGAGCAGGACACGACCGTTGCCGACAGCGGAACTGCTGAAGACACCACCTCAGCTGAAGATAGCGCCTCATCACAGGACAGCGCGACTACACCCGATACGACCGCGCCCGACACGACCGCCGTCGACTCAGGTATGGCTGACACCGGCACTGTGGACGCCGGTAGTCAACAGCCAATCTCTGAGTTCGCCACGGCTTGCAAGACGGATGCCGATTGCACCATCGCCTGTGCGACGGGCTCCTGCAATGGCAACGGCGTATGCAGCTACACCGTAGGCAATGGCTGCTTGGTGTCGCTGTCGGCCGATAAGGTCGCCTGTTATCAAGATGGCGTGGTCCATCCGAAAACACCGTGCTTGGCCTGCAACGCCAGCGTCACGAACACGCAGTTGACCAGCGTCACCTCGCTGCTGCCGATGGAAGACCCCTCAGAGGGCTGGAGCACCAAAGATCTCAGCGGCGGCGGGATGATATGGACGCTGTCGACGAGTAAAAAAACCAACGGAAATAAGAGCTTGTACTTCGGAGACGTGAAATCCAAGGTCTACGCCAATGACAAACACGTGAAAGGCTCCGTTACCACCGCTGAAATGATGGTGCCGAAGCATGATGGCGTCACTCCTCAGCTATCCTTCTGGCTCTACCTCGACACCGAAGAGAGCAAGGGCTACGACGTGTTGAGCGTAGACATCACCGAAAGTGGCGGCAAAGCCAAAGCGCTGTGGAGCAGCGATAGCATCGACGGGACGACGCACAAGGTGTGGGAGCTACAGCAGGTCGACATCGCCGATTACGCTGGCAAGAAGGTCACCGTCACCTTCACTTTTGATTCCAAAGACTCCTTCGTCAACGCCTTCGAGGGCGCGTACCTCGATGACATCGCCATACGAACCGGTTGCTGTGGTGGTGTGGCCGACTGCAATGACGGCAATGCCTGTTCGATCGATACCTGCGCCGCCAAGTCCACGACCAAAGGGTTACCAGTCTGTGCCCATGAGGTGAAAAAAGACTGTTGCAGCAGCAGCGCTGATTGTGACGACAACAAACCCTGTACGCTTGACCTGTGTGCAACTCCGGGTGGCAAGTGCAGCTACAATCCCAAGCCAGGGTGCTGTCTCAAAGACGTTGATTGTGACGACAAGGACAGCTGCACCATCGATCGCTGCCCCAAGGCTGGCGCGAACTGCCTGTATTCCAACACCTGCTGTAAGGAAGACACCG
Source organism: Myxococcales bacterium (assembly GCA_002726535.1). Classification (GTDB taxonomy): domain Bacteria; phylum Myxococcota_A; class UBA9042; order UBA9042; family UBA9042; genus UBA9042. The sequence goes on along the minus strand of PBTG01000193.1, from coordinate 1,343 downwards.
ACTGCACCAGCGAAGACACCTGCTTGGTGGGCAAGTGCGCGTCTGGCGACTGCGTCTTCTCAAGCACATGCTGCATCAATGACGGCGAGTGCGACGACTTTAATCCTTGCACCCTCGACACGTGTGTGAGCGGAAAGTGCATTCAAACGCCGAGTAAAGTGCCTGGATGCTGCTCGGTAGAGCCGATCGCCAATGAGTTCGACGTCGACATGGATGGCTGGACCTCAGACAAGGCGCTGGCCAACAAGATGGTCTGGCACAAGGGTACGTACAAGGGCAACGCGGCTGAGCCTGAAAACGGCGCTGGGGTCATGAAGTTCGGCATCAAGGGGCAAGATACCTTTTCGAACCTGAGCGGCTTCCAGTACCTGTACGTCACCAGTCCAGAGATCGAACTTCCACCAGGGCAAGAGTACACCCTGGAGATCAAGTACAAGTTCGCCCTGAACTACAAGACCACCCTGAACTACATGTACATGTACTACTTGGTCGATAACAAACAGATCACGAGTTATTACAACTTCTCGCAGCAACAGTTTTACTACGTCAATCACAAGACCGATAAGTGGGAGATCTGGCAAAAGGACATCTCAGCCTTCGCGGGACGCAAGTTCAAGGTCAAGTTCAGAGCTCGTATCTACGGCAGCACGGTCACCAAGCAAGCTGGTCAGGGGCTGATGATTGACTACATCAAGGTCAAGACCTCCTGTAACCCGAAAAAGTGTGACAAGAGCGTAGATTGCTACCCCGCATCTACCTCATGTCAGGGCGGTATCGGCATTTGTAGCGAGGGCGCCTGCACGTACATCGACGGCTGCTGCAAGTCCGCCGCGGACTGCAAAAGCCCGACCATGTGCAGCGCAGGATCCTGCTCTGGCGGTAAGTGCAAGTTCTCAGACAAGCAGGGCTGCTGCATGGGTCAGAGCGACTGCAATGACGGAAACCCTTGCACTACGGACTCGTGCCCAGGGGCAGGTAAGCAATGTAACTACGCACCTGTTCCAGGATGTTGTCTTGCCGACACGGAATGCAATGACAACAAGTCTTGTACGACCGACCAATGCGTCACCAACAAGTGCGTCAATACAGACGTCTGCTGCAAGAGCAATGCTGACTGTGACGACAAAGACAGCAAGTGCACGACCGACACGTGTGGTGCGAACGGGTTCTGTGTCTTCAAACCGACCAATGCGAAAGGTTGCTGTGAACCGAACTTGTGGGTCAATGACTTCAGCGCGAGCTTGAAGAATATGGTGCTCAAGAACAGCCAAGGGGCAAAAAAGGGTTGGCAACTGTGGACCAACTCGACGCTCTACAAGAGTCCGAAAGGGGTTCTTTATTAC
>PBTG01000192.1 GCA_002726535.1 Myxococcales bacterium | reverse complement strand
GCTTGGCCTCGGCTGGCTTCGCCTCGGCTGGCTTCGCCTCAGCTGGCTTCGCTTCGGCTGGCTTCGCCTCGGCTGGCTTCGCTTCGGCCGGCTTGGCCTCGGCTTTTTTCTCAGCTGGCTTGGCTTCAGCTTTCACAGCGGCCTTTTTCGGCGCCTCTTCTTTTTTACCGCATCCGGTCAGGGTCAACCCTGCCAAAGTCATAGATACGACAATCAGTTTAAACATACGCATTGAATCTCTCCTGTGCGCTCGAGGCGCTGATGCAAAACAGAACGAGCCTGTCATCGCCGATGTTTGGCAGATATACAAAGGCCGTCAAGTACTTGGGAGGTTAAAAAGGGTGTGCATGGCAACGAATAGAAAAACAATCTAAAAAATTGAACCAATTAAATAAATAATATCATATATTTACGACTATTTATTCACTTCTCATTGGTGTTTTTGATCGATCATAATTGTTCTGCTTTGCCCATCAATTACCAACTCACAAAATTTTCTCTTATTTTTTTGACGAACAACAATCGTATGAAAACATCGAGTTTGGAGCGACTGTAGATATCCACATAGGCTGTGGAGGAATGTGTACAGAGGGGAGCCTCACTACGTTATCCATTCTGTGGATAAAATGTGTCCAAAGTGTGTCTAAGTCGAGCTCGGAAAGTTCGGTGTGTATAAACCCGGATCTTGTCCACATCCGTGCGCATTTTACTCCACAGATAGATCGACTCAAATCCAATGATAAAACTCATTATTTTATAGTTATCCTCAGAATTCACAGCCCCCAACAGATCCTCCATTAATTAATAACAACCATGACAAGGATCAGATGGGGTATGAACGTGTCCGACCAGATTGAACTCAATGATCGCTCAACACTTGGCTCTATGGCTCATCGGCGGTAGAACCTCAGTCGCCGACTGATGGAGGTTTGGGATGAAAGTCCGAATAGACAAAGGTGCCTTGTTCACCCCGCTGTACAGAGCCCAAGGCGTAATTGATCGAAAAGCTTCGACCAATGTATTGGCTTGTGTCCACATCACAGCAGGTGACGGGACCCTGACTTTCACAGCAACTGATTACGACGTTACGATGACCGCAGATGTTGCCGCTGATGTGATGGAATCAGGGGCAGCTTTGGTCAACGGCCGCGCACTTTTTGAAGTGGTTCGAGCCTTGCCCGATGGCGTCGACGTCCAACTTTCTTGTGATACCAATCATCGGATTCGAATCGAAGCTGGGCGTTCATATTATCATCTCAATGGACTCGCTCCGAGCGAGTTTCCACAGGTGTTAGAGGACGCCTCTGGCAAAAGTCTACATCTGGACAAAGACCAGCTATCGAACATGTTGCGGCGAACGTTGTTCTCGGTTTCCCACGACGAGAGTCGACCAGCGCTCAATGGCGTATTGCTTGAGATTGAGCCAGATCAATCCAACCATGCGCTGATTCGAATGGTCTCGACCGATGGCCATCGCTTGAGTAAAGTCGAGCGCGCTGTTGAAGCGAGTGATTACGATGGCGCTGAACACAGCTGCATCGTTCATCGTCGTGGAGCTGCAGAATTGCTGCGTATCTTCGAGGGACCTGATCAGGGTGTACGGATAGAATTTCTCGGTCGAACGGTGGTCTTTACCAGCGATCATGCGCGACTGCAGGTTCGGCAAATTGAAGAGAGATTCCCTGAATACAATCGAGTCATCCCCGAGCAAGGAGATGTTCACATCACCGTAAGTAAGACCGCTTTTGTCAATGCTATCCGTCGAGTCTCGTCGCTCGCGACAGGCAAGCATAACTTGCTAAGAATGGATTTAGATGATGGCAGAATGGCTTTGGAGATGGTCCACGCTGATTTCGGCGATGCTCACGAAGAGCTGGAAATCCCCGAATATCAGGGATCGCAGGTCGAGGTAGGGTTCAATCCTCGCTATCTACTGGACGTATGCAATGTGATGGAGACCGACAGCATTACCTTAGAGCTTCGGGATCAATTTTCACCTTGTTTGCTTCAATCTGAAGATGAATCAGGTTCGACCTTTGTGGTCATGCCGATGCGTCTTTGATGGACAATAGGTTGAGGCCAAAGTGCATCTAGAACGCGTTTGGGCCACCGGATTTCGCAATCTCGACGCGGTTGAGTTCATCCCCCATCCACAGTTCAATTTGATAGAAGGGGACAACGGTCAGGGCAAGACCAATTTGCTCGAAGCGATTCATTTACTTGCGGGCCTTCGAAGTTTTCGCACCAGTCGCATCAGTGAGTGTTTAACCTTTGATACAGAGCGCGCTGAACTCGCTGGACGTGTGGTTAGGCGTGGTGTCGGAGTGGATCTAGGCTTAGAGCTATCTCGAAAAAGCGGTGGCAGAAAACTCCAATCGAAGGCTTGGGTCGATGGCAAAGTCACCTCTCGAGCTGCCGATTATTTGGGGCGTCTCGTCGCCGTCGTTTTTACCGCTGAACATCTTCGCCTTCCCTTTGCTCAACCCGATATGCGTCGTCGATATGTGGATAGAGCGCTTTTTAATCATCGCCCAGTATGGTTGTCGACGCTGCGTCGCTATGAAAAGACATTGGCCGAACGCAACGCGCTGTTGCGAGAGATCAGTGCAGGACGCGGCGATCGATCCATGTTGCCGATTTATGACGATTTGCTGTCCAAAGTGGGCGCAGCTGTCAGCCAAGGTAGAACCGACTTTGTGCAGGATTTGAGCGATCGAGTCGCCGAAGTTTTCTGCCAGATCGCTTCGCCAGACCTGAAAGCTCGCTTGGTCTATCGTGTGCGTGGGGATTTGGCTCAACAGATGACAGAGGATCAGAGAGTCCAAGCTCTGCAAGAGGCTCTGAGCGCGAAACATGATTTGGATTGTCGTCGGGGCTTTACCTCTGTTGGCCCCCATCGTGATGACTTGATTTTGGAGATCAATGGGCGTCCAGCTCGCGTTCACGCCAGTCAAGGTCAATGCAGGGCCTTGGTATTGGCGATGAAGATCGCTGAGATCAAAAGTTTAGAGTCGCATTTAGGTGAGCCGCCTTTGCTCTTGCTCGATGACGTCTCAAGCGAGCTAGATGCCACGCGGAATCGAGCCCTTATGACTCATCTAGACGATTTGGGGGGACAGGTGTTTTTGACCACTACGAATGCTCAATACATCCAGATCTCAGCGCCGCGCCTGGTGCTACAGATGCAGGGCGGACAGCTCGAAAAAGTACAAATCGACGACCAATCTTCGTCTGAAGATCCCGACGAAACATCTCATGGGTGACGTGACGATCGTGATGGCGTAGAACGACGGCAGCGGGACGAAGCGCCCGGGGAGGTTGCCTTGGAGTCTTTTCGCATCGAAGGTGGAGTTCCACTCAGTGGTCGAGTTCGAGTATCTGGTAATAAAAACGAGGCATTACCCGCTTTAGCGTGCGCCTTATTGAGTCCAGATCCGATCACCTTAGATAACGTGCCAGACATCATTGATGTGCGAGTTATGCTCGACGTCATGCGTCATTTGGGCACCGAGGTGACCTATGAAAATCCCAATCGCATTCGTCTGCATACACCGAAACTCAAGACAACTGTCATCCCACCTGAGTTGGGTCGCCGCGTTCGGGCCTCCATTCTCTTTGCTGGGCCCTTAGTCGGTCGCGCTGGCTCGGTAGATTTACCCCCACCGGGTGGAGACGTTATTGGTCGGCGTCGTCTCGATACCCACTTCGATGGGCTTGAACAGCTTGGAGCTCGATTTCAACCAGGGGACACCTATCGGCTCAACAGCTCTCGCCTTCGAGGGGCGGACATCTTCATGGATGAAGCTTCTGTGACTGCGACCGAAAACCTTTTGATGGCGGCCGCTAGTGCGAAGGGAGTTACAACCTTACGCAATGCTGCTGGCGAACCCCACGTTCAAGGCATCGCTCGGATGCTCGAAAAAATGGGGGCTAAGATCGATGGGATCGGTAGCAATTGCCTGACGATCGAAGGCGCAGACAAGCTCGGAGGTTGTGAGCACGTTATCGGGCCTGATTACCTCGAGATTGGAAGCTTTGTGGGATTGGCCGCAGTTACTGGCGGAGAGGTGATCATCGAAGACATCGTCCCCGATGATCTGCGAATGGTTCGCATGGTCTTCGATAGATTGGGTGTGAAGACCAAAATTCGGGGAAATGATTTGCATGTTCCCGGCCGTCAAAAACTGGAGATTCGCCCCGATATGTCGGGTCACGTGCCGAAAATCGATGATGCACCATGGCCGCAGTTTCCAACGGACTTGATGAGCATCGCAATTACCGTCGCTACTCAAAGTCGTGGGACGGTGCTTTTTTTCGAAAAGATGTTCGAAGGGCGCATGTTTTTTGTGGACTCGTTGATCGGTATGGGAGCGCAAATCATCTTGTGTGATCCTCATCGGGCGGTCGTGGTAGGGCCAAGCCAACTCTATGCGAGTCGACTAGAGAGCCCTGACGTTCGAGCTGGGATGAGCTTGTTGATTGCTGCTTTGTGTGCGCGCGGTACCAGCGTGATTCACAACATCCGGCAGATCGATCGGGGCTACGAGCGAATCGAGCAAAAGCTCAAAGCGCTTGGAGCACGAATCGAGCGAGTAAATGGCTGAGCGCAGTGGCGCTCTGCCAGCAGTCCCAGACCAACTGCTGCGCTCCGAACTGACTCGTTCAAAACGGGTCGTCTTGAAAGTTGGCTCTCAAGCGCTTTGTCATCCAAACGGATGCGTTGATGACGCCGTAGTCGCACGCTTGTGTGCGGATATTGCGTGGCTTCGTCAACGGGGTCATCAGGTTGTGTTGGTCTCTTCCGGCGCGGTCGCAATGGGTCGCGCCCAATGGTCTTCGCTCAACGGAGATGAATCGACGGAGTCTTTGGGAACACAAGCGCTCGCCGCGGTAGGCCAAGCGTTGTTGATGAGTCGCTACCGCCTTCATCTCACCGAGCACAATTTGTTGTGTGCTCAAATTTTGCTGACTCACGGCGACCTCGGGCAGAGAAGTCGGTTTTTGCACGCTCGCCGTGTCATCGATGAATTGCTCGAGGGGGGATTGATCCCCGTCGTCAATGAAAACGACACCGTCAGCGTCGAAGAACTGCGTTTCGGTGACAATGACGCTCTCGCTGCACAGATCGCTCAAGCAATCACGGCTGACGCCTTGGTGCTGTTGACGGAAGTCGATGGCCTGTACACCGAAGATCCGAATACCAATCCGCATGCCGCTTTGATTGAAGCCATATGGAGTCGCGACTTGCGCGCTCTACAAATGGCAGGATCAGCAACCTCCAAATTGGGTACAGGTGGGATGCGCTCGAAAGTCTTGGCGGCCCAAAAAGCAGGTGAAGTGGGCATTTGCACCGTGGTTGCTCATGGCAAACGACAAGGGGTGATTCGACGAATCTTCGAAGGTCAACAAGAGGGAACGGTATTCGCTCCTCCTAAACGACGCTTGAGCGCCAAACGCAAATGGTTGACGACTTCTCCTCGAGTACGAGGGCGAGTCACCATCGATCAAGGCGCTGCTCACGCTTTGTCGGTCGGCGGCCGTTCATTACTTCCCGTAGGCGTCACAGAGGTCCACGGCAGATTTGGTGTCGGTGATTTACTCAGCGTTTGTGATAGCTACGGAGTTGAAGTCGGCCGAGGATTATCGAGATATACCAGCGAAGACCTTCGCTTCGTCGCTGGAAAGCGCAGTGAAGCCATCGTTGAACACTTTGGCTGGTTGCCAGCTAAAGAACTGATTCACCGCGATGACTTCATCAGCTGAAGCGTCACCTATGGAGTGAACTCGTGTGTACTGTCGTTGTTGTTGCAGACCCAAGCGGCGGGTACTGGATGGCGGGAAATCGCGATGAAGCTCGCTGGCGATCTGCAGCAAAACCTCCACACGTATTTGAACACGGTGCGATCTATCCAGTCGATCCAGATGGCGGTGGAACCTGGACCGCCGCCAATCAGTGGGGTCTGTGCTTTAGTTTGCTCAACAACTATCAAGCACCTACCGGGTTGGCTCGCGACGTTGTCAGTCGTGGTCATATCATCACCCGATTGGTCGAACACAACTCTATTGCCTCGGCAGCTCAGAGCATTGATCAATGGACGTTGACCCAATTTGAGCCTTTCGTTTTGCTCATTGCAGAGCCGCTTGCCCTCAAAGGTGTTCGCACCTATCGCCTCACCTGGGACGCAACCACACGAAAGATCGACTATAACGAAGGATCATTGATGCAGACCTCCGCGGCTATGGCATCCGAGCAAGCCCATCGATGGCGCAACCAAAAATGGAGAGAAAGCCCGCTTTCAGGGACGCGTGAGCACTTCGATGGAGACATCAATATCGATACATCCCTCGATGAGTTCTTTGGTGCACATCATCCACAGCGCTCTCTGATTTCGGTGTGCAAACACGGCCTAATCGCCTCGACAGTCAGTCATACTCGGATACGAGTTAGCGCTGATCAGGTCTCTGTTCACTATCAGGCGAGCGCTCCCTGTAAGCAGGTTGAGGCGGTGCAGTTGGCGTTAGCGCGTCAACCGAGCTAGCTTGATCGAGTGGAGGGCGTTGATGAAGAGCGGACTCGGAGATTTGACCCGGATCTTCGCCATGGCGATGACCCTTTTACTCGTCGCTTGTGGCACTGAAAGGGTCGATTCGGACCCGACACCGAAAGGTGAGGGCGCCGTCATTTTACAGATCGTCGCGCCTGATTTGTGGCCTCCATCGGCTGAGCTGCGTTTGGAACTCACGCGCGGACCGCCTGGAGGCTTGGCAGAGGTCGTGGGCTCTTACAACAAAGTCCCCGAGCGTCTCAAAGTGATTGCAATCCATGACACGCCTGCGTGGGTTGGCGCTCAACTGGTCGACGCACAAGGAAATATCGTCGCGGTAGGTCGAACAGTGGCCAGAGTGATTGCAGATGATGATCCAGATCGCCAAGAGACGCTCTTTTTACACGGGAAAGACAAAGCGCTTCCGCTCTATCGAGCCAATGGGCAGCCACTAGCCTTGAAGGCTCGCGTCGGCAGTACTGCGACGGTCGTCAACGACGGTACCGTTGTCGTCATTGGCGGAGGCTCACCGGTCAGCACCAGCCCATGTCATGGAGGATCCCCCACAGCCTTGTCGGACGAGTTGTTGGGGCTCGCTGGGCACAATCACTCTATTGAGCTTCTCGCCAATCTCAAGATGGCTCGCGCGTATCATCAGGCCGCGTCTTTACCTGGAGGGCGTATCGGCGTCTTTGGAGGCTACAGCACCGGCGGGGTCAGTGCCGATGTTGAAGTCTTTCAGGTCAATCAAAAAACTCTCGCTCCGTCGGCCAGTCCACTGCAATTCGCACGCGCGCGCCATTGTATTGTCGCGCTGGATAACCGAGTGGTTGTCATCGGCGGCGATGGTCCAGGTGCTCAGAATGCTGAAATATGGCGTTACGGTGAGGGCTCAATTGGCTCGACGACACTTTATGCTCCCCGTCGACATCCTCACTGTGAGTTGGTGACCAATCCAGCTGATGGTGCGCTTTTGATCTTTGTCATCGGCGGACTCTCGCCATCAGGTTTTCCCGTCCAATATGATGAAGTGCTCAAATTAGATGGAGACACCTTGCTCAACTACGGCACCTTGGTTCCACCGAACCCTCTGGCAGCATTAGAGGTTGCGAGCGCAATCAATGCACCTTTTGGCATCTTCCGGGCGGGGGGACTCACGAGTATTGGAGCGACAGATCGCATGACATGGATCGACATGACAGCGCCAACCACGACGTGGAAACAGGGCCCAGCATTGAGCGAAGCACGTGGCTGCGCGGCTCAGGGCCGGGTCGGTGTACACCTGATTGCAGCCGGTGGTCTGACGGGCTCCCAAAACAACCACAGCTCTGCCTTGGATAGCATCGATCTGGCTAACAAAAGTGCCAAGAGCGTCGGCCTACCGATGGCGCGCGCCGGTGGATGGATCATCACCAAGGGCGATGGAGTCGCGTTGATTGGTGGTGGTACCAGCGCCGGCATGGTCAGCTTTGTCCCGTAGCGATGCTCGGCATCAGCGAGAAGAGCGCGATCGTATGTAGAGCGCTTCTCACAGAGATTACTGACCAAAACTTACCTTACAGACGTCTTGTGTACGCAGAGTCTCTTTT
>PBTG01000191.1 GCA_002726535.1 Myxococcales bacterium | reverse complement strand
CTGGTAGTGGTCTGCCAAGGGATCGAGGAGTTTTCGGGCTTTGTAGGCCTGTCCCACAGCATATAACGCGCGCCCCATCTGTACCTGTAATCTAAGGTTGCCCTTGGCGCCTTTCATTGCTCGACCAAACCACTTCACAGCGCTGCGTGCATCACCAAGGGCGTAGTGCATCGACCCAAGTGTCTGGGCGCAGTGCCATTTTTTGGAGCAGGACTTCAAAACCTTGTGGGCCTGGGCGTAACGACCCAATTCGATCAAAGATTGTGAGTAACGTTGGCTCTCCGCTGGAGTGCGCGGCCCTCGTTTCAGTAGCGCCAGTACCTCGGCGTGCTCACCGACAAGTGCCTCGCGTTTGGCTTGATTGAGGCGCTCGGAGGCCGAAAGCGGGTCGATGGCTGTACACACAGCCAGCAGCGCACAACAAACAACGCTCAGCTGTCGCTGCCATAAAGAGGCGCCTGTCATTTACATACCGCGGGCGATTTTCCAGGCACCATTTTCGCGGATGAGCTTCATCTGAGCGAAATCTCGCCACGCCTTGTAGCTCTCTCGTCCACCTTCACTCAGTAAGACGCGCCCGACGAACTCGTACTCTGTCTCGGCGGTGTCGCCTTTGATTCGAATCGCCAACAATCGAATGTTGAAGTTCAAACGTTTGACGTTCGCCCGCAGCCGCGGAAGCACTTCGGCTCGCAGTCGGTCGACGCCGTAATCGTCTTTGTCTGTGTCGGTCGTTCCAGCGTTTTCATAATACCGTTTGCTCGTCATCTTCTTGAGCGCGGCCACATCTCGATCTTCAATGGCTTGATGATAGGACTTGAGGATGTTGAAGATGATTCGATTCTCTGGTGTAGCGAGTACCTTGTCGCCCTTATCGAGATATCCAGGACCACAGGCCGTCAAAGCCAAGATAGACACCAGCAAAGCCGATAGCTGACAGATGAGGCGAGAAGAGCGTTTCATGTGATTCATCCTGGTTGAAGCCCATTGCGAGTGGGGCCTGCTGTGCAGTGTTGCTCTGTCTTTCAGAGTTGTCCAACTTCCGCACTGAAAAATCTCAACAGATGAAGCCGCTCATTTGTTCCCCACATCAAGCTTTAGATGTCTACCAATCGCCAGGGCGAGACGTCGAAATGGAAGTGATCTTTGTGACCGGGATAGGCTGGACCTAAGAGCACACGAAAGATGTCATGACGCCGGACCAAGCGAGCTGCTAACAGGCGTAGAAAACGTCGATGATAGGTATAGGCAACGCCTTTGGTAGCACCCCAGTGCTTCAGGAGACGAACTCGAAAACGACGTCTTAATGAGCGAGGGAGTTCAGAGGTCGATCCGCGTTTGAGCGGAGCGAAATCAAACCCGGCCACGTCGATTCCATTGGCGATACCATGTTCACTGACCAGGTTTGGATATCCACCAATTCTTCGACAGTTGTAGGTGCCGACATGTCTGATCGTCCGGGGGGCTCTACCGTAGACATCTTTGGCGGTTTGTACGACGACAAGCTCGAATTTTTTGAGGCGCTCACGAAAGGGTAGATTCACGAACACGGCAGCGTGATAACGGAGCGTATCGCCTTTGTAGCGGACCTTTTTGATCTTCGGACATCGGAGTCTGCCTTTGACAGGAACCTGTCGAGACATGCTGTCGAGAGGGTAGCCGGGATCGCGCGTGACCGAGCCGATGCTCAGTGTCTCTCCTTTGTTGAGTTGAACCTCACCAGCTGCGGATGCTGACGCTGGAGCCAGGATGAAGATAGAGCAGAGCCAAAGAGTCAGGGATCTCGCCATTGATGCCTCCGTATTCGACGATGGACGTCAATATCTACGCCCGCTTTGGTACAGACGCATTGGCTGGGCAGAAGATCTATATCGATCCTGCCGCGGCGATGACGGTCTCCCATTGCTCGAGGGCTTTGGCCATACTATGAGACTTCGCGACCTCCAGTTGAAGGGCCCGCCCAGAGTCTATGAGACCCTGTGGATCAAGGGACGCGCCCTCGATGAGCGTAGCGATCTGCTCGGTATTCATGGGGGCGAACTCGCCATATCGATGTTCAAGCTCATCCAAGGTGCCCACTTGGGTCCCGGCGACTGCGCATCCTGCCCAGGCGGCCTCTACAATCGCCATTCCCTGGCTTTCCCACAGCGAGCCTTGCAAGACGAGATCGATCTCGCCGAGCCTTCGCAGGACCTCGCGTCGAGGCAGATGGCCGAACCACTTCGTTGGTACGTTTCGAGCGGTTGCAAGCTTCTCTAAATTCGTGCGCAAGGGGCCGTCTCCGAACATCGACAAGTGCAAATCGACGCCTTGATCATGCGCTTTAGCGCAGCCCTCAATCAGACTGTCAAACCCCTTGATCGCGACCATTGAGCCGATCGCCGCAATCCGCAGTGGGGCTTTAAGATGAGACCGCGCAGTCACAGCGTCTTGAGGCAGGGCGACGCCCAAAGGCAAAAGGCTGACCTGGCGTCGAGCCTGCCCAGAAGCAAGCCTCTGTAGCCATTTGGAGCCCGCCGTCACCAGGGTCGCTCGCGAAATGGCACGGCGCTGAAGGACTCGATTGGCGAGACTCAGCATGCCGCCATAACCCTGTGTTTTGAATTCAGCGAACTCGCCGCCCATCAAGGACACAATGCTCACAGCTTTAGCTTTGCTGGCGCAATGCTGCGCCAACCAACCGGGCTCGTCTGCCCAAAATCCATGAAAGACATCGAAAGGGCCCGCTTTTTCAATGGTGTTTTTGGCTTTGGCCAAGAGTCTCAGTCGCCCCAATCCAGCGGACTGCTTAGCTCCGATAGGGAGCACATCAACCGCGCCGATTCGGTAGGGCTCTGTATGGTGAGGATAGCGAAGCGCGACCACCGTGACCTGGTGACCCTGACTCAAGGCGAGCACGAAATCCCTCAGAGCAGGGATACATTCATCGTGCTCATCGCTGGCAAATCCCGGTGTGATGACACACACACGCATCGATTCCTTCCTGTCTTCAGTGCAGTTCGAGACGCCACAAAAACCAACCCGCTTTGCGTTCGACTGGATACCATTTCGCGTGGCGCTTGAGCCAGTCGATGGCGGGGATAGGACCACTGTTGGTCGGCCGCCATTGACGGTCAATGTTCAGTGGATTGAGTAAAATAAAGACAAGTCCCTCATTCGGCCATGAGGTTGCGAGCTCCTGGGTAGAGGTTGCAGCCAACTCACGGACCATCAGACCGCCGCGATGATGCAGATCTGCGCTGATACCAAAGGCGTAGACGAGCGATTTGGCGGGGATCACTTTGGTGTAATAGCTGACCAACGCTCGTCTGTCTTGAGCCATTTGTACGTGTTTGGGGAGCATCTTATTCGCCCAGACCAACTGGAGCGCTACGGTGCTGAGCAATGCACCGATTGCGGCCCATCGGCGCCATCGAACTCCGTCCCAAAGGGTCGCGACTCCCACCGCACTCAAGACAGTCCATGGGATCAAAGAGACCAAGCCAAAACGAAAATTTTGATAAGGAATTCCAGAGAAGAACACCACGTATGAGCCCGCCCAGAGCCCTAGACCTAGCGCGAGTCGGCGACGTTTTCGCCACAGCAGTACACAGCCGAACAAGGCGACGAGTAGGGCCGTTGGACCAAGATAGCCAGGGTGAGCGGGGCTAAACCACGCAAAGACTCCTTGAGGCCAGGTGAAGTGAAGTGTTCCGTCGACGTCCACGAAGTCTTGCCGCCACAAGTTCCACGGACGCCATCCAGTCAGCCACGGATGTGCCAAGCGTTGTGGTTGCTGGGCCCACAGCCAGCTTTGTGGCAGCAACCCAAGGGCGGCTCCTAAGGATACGTGAATCGATCTGGGTCGATTCATCCCCGCCAATGTGGCCAACCCCAGGAGCGCTGGCGCGACGGCCAGCCTGGTGCTCAGCGCGAAGGCCAATGCGAGCCCACTGAGCCAGTGGTGCCACGTCGCGCCTGACCGGCGAGCCAACCCCCACAACGCAACACTTAGCCAAAATACCGAGGTCACATCACTGGTTGCACAACTTGACCACAAGACATGCACTGGGCTGATACACATCATCAATGCCGCGATTCGAGCCGTGCGGCGCCCCAATCCTGCAGCCATAATAGCGGCCCAGAGCAGCCCGATTGTGAGACTCCCTAGGGTCAAAGAGACGATCTGTCCGGCGCTCATCAAAGAGGGAGTGAAGGAACTCACGGCTGCCATCAGGGCTGGATAGCCTTGAGGCCAATGAGCAGCGGTGATGGACAGCGCTGAGGATTGCCCGAGTAGCGCTTTGGCTTGAGCGAGATAGCCCCACGGATCTTGGCCCCAGTAGCCATCAAAGCTCCACCACCAGGTGAGACCAAATCGACAGCAAGCGGCGACAGTGATCCACAGAGTCACCTCAACCCATGCGAAGATGAGCGAACTCTCAGAGTCTTTCGTCGTTTTGGGATTGCCCGACATCAACGAGACCGTCTTCGAAGCTGGATAATGTAGTGATCGCTCAGGCTGCGAAACAAGGGCAGACGACAGACGAAGCGCTCTAATTGACCGAGCACTTCGAACACCTTGGGCCACCTGTCTACCAGGTGAGCGGCCTCGGAGATTGGCAGCAGGACTCCGAGCCCTTCGACGCGTTCACAAACAAAGTGCTCGGAGCACTCTGCGGCCACTGTACGCCAGCCAGGATACCAGACCGATATCGTCGAGCCCGCTCCTGCATGTGCCAGCTGTCCAGAGCGAAACCTCCGAGTTGCCGCTTGCCATTGACCATGAATGCCAAACCAAAACCAATCCCAAGGAGTCCATTTGTTCATGATGATCAGCACGACGGGGGCGTCAGGTTGAAGATGCTCGGTGAGCCAGCGCCAAAAGGGCTGTCGGTCGGCGACACAATTGAGGGGACCTAAACTAGACCACGCACCATCGAAAGGGCCCTGAACGACACTGTCGGCAGGAGTATTGAGATTCAGCAGAGCGGTGTTGACCTGCAGACTGGCTGTCTTGGTGGCGGTTAGGGCGCACATCTTTTCGCTGACGTCAGTCGCGGTCACGTGTGCACCACGTGAGGCCATGTGAAGGGCGTCCTCCCCGGTGCCACACCCCAGCTCTAGCAATGCTCCTGAGTCCGGCATGGATTGATGGAGGACCCGCCAAATCCGGGTTCTCAGCAGGACTCCAAGCGCCGCATCGCTAAATTTAGCGTCGTAATTATCGGCGACCGCATCAAAGGGGGTCGAGCGATCTTCGCTCATCTAAAAACGCCCACAGGCCTTCCTTTGGCTTCGATCCGCTCATTCTCGGTCATCCACATTCCGACGCGACCGATCTGAGCGTTGATGGCCGCTTTGAGTCGCCGCGCCTGGGCTCGCGCCGTCCTTTGCTTGGCTAATTGACTCTGCGAGACGCTGTTGACCATCCACCGGGTTGTAAAGTCGTAATACCGTTTGCTGTGACGTCCTAGGACATCAAAATCTCGGTCGGAGCCCTCAGACCATGGTCGTGTCGCGACGATCCGATCTTTGACTTGCTCAAAGTAAGGGGTGTTCTTTATCGGGTAGCTCACAGTGGTTAAGAACACATCGGGCGCCGCTCTCTTGAGGATTGCGACCGTCTCTTGGAGGTCATCCAATGTCTCCCCATCGTAACCAAGCATGATGAACATACCCGCTTGGATGCCGCGCTTTTGCAGTCCATGGACCATTTCAATGACTCGCTCGGCGTCTGTTTTACGCTTCATGGCATCCAAAATTCGTTGGCTTCCGCTCTCTGCACCGACCCAAATCCGAAAGCAGCCCATCTCGGCGAGGGTGTCCATCACCTCATCATCGAGCCTGTCCTCGCGAGTGATGGTCTCAAAAGGTACGCGCAGCCCTCTACGCGCGAGTTCATCGGCGTATTGTCTGAGCCATCTTTTGTGGATCGTGAAGACGTCATCGGCGTACCACAAAAGCTCCGGGTCGTAGCGCTCGATGATGTGCTCAACCTCATCAGCGACATTGCTGACGTTTCGTCTGCGATGACTGTGTCCATAGACAGCGTGGCTGCACCACGTGCATTGAAAGGGACATCCCCTCGCGGTGATGAGGCTCACTGAGCCTTGCCCGTGATGTTGCCTCCAGATATTCAGATACGCGTCAATATCGATGAGATGTCGAGCAGGAAAGGGTTGCTCGTCCAAATTTCGAAGCTGAGCTCTGGGTAGATTTTTGATGGTTTCATCACCATCGCGCCACACAATACCGGTGACCGTTGCGAGATCGCCATCGCCCTGCCAGCAGGTCAATAACTCTTCGAGGGTTTGCTCGCCTTCACCGATGGCCACAGCGTCGGCGCCATGGTCTAGGTAGTGTTCGACCCAGTTCGCCGGGTCTGGACCGCCGACGACCACTTTCGCGCCGACTTGCTTGCACGCGCGGAGCATTTTCAGGGCGCGTACTCGCGTCATCATGTTGACGTAGATACCCACTACGGAGGGCCGGCTGCTCTCGAGCCTTTGTTGAAAGTCGCGGGCGTCCTGAAAAGTACTGTCGAACACTTCGACGTCAATGCCTCTGCTCTCGAGATGTGAGGCGATGTAGAGCAGGCCGAGAGGTGGATAAGGCCTCATCGTCTGTCGTTCATGTGGGTCATCCCACATGTAATACCCATGGGTTAGCAGCAAACTCATGCGCGGCTCTCCACAGTGTCTTGCGGACTGGGCTGCGCGGCTTGTTCGGGGCTCAGAGTGCCCTGGATCGGATCGATGCCAACGTGTGCGACCAGTGCGAGTCGGTCGAGACGACGCTCGGCTGCGCCCAATGTGACGCGGTCCCACATCATCCGCGCGATCCGTTTGAGTCCTTTGTGGTCTTTGGGCAACTCCCACTTGAGCAGTTGGCGCCAGATCTTTGCACTGCGATACTCCTTATGGATGACCGTATGCAGGTGGCGATAGAAGTCGCTCGTGAAGGGTCCGTGATACATCATTTCAAGATCCGCTGAGTCCACCCAATTTTGTTTATCCCCGAGTTGAGTCTCGACTTTGTCATAAAAACGAGTCCCTGGCAGCGGGTAGCTCACAGAGATTCCGATGTCATCTGGCTGACAGCGACGCACCAGATCTCGCGTTTGCTGGATTTGCTCTCGACCCTCGCCTGGATACCCAAACTGTAAAAAGAAGGCGACTTTGACTCCATGCTCTTGGAGCATCTGAGCTGCGCGTTCGATCTCTTCGAGTTGGGTGCCTTTGTCCATCGCATCGAGGATCTTTTGACTGCCGCTTTCGGCACCAATCCAAATAATCTCACAGCCAGCATCGGCGAAGGCGGCGACCTCATCATCTCTGACCAAGAGATCGGCTCGACTCAAACATTTGAAGGGCAACCGAGCATCGCTTTGCTCAAGCAGTCCGGCGAGTCGGCGCATCCAGCCACGCTGAAGCCCCATAATGTCGTCCATAAACCAAATATGCTCAGCGCCATAGGTCTCTTTGAGGTGGCGCATAAACTCCACCACTCGCTCAGGGCTGTGGCTATTGTATCGCTGTCCCCAGATCGGTTTAGCGCACCAGTTGCAATGAAAAGGACAGCCGCGTGCGGTGACCAAGCTCATAGAAAAGCGACCGTGGTGCGAGAGCCAGAGTTGGCGATATCGGCCGATGTCGATCAGATCCCATGCGGGCCATGGCAGCTTATCTAGGTCGCGCAACACCGGGCGTTTAGCATTGGTGTGAACCTCATTGTTTCGAAGCCAAATCAACCCCGAGATCTCTTGGACTTGTTTCTCTGAGCGTCCCTCGAGCCACTGCAGTAACTCCTCAATAGTCGCATCGCCCTCGCCTTGGATCACATACCGGGCTCCAGCGTCGAGGTAGCGTTTGGCGTGATCAGTCGCATCTGATCCACACACGATCACGACCGCTCCCTGCTCGACGGAGTCTGCGATCATCTGCAGTGCAGCGTCTCGCATCCGTGTCAGACACATCTTCGATAGGTAGTTAAAGTTGTCCTCGTAGATGACCACATAGCGCGGTTTAGCGTCGCTCAGATACAGACGAAACTCGCTGACGTCATCTGCGAGCATGGCGTCAAAGACATCGACCTCAAACCCTTGGTTACGGACCACAGCAGCGGCCTGTAGACACCCCAGAGGTGGATAGGGTTGCATCGCCTCGTGGAGTTTCCGGTCAAAGCGCAGCAGATAGCTTTGGGTAAAGAGTACCTCAGTCATGCTGCGTCCCGGTTTTGAGGACGAAGACGCCGTCCAAGGACCGCCTCAATGTCCGAACTTAGCAGGTCGGCTTTGATCAGAGCGTCTCGGTAGCGTGTAACGATGGCTCCTCGATTGTCGTTGGTGTGGAGTTTCATCATTCCCTGAGTCAGCAATACATCACTGCTTTGTAGTGTTTTGCTTCGAATGCGACGTCCAAAAATCCAGCGCGACAGCCGCTCTATCGTCCACCAGCATGGCCAAAACGCCAGTTCTGCGAGTCGGCGCAGTCGTGGCTGAGCGACTTGAGAGCGCCATCGATCGGGCTGGCCTTGCTGCGTTGCATTGGGCAACAAGGTCGAGACCCATGGATTATTCGTTTTCATGTGCTGGAGCCAATGGGCACCTTCGATGGGAACAAGTGCCACGAGTTCGTGACCAGTGAAGAGATCTCCCCCATCAGGAACGGTGACGTTTTCGTGGTCAACCAGATAGTTGGCGCACAGCGCTTCACGACAACCAAGCGCGCGAGATACAAGGACCATCAAAGCGTAGACCACCCAAACTCGACGCTTTTCCGTGATAATGAAGAGATCTAGGTCCTCTTCATTCACAGAGTTTTTCCTGCTGGTACCACCAGAGAAAGCCACCATTCGAACGTAAGGCAGACCTTTGAGAGTTCGAAGAACAGCTCGGTGTTTGTCGATCAATGCGTCGGTAGCTCGCTCCTGAGAGATTCGCCGCGACAACAGTCGTTGGCGACCGTTGAGGTGGTAGAGCTGCCCTGAGGCTTGGACTCTTTGGGCTAGCCAAGAGCAGCTGTGCAATTGCGCTCTGACCTGGTCCTCAGTGGCCGGTTGCAGCACAAGTTGTTGTTGGATCTCGGCTGCACCGATCGGAAAATCGAATAGGTCTGCGTACAGCACGGCCCGAAGGATCGCGACACTCAATGCAGATGGTTTTTCATTGCTCACGGACCGCCCCCATCAACTCGCTGAGCATAACGCAATCGGCAGTAAAAGCTGATGACAAGTGTACAGGCTTGGAATTTGTGACGCTCTGGAGTCGACAAGATTACGCCGTCGCGTGCTCCGTGGGGCCCTGAGAGTCGATGGGCTTGTCGAGCTCATCTATTGAAGCCTCGACACTGGAAGATTCAGTATCAACGTCGTCGCGATACACGTTCATGTGCGTCCAGCGTTCGACGAATCGTTCTGCCAAACGCCAAAACTGAATTTTGTGTAAAGGGGCATTCAGCCAGCCGTTGGTAATGCAATAATAGGTTTCATAAGGCGAGGTGTGATGAACTTGGTGATGATTGGGCTCCAAGATCAATCCAGTGCGTTGTGCCCAAGCTACAATCGCTGGAACCTCACTCTGATGAGACCACTTGTGAAACTGATTGGTTGCGAAGATCCAAAAAGCCAAGCTGAGCGCTACCGAGAAGCAAAATAGCCCAAGAGAAGACGTGGTCGGGATCAACCATGCGGCCGCCATCAGCGGGACTGTCACGATAGAGTTGTTGCCGTTGGTTTCGATGAAGTCATGGGTCGTCATAGCTTTGGGATCGACGTGATGTTCTCGAAAGGGTCGAATAAACGCGGCACCGAGGATTGGGGTCTCGTAACCGCCTAGACGATCCCCCATCCAGTGAACCAAACCGCTGGTGAAGTCTGCCAGCACATAGCCGAAAAAGATCCCAGCCGCGAGCCACCACCCGTCGTTTGGTCCAGCTGCCGAGAGTGCCCTCCAGCAACCCGCAGCGACCAACGAAAAAAGCGTAACGATCGCTAAGACCTCAAGGACTCGGTGGCCTTTGGTGTATCCTGGTGTCGTAGACGTCGCAGACATCTGAGTCTCCAAGGCGGTCAGCTTTACACCGCCGCCAACCAAGATAATCGCTGTCGACAACGATGTATAGATTTGAAGTGCAACATCACGAAGTGTGGATTTAAAAGGCCGCATCGTGCTCAGACCTTTTCGAGCTTTCGAACAGGGACAGATTCCGAAATTGGACCCTATTCAGTGTCGACGACCTGCCAAAGAGGTCACTTCAACCACGCCGGGCCGACGTTGTATGAGCAGTACTCGCTGCTGTCTCCGCAGTCGACAGATTGCCACGCTTTCAACGGAATCTGGGCAAAGCTGGTGTGCTCACCTTTGCCGTTGACGATGCTCGAATTGTTGTTGTGCCAACAGGTTCCGCTGCCACTTTGGGTGTAGGTTTTTCCATCCCAGCCTCGGTAGTAATTTTGTGAGCCGACACCTTTGGATGCGCAACTCCATGACTGCTTCGCGTTGCTGCTGACCTTCTTCAGAGCCTCGATTTGGCTGGTCGACGCGCTGTAGGTGAAATTGTAATACTTAGAACTCTCTGAGTAGACCTGATTGCCGAAGTTCGTACTCTCATCGAGCCGAGTCCATCCGCCGCCTTGCATGTCACAGAAGACCTGGAAGACGCCCACTGGACCCGATCCATCTGGATCGATCCAGTAATTGCCATCGGTCGCTCCAGGGCGCTTTACAAAGATGTCTTTGCAATGCAAGCCCGGATTTTGTGGAGAGCCAAGCGGACTCAACACCACGGGGATCCAGTCTTTGCCATCGCACACGCTCAAAGACTTGAGCTTGGTGTTGAAGTAGATGTAGCCAGCGAGCGTTTCATTACAAGCGCTCGGGTCTGTGTTGGCCTTTTGCAGCACGAGCCCACCCTTGGCTAGCAGCGTGCCCTCGGCGGCGACTTTTTTGCTCGACAAGGTCTGAATTTGAATCGACCACGTGAGAATTTCACCGTCAGTTTTGTCTTTGGTGTTACAGAGTTGTGCATTGCCAGGAGCCTGTGGCACGCAGAACTTTGTGTCTTTGGCTTTGAGGTTCCACAGTCCTTTGGGGTTTTTGCCAACCCAGGCTGCCAGATCGCCGCTTTGCGGTTTGTTCGAGGCATTGAAGACTTTGGTGTAGCTCTTTGCGTCCTTTTTTCCGCAAGGGTCACAGAGTGTCCAGCCGAGCTTTTTGTCATTGGGAGGCAATACAGTTAGCGCCACCGAGTTGAGATCGGTGTTGTTGACCACCACCGCCAAAGCGAACTCCTGGGCTTGGCCGATATCTGGGAAGACCAAGGTGCTGTTGGCCTCTGCACCGGTGTTATCAGGGATCGCGACCTTCGGAGTGTTGGTGGTGATCTTGTCGGTAAATTGATTGGTCAAAAGGTCGTTGCTGATCTCATTTAACGCGTCCGCTGGTAAGGACTTTGGGTCTAACGCAGCCACGCATTTGAGCGAGCCGTCTGCGTTAATGCCAGAGACCACTTGGCCTGATTTACACGAGCCAGAGGGGATGTTGATCCCCGTGAGCCCTGAGCCATCACCGATAAACTTGGCGGCAGTGACGGTCAGCGCTGCGACGTCGCCGGTAAAGGTGGCGTTTTTGGCTTTAAGACTGTTGCTGTTCAGGTTGACGTCACCGTCAAATTTCAGCTCTTTGACGGATACACAGCCCGTACATGCAAGGTCCGAAGCGGGACCTCCTTTGCTTGTGGAGCCGGCGTAGTTCACGCTGAGATTCGTGGCTGAAATGGCATCTTTCGCCAGCGCGGAGCCGTTGATGCACCCTGTGCACGACACCCCATCTGCCTGGGCTGCAACCAGGGCGTAGGGGACTGCGCTCAAGGGCCGTCTTGGCAACTCTGGGTCAGTACCGACGGTCACGCCCAACCAAGCACTCTTGAGTTGCCCGAGAGTCTTGGGATTCAGTGCTTTGCTGCTGCCGAGGTCATAGGACCAGCGGCCAGACTTGATGGCGACCTTCGAAGGACCCTCAGCCCACACGAAGTTCTTGGCGTCTTTGGTCGGGTAGAGCGCGAAGGTCACCAGGTAGGTACCATCAGCGACCGCTCCGCCTCCATTAGAACTCATCACCCCCTCAATCGATGAGGTCGTCGGTGTGGCCGCGAGGCTCGGTAGCGCCCAAACCAGCGCCAAGGTCAAAGGCATCAATAGGTGGAATACACGGCTCATGACTTCACTCCGAACCCCTACACAGGCATTGAAGGGATGGCTCTTAGCCTGCCAGAAGCAACACAAAACCGCGACCGCGATGGTCATTAGTCTGTAGCGAAGCCCGAGGTCTATAGCCCAGGATTGATTGCGGGACTCAGTTGGCTACAGGACCTTCGTACGTGATCTGCATTCGGCTGTGGCTGCCGTTGGTGTTGCCTGAGTGGTAGGCGTAGCGGGTGCCAGACTGGACGTAGCCGTCGATATAAAATGTATCGCCCTTTTTCAGAGGCCAGAGCTGATCGATCTGAGCCGAATGCCAACGTTGGTCACCATCATCGTTGTGTTGGTAGGCGCGCTGAGAGCCATTGACGAAAAGTCTCAGTCGCTTGCCGTTGTATCCGTGCTGAATGGTCCAGAAATTGATGCGGTAATATCCGCTGACTTTAACGGTTACGATCCCCGAACTCGCGACACTTAGGTAGTCCTGGGCAGTGTTGTGTTCGGTGTCGTTGAGACAGTACTTGTTCCAACTGCTGTTGTTGGGCGCGGTTGAATTGCAGTGTCCACTCCAGATCACAGGTTGCGCTTTGGCGGCGACCCAGCCGTAGGTTGCATCGCCTTGGTTTGGAACGTTTTTCGCGCAAGCTTGCAGACCGGCTTTCGAGTCCCAGCGCAAGGTCCCTGTCGTCGCGGCCTCACAGTTGGCGGGCCCTTGTCCCAATTGCAGACCTCCATCACTTTTGATCAGCCCACTGGCGATCATGGTCCCCTGGAGAGCGACCTTTTGATTCGACAAGGTTTCAATCTTCATGCCCCAGGCGACAATTTGTCCGTCGGTCTTGGCCGTTGGGTTACACAATTTGCTGTTACCAGGCGCTTGGGGGACACAAAATTTCGTGTCTTTGGCCTTGAGGTTCCACAGCCCTTTGGGGTTTTTACCAATCCACGCAGTGATGTCGCCGCTTTGGGGCTTATTGATCAGGTTGTAGACCGTCTTGAGGCTCTTTGCGTCCTTTTTTCCACAAGGGTCGCACAGTACCCAGCCAGTCTTTTTGTCATCGGGAGGTAGCAGAGTCAG
Source organism: Myxococcales bacterium (assembly GCA_002726535.1). Taxonomy (GTDB): domain Bacteria; phylum Myxococcota_A; class UBA9042; order UBA9042; family UBA9042; genus UBA9042. The sequence goes on along the minus strand of PBTG01000191.1, from coordinate 6,319 downwards.
CGAGATACCACTCAAATCTGTGGTTGCGATCTCCACCGTAATGTCGAGTTGCTGAGCGAGTCCGATGTCAGGGAAGATCAGGTTTGAAATGGCTTCGACTCCTTGATTGTCTGGAATCGGCACGTTGGTTTGTTTGCTCTCGAAAGCGTCGACAAATTGGTTGGACAGCAGGTTGTTGCTGATTTCGTTGAGACCATCTGCGGGAAGACTGGCTGCGCTGAGGGTGCCGGCGACGCAGATCAGAGAGCCGTCCGCTTTGATGCCACTAACGACCTGACCCGACTTGCAGAGTCCTGAGGGAGTGTTGATGCCTGTTAGCGCTGAGCCGTCGCCGATGAACTTAGCCGCCGTCACAGAGGCTGCCGCGATGTCGCCTGTGAAGATGGCGTTTTGGGCTTTGAGGCTCTGCCCTCCTAAGTTCATGTCATCATCGAATTTGAGTTCTTTGATCGACACGCAACCGGTGCAACTCAGGTCTGACGCAGGGCCGCCTTTGGTGACAGAAGCCGCATAGGTGAATCCAACTTTGTTCGCGTCGATAATATTGTTGGCGAGTTGAGCACCGGAGATGCAGCCCGTACAAGCCAGTTCGGTCGCTAGAGCCGCGACCAAAGCGAAGGGCGCTGCATGCAGACGCTGGCGCGCCAACTCAGGGTCTTTCCCCACGCTCACCGAGAGCCAGGTTTGTTGCATGGAGGACAGTTGCTTGGCTTCGAGTGTTTTTTTGGTGCCGAGGCCATAGTTGAAGCGACCTGCCTTGACCTGGACGTTCACCGGGCCTTCTGCCCACACCGCTTGCTTGGAGGTCTCTGACTCGAACAGACGCAGGGTCAACTCATAGCTACCATCTGCTACGGCACCTCCACCGGCTGATGACATGACTCCCTCAATCATCACGGTCGACGGAACCGTCGCGCTGCAGACGCTCGCATTGAAAAGGGATGCCAAAATAAAGGCAACAGACCTGACATAAGGGCTTTTCATGATGTCTCCTATCATCCAAAGATGATGCCAAAGCGATCCACCACAATACAAGATGGCAAGAGCGATTTTATCGACCAACGTGGGCGTTTGATCTTAAGGAACCAAGCACTGCGTAGTTAGGGCAAGCGTGCGGCCGAGTGCTCGATCTGACATTTGTAGGTATTTGGATTGCGTCGTCTTGAGTTTCGAGACACAGCGCTTGAGCGTACGTCGTTTTCGAGCGGACACAACGCGGCGTCTGATACGAGTTCTCCGGCGCTCAGCGATGGCGTTGGCGTGATCTCTCTCTCGGCGGCTTGGGGCGGATATTTCGTCTAGAGATAGGTCTGGCCTGACGCCTCGTAGTTGGACGCTACTGCCGTCTGGCCCATGAAAGAGGCCAATCGTGATGATGAGATCCCAAGGTGCGAGGTCTTGGGTTGAATACAGTCGTTGAGCGCTACCTTTTCCGTAGGTGACGTCGCCGACGACTACAGCCCTGCCGGTTGCTTGAAGCGCGTCTGCGAGCAGCTCACAGGCCGATCGACAGCGGCCGTCTACCAGCAGGACAAGGCGGCTCGATACATCCGTGTTGGCTCTGGTGGCTCGATGTACCTCATCTTTTTTGAAGCGTAGCTTAAGTCGGACGATCTCTCCTTTCGAGATGAAGTGATCGGCGATCGCCACAGCCTCGCTTACATGTCCGCCGGTGTTGCCTCGCAGATCGATGATGATCGCTTTAGGGCCATGTCCAAGCGCGCACCCTAGTTGTTTGAGGACCTCTTTGAAGTCAGCGGCCATACCTGATGCGAATGCCTTGAGACGAATCACCCACAGATCTTCGCTTGGTCCGTGATGGCGAGCGGTCACAGAAGAGCGACGGACTTGTTGACGCTTGACGATGAGATGTCTGGGTTTGAGTGAGCCGACCGTCAAGGACAGCGACGAGCCAGGAGCTCCGCGAAGTGCGGCGTCGACCTGGTTTGAACTCCAAGTCGAGATCGCTTGACCGTTGATCTCTACCAGGCGGTCGCCCAGGCGCAGTCCCGCTTGACGAGCCGGGCTGCTGCGCTGCAGGTAGATCACACGATGGTGTCCGCGGCTTGGCTGCACAACCACGCCGATGTCTACAGATTTGGTTCCACCAGTCTCTCGATCCAACCGCTCAAATGTGGCCGATGGAATGATCCGTGCGTGGGGATCGACCTCACGCAACAGCGCAGAGATCGCTCGCCCCCACATTTGGGTCAAACGCGAGGACTGCTCGGCTGGCTCGGAATAGGTGGCCCGCAGATGCGTTTTTACGTGCTCGATAGCGCACAATAGCTCAGCTTTGTTAGCGCCTGCACGGCGTAGAATACGCAATTCTCGCTGTCGTCTTTGTCCCTTTTGTTCTCGCCATTGCCGCCGCGCATCAGCCGTGATGTCTTTTGGAGCAGCAACCCGCTTTCTCAACATCCAGCGTTTAGTCGCGCAGCCTAAGGGCTCCATCCGCAAATGCCACAAGCGCTCTTTGAGCAAGATTGACCGCTGCGTCAGACGTCTCGGAGGAGTCATCACGCTCAGAGCGCCGTTGATCGCTCGCAGCCACGAGCTCTTTGGGATGCGCCCTTTGATGTGACGTTGGCCAATCAGCCACAAAATATCATCAAAAGCCTCCACGCCCAGCGCCGGGATCGCCTCGGCACTATCGGTTGGCTTCGATGATTTGCGTTGCGCTTTGGACGCTGGTTTGACAATCGGAGTCGCCGATGTACTCAAGGGCACTATCGGTTGCATCTTTGCGTTATCGCCGCTTTGGTCGGCGGGGTTTTTGTTGGTGGAGCTCGACACGGATACGGGCTCCGTCGTTGCAGGAGCTTGGGTCTGGGGTCGGAGCACGCTGGTCTGTGAGGTTGCACAGCCAACTTGCGTCAGTACAAATATCGTCACTGACCACAACAGCGTCTTGCTCACGAAATTCGCCTGCATCAATCGTCCTCCGACGTCATTGAGCCTGCCGGATTTGACGCCTCTGAGCTAGCACGATCGCACTGAGCGGGCCGCGATTGTTGATCTTCGCTTGCGTCCTTGGGCATGTGGAGGGTATCAGCGGGAGGGTCGGTCTCAGAGCCAAGGAGTGAGTAATGCTCTGTTTGAAGAGTAAAACAGAGTCTGAGTGGCTACAGCGCGCGGTGTCTGACACCCCGGCGTTGCTGATCGATCACGCTCACTGCGAGCGCAAAGCGGCGACGCATGCACTCGCTTTGATGGCCGAATATCCTGCTCACCTTGAACTCGTACCGATGATGGTTGAGATCGCTCACGAGGAATTGGACCACTTCGAGGCTGTCTGTCGGCTACTGCAAAAACGAAAGATCACCTTAGTCGCTCAGGCGCCAACCGGTTATCAGGCCGGTCTATTTAAGAAGGTTCGCAAAGAGGAGCCTGGACGGCTTATCGACAAACTTTTGGTGGCCGCGTTGATTGAGGCTCGCTCATGTGAACGATTTAAGCTCTTGAGTCAGCATCATCCTGACCAAGAGCTTCGGACCGTTTTTCGTGAGTTGCTCATCAGTGAGGCTCGTCATCACGCCGATTTTGTTCGTCTCGCTGAGATGCAGGCGGAGCGTTCGGTCGTTCGCGAGCGCCTTCAACATCTCGCAGAGATCGAAGTCCGCTCTATCGAACGGGCCAAACCACTCCCTCGGATTCATTCTTGATCGACGCCGTGGCGACTTCGCTGCGTTGCGATCCAATGCTCGATCCATATCAACTGCTTGCGATGACACGAGGCGCCGCCGAAGTATAGGGTGCGTTGCGTGCCAAGTAGTCTCAAGACGTTGCGACCCCTCTTGTCGGTGACGACGTCCACTTCACGCAGCATTGACCACCCGATTTCGGCGCTCAAGGATGTCATTGCGCCCATGAGAGTGACTCCGATTCCCTGCGGTCCTACAGACAATCGACAACGCCGGTTGTTGTTGAGGTGCGTTCGGACTAGAGCCAACAGGGCCCATACGCACAGAGGGCCAAAGCCTAACCAGGCTCTAGGGCCAATCTGATGCCCCAAGGCGAAGCCACTGAGAACTCCGCCGCACAACATCCCTAAAAAAAGGCCAATGGAGCCCCAATACAGACTCGGACGCGTTGACAAGGGCACCTCGACTGCGTCTTGAGACACGGACATCCCGAGCGGCGGAGCCGACAAATGCAGATCGGATTGCTTTGGGCACCAGGGCTCGTCGGACTGAGCGTCGACTCTGTAAGGGACCCCGAAGTGCGCAGCGAGCTGGCGCTCAAGGCTCTTCATTGTTGATTCAACGCAATGCGTCGTAGCCACAACGCTGACAAGCCACTGGTCGAGAGCATGACCCAGCCGAGATGATGACCCAGCCCAGCGGTTGTACTGATGAAGACCAAGCTCAGTAGACAGGTACACAGCAGCCGCGCGTATTCACCCGCGTGTGCCCAGCGTTTTCGTTCAAAGAGCGCTCCGCATTGAGCAAGTGTCCAGACAACCCAGATCGCCGCGACAAGCCGGGTATTCAGGGGCAGATTTTGGCCCACCGCCATCAACCACACTGACCAAGGAAAGAGGGTGCTGAAGGTCGCGGCGATGTAGGCGCCTCGAGCTGGGCTATACTCTGGGTCGTACTTTTTCTGGGATTGTCGAGTCACCGGCGGCGCCATTTTGGGCCCGCCCAGAGATGTTGGACGCCAAGCCGGGCCAGCGAAAATCGCAGCCAATCGCTCGCGAGTTGATTCACTTGCCTGGATCAACTCGTAGATTCCAACCAGATGGATCAGGTTGGCCCAGATTGGGTTGAAAGAGCGGAGCGGCGAGACCAGGCCGTACACGACCTCTTCGCTTTCAGGCTCAAAGGTCCCCAAAAGTCGATCCCACACAATAAAGACGCCTGCATGGTTGCGATCGAGGTATTGCGGATTGATCCCATGGTGCACCCTGTGATGCGAAGGAGTGTTCATCACCATTTCAACTGGGGCCGGTAAGGTTCGGATCAATTCAGTGTGGATCCAAAATTGGTACAAAGTGTTCAACGCATTGCAGGTACCAAAGACCAAAGGAGGCACGCCGAGCACCGCCAGTGGTAGGTAAAATGGCAATCCGGTCAAGGAGCTGAAGAGCGCTTGGCGCAGCGCCACTGCGAGGTTGTAGTCCTCACTTTGGTGATGTACCGCGTGCACAGCCCACAGCACGTTGACGCCGTGACTGGCTCGATGCCAGCAATAATAGAGCAGGTCGACGGCGACAAAAGCGACAATCCACAACCACCAGGGCGTCCCTTCAATCTCGATGTACGCCGCGTGCTGATACACCCACGTGTAGACACCGACGACCACCACAAAATCAAAGAGGTGAAACATGCGTGATGCAAGTCCACAACTGAGGTCAATCACCGCGTCACTGAAGCGATAAATGCCGCGTCCGCGACCAATCCAGGATTCGATCCCGATCAGTACGACAAACATTGGCACCGCCATGGCGATAAGAAGCGCTCCCATCGGACCTCCGTGGCCCAGACTATCAGAGCCACTGTCGCAGAGAATAGTTTGACCTCTGATCGGCCGTGAACAGGGACAAAATGTCGGCTCGAGCAACCCGATGCTGAGGAGCTATAGAGCCTGATCCAGGCAGGGACAACTTGAGTTCATTGAACAAAAAATACAGGTCATCCGTCTGAAAATAGCGCTCAATTTGCTCACTTGCAGATCTGCGGCGACTCTACAGGTCAGGAGGCGGTTTTGATTCGATTTTGCGTCAGTGCGCTGGTTGTTTGCTCTGTACTTTGTGTTGCGGAGGCTGAGGCTCGGGTCCGCGAGCCTGGCTTTATCCACTGTACTCGTAAGGGCGATACTCCGAGGTCAATTGCGCGTCGCTACGGCGTGCAGATGAAGTGGTTGATCAAAGCCAGCGGAAACGTCCAACGCCTGATGGCAGAGAATCGCAAAATTCGAGTGGTAAACAAACGCTTGAAGACACGCGCCAAGGAGCGTCTTAAGCGCCAACTCAACGCCTGGAAACGTCAGGGGCGCAAAGGCCCTCGGCCACGGCTTAGATTCAAGCCCCGTAAAGAGCGAAAATTTGAGGCCATGCAGTCCGTTCGCGTGGTCCGCGCGATTCGCAATCATCACATGCGCGATGCGGTGCTGAGGCTGCAGCTCGGCGCGTCGGTACAGTGGGTGTCCAAGAGCTACGGAGTTCCTGAAAACCTCATCCGCTGTGTCAATCAGATTTCAAAGCGCCGTAAGAAAGTTAGATGTCGTCGCCGGAGAATCGCTGGCAGGCGATCCCGTTGGCAGCCAAAGTATCGGTCGACATGCGATGGCGGCAGACAGTTTCTCTTGGTCCGAG
>PBTG01000190.1 GCA_002726535.1 Myxococcales bacterium | reverse complement strand
GTTCCGGCGGCGGAAACAACACGGGCGACACCACAACCGGCTCTGCCGATGCTGGAACCGCCACGGACACCGGTGGCGACAACGCTTGCAGTTGCGCCAACGTAGAGTGCGGCTTTATTCCGGGTTGCCCGAAGAGCTGCGGCGCCTGTAAAACATCAGGTACCCAGTGCGTGAATAACAAGTGTGAGAAAAAGCAGACCGTCAAACTCAAAAAGTTCGGCGAGTTCTGTGGTCCCACCAAAGACTGCCAGCCTCCACCGGCCGGAACTGCAAGCAACGCCCCTGAGGCGCAAGCTTTCCGCGACTGCAAAAACGCCCAGTGCGAGACCAACCTGTGCTACTCAGGCGTCTGCACCAAGCTCTGCACCATCCTCAAAGATGAGAAAAACAACGCCACCGGCGCTGCTGGCGACGACGGCATCGAAGACACCACTCAGAACAGCGAGTGCTCCGACGCCGCCACTGGCGACAACGCCATCCACGGCAGTGTGTACAGTTGCGTACAGCAAGCCGATAAGGCTCAGGTCCAGCAGGGCCAATCAGCAGCCATCTGCGTGCCCAGCGGAAGCTGGAAAAACTGCAGCAGCAACGACGAGTGTGGAGACAAAGAGTCATGCCGTCTGTACTTCATCTACGGCTCGCTCGTTCAGCGCTGCGGTCCGATCTCGCACAACCCGGCATCGACCGACGGCTCGACTCTCGCCGAAAGCTGCAATGACAACCCGCTCGAGGGTGACATCGGCGTCTGCAAGAATGACCTGTGCTTCAGCCTTGGCTGCTCAGCGTTCTGCACCAAAGATTCCGACTGCATCACTGAGGTCGGCGCCTGCAAGGCCGGCAAGTGCAAGAACGGCAACGCATGCACCTCTGACGTGGACTGTTCCGCTTGGAAGTGTGATTCGCTGCAGCTTTCGAGCAATGACCCAAAGAAATACAACGTTTGCTGGCCGAAGAACTGCAAGACGAATGTCGACTGCCCTGACGATTCTTTCGCCTGTCGCCTGTCGTACAACGGCGTGCAGGATCCCAAAGGTGAGCCGGATCCTGACGATCCGAGCAAGACCATCATGCCCGCATGGAACAACATCTGTGTGAGCAAGGTCAAAGACGCTGCCAAAGTCGGCGAGGCCTGCGATCCCTTCTCTGCTGATGAAGACAAATCTCTCAAGCCTTGCGAGAACCCCTACATGTGTGACAACGGGCTGTGCTCGACCCTATGCGAGAGCACCAAAGACTGCCCCTCGGACACCAAGTGCAACTTCAACGAGGCGCCGCTTGATTTGGACGACCCAGACGACGGCATCTATGACGTGTTCTTGCCATACGGTACCTGCTCGAGCACCAAAGGCTCAGGCGCCAACTGCATCGGCACCAAAGAGTGCGGCGCTGATAAGCACTGCAGCCTGTTCGTAGAGCCGGTCAACACGCCAGCTGGCGCGACCGCGGTCAATCACAAGTACGAAGCCAATGGCCTGTGCATCGACAAAAACAAGGACATGGGTGACTACGGTACGCAGTGCGGCTCCGCTTCGAGTGGCGTTGGCGTCGGCAAGCTCTGCAACAGTGGCTTCTGCTTGAACACAACCAACCAGACCACCAACCAGGCTCAGCCCGGCTTCTGCGTTGACCTGTGCTCGCGTAAAGATGACTGTGCGCAGAACATCAGCATCTACAACCAACAGTACAAGTCGGTATGTACCTCGCTGCGTCTGTCCTGGAACACCACGGCTGACGGCAAGGATGATCACTACATCCCTGTTTGCATGCCAACCAACCCACAGAGCAGCCTCGACGACTGCTCGACGAGCAAGCTCTGCTCCAAAGAGAGTGAAGCCTGCATCGGCTACGCCATCAGCATGAGCGTGCATCTGAAATCCAAGGTGGAGTACTGGTGTGGCTCGGTCGCCCACAGCCCAACAACTGCCGACCCCAACCCGCCACAGCCGACCAAGAACGTCGGTGATGAGTGCGACCTTGAGGCCTCCCTCAACGAGTGCAAGACGGGTTACTGCATGCCTGGCTCCAAGACCGGTAAGGGTTACTGCAGCCGCGTCTGCAACACCAACACCGACTGCGGCAACAAAGACGGCATGATCTGCAACACGGACTACCAGCGTATCGAGCGTCCCAACAAGGACAATGCCGCTGTGATGCCGCTGTGCATGAAGGCCAAGAGCTGCGTGTCGTGCTTCTCCGACAATGGCTGCGCGGGTAACTACTCGTGCACCAACATCGGTGGTGGCGGAACGCTGGCCAAAGAGGTCTGCGCCCCGAGCTGCACTTCGGACAAGGACTGCGCCGCTGCTGACGGTGGCGCCAAGTGTGTAGACGCCAAGGATGACAAGGGCAACGTCATCTCAGGCAAGAAAGTCTGCGCTCCTAGCTGCTCCTAAGCGAAGATTGCTTCCAAGCTGCGCCCCGGCTCTCAACACGAGAGTCGGGGCGCAGTGTTTTTGGTCCCGTCACATCACCATTTGCACGCTTACATCGCCCCATCTGTAGACAGTGCTCTGATTGCCGATAGTGACCTTAGACATCTCAGTGGGTTCGATGCCTTCGACAACAACCCTGGCTATGGCAAACACACCCGCAACAAACACTGAACACAGTCTCGACTGGCCTCGTCGGAGATCACAGAGCGCATCGCCGACGCTGAGTTAGAGCTGAGCGACCATTGGGGTCTCTCAGCCACTGGATTCCGAGCGACCACGTCCTCAATCATCCGTGATGATACTGCGGTAGCGAATCCTGCACTCGAAAGCATTGGTGCCACCTACTTGTAGCCACTGAGTAGGGGTTGTGCGAACTCGAAGGGCAAATCAATACGCTCTCAAGCGACTCGATGTCTCCCGGCGCCATATCGACGGGGCTTCTCAATGTAAGCCTGCGTTTACATGTGAGTTGTACAAAGGCATATGCCTTCGATGAGGACCACCCAAAAACAAAGGAGCCGCCTACAAAGAGGCGGCTCCTGTTGCTTTGGTAAGCTTGAACTCAAGCGAGTTCGTTAGCCGATCCCTTCGTACGAGACTTCGTCTCCAAAGAGACTCTCGACGCCAACGTCGATATCGAGCTCTTTGTAGCCACTCAGTCCGGTACCTGCGGGGATGAGACGTCCCATCAACACGTTCTCCTTGAGCCCGCGCAAAGAGTCTTGCCGGCCTGCCAAACAGGCTTCGGTCAAGACCTTGGTGGTCTCCTGGAACGACGATGCTGACAAGAATGACTCGGTCGACAACGAGGCTTTGGTGATACCCAACAACAGCGGCTCACCTGAGGCTGGCTTGCCACCCTCACGCATCACACGCTGGTTTTCCTCATCGAAACGGTGCTTGACCACCTGCTGATCGACCATGAAGTTGGTATCACCCGTCTTGGTCACTCGAACCCAACGGAGCATCTGACGGACAACCACTTCGATGTGCTTGTCGTTGATACGAACACCCTGGAGGCGATAGACCTGCTGAATCTCGTCGACCAAGTATTTGGCCAACGCCTCGATACCCAATACGTGCAGGATGTCGTGGGGATTTCTCGGGCCATCCATCAAGGCATCACCAGCTCGAACGCGATCGCCTTCGTTAACGGTGATGTGCTTGCCCTTGCCGATGAGGTACTCACGCTGCTGACCGTACTCAGGCGTGACCAAGATTCGGCTCTTGCCCTTGACCGGTTTGCCAAAGCTAACGATGCCGTCGACTTCGCTCATCACAGCGTGATCTTTCGGCTTGCGTGCCTCGAAGAGCTCGGCGACTCGCGGTAGACCACCGGTGATGTCTTTGGTCTTGAGCGCCTCTTGAGCCAGCTTGGCCAGAGTATCACCAGGCTTGACCACTTTTCCTTCCATGACGATCAAGTTGGCGCCGACTGGCAGGTTGTACTCAGCCAAAGCCCCAGTTCGCTCGACACGGACAATCTCGCCATCAGGACTGACAATTCCAACTCTAGGTCGAATATTGGGATCTTTGACGTCGATGATGAATCGCTGAGACAAGCCTGTCGCCTCATCGAGCTGCTCTTTGACCGTGACGTTGTCGATAATATCGAGCAACTTCACGGTACCGCCGACGTGAGTCAAGATCGGTTTGAAAGACGAGTCCCACTCTGCGAGTAGCTCATTTTTCTTGATCTTCTGGCCGTCGGCAACGCGCACTCGAGCGCCAGCCTGCACCGCGAAGGCGGGGCAACGGTCCTCTGGAACACCCGGGATCGTGATCAACAAGTGACCACGCGCGATCACGATGTGACCACCGCCGTCGCCTGGGTCAACTGTCGGCAGATCCTTGAACTTAACGACGCCGTCCACCGTAGCGCGGTGCTGCGGGAGATCACGTGAGGTCGAGGCGGCTCCACCGACGTGGAAGGTACGCATAGTCAACTGGGTACCAGGCTCACCGATGGACTGAGCAGCGATAACACCCACAGCCTCGCCAATGTTGACGACTCGACCACGAGCCAAGTCACGGCCGTAGCACAGGACGCAGACACCTGTCTGGCTGCGGCAGGTCAACACCGTACGAATCATGACCTTGCGGACGCCAGCGTCCTCGATCATTTGCGCGGTCTCTTCGTCAATCAAAGTGTCCGATTCAACCAAGATGTTTTCATCAGCGTCTTCAATGTCCTCGAGCGCGACGCGACCGAGCAGACGCTCAGACAAGGGCTGAATGACTTCACCAGCTTCCTCTAGAGCCTCGATCTCGATGCCATCGAGAGTGCCGCAATCATACTCGGTGATCACTGCGTCGTTGGCCACGTCAACCAAGCGTCGTGTGAGGTAACCGGAGTTGGCCGTCTTCAACGCGGTATCAGCAAGGCCCTTACGAGCGCCGTGAGTCGAGATGAAGTACTGCTGCACCGACAAGCCTTCACGGAAGTTTGCGGTGATGGGCGTCTCGATGATCTCGCCAGAAGGCTTGGCCATCAAACCACGCATTCCCGCAAGCTGTCGCATCTGCTGAGCAGAGCCACGCGCACCGGAGTCCGCCATCATAAAGATGTTATTGAAGGACTTGGTGGTCTCGTTCGGTCCCTTGACTTTACCCTGAGCGCCCATGTGGCCACTGCCTGGAGCGAAGGTGGCGCTGGAAATACCATCCATCATCGTCTTGGCGATGGTCTCTGTGGCATCGGACCACGTGTCGACGACCTTGTTGTAACGCTCACCATCGGTGATCAGACCTTCGTGGTACTGAGTCATGATGTCAGCGACCTGATTTTGAGCGTCCTCGATGATCTCGGTCTTAGAGCCTGGGATAGCCATGTCATCGATACAGATCGACACGCCAGCCACGGTGGCAGAAGAGTAGCCGGCAGTACGAAGCGCATCGGCCAACAGGACCGTTTTCTTGCTGCCGAAGCGACGGTAAACCTCATCGATGAGCTGCTGTAGCTGCTTTTTACCCAACTCTTTGTTGTAGAGTTCGAAAGGAACACCGCTTGGCACGATCTCGCTGAGTAGCGCGCGCCCCACCGTGGTCTCGACGATCTCTCGGCGAGCTGGTGGCTCTTCATCGGGGTCTTGGCCGTCATCCCATGCGTCCACACGGCAACGAATCCGCGCTTGCAGAGCGATCGCTTGAGCGTCGAACGCCGCTCGAACCTCAGCTGGACTGGCGAAGAGCCGACCCTCGCCCTGAGCGTAAGGAAGCTCACGGGTTCGGTAGTACAAGCCCAAGACAATATCTTGAGTTGGGTTGATGATCGGCTTGCCATATGCCGGCGACAAGATGTTGTTGGTGCTCATCATGAGCACACGTGCCTCCATCTGCGCCTCGAGGCTCAGCGGCAAGTGAACCGCCATCTGGTCACCGTCGAAGTCGGCGTTGAACGCTGTGCAGACCAGCGGGTGCAAGCGAATCGCTTTGCCCTCAATCAATACGGGCTCGAAGGCCTGCATACCGAGACGGTGAAGTGTAGGTGCACGGTTGAGAAGCACGGGGTGCTCCTTAATCACGTCGGCGAGGATATCCCAGACCACTGGGGTCTCTTTTTCCACCAACTTCTTGGCGCTCTTAATGGTGGTGACGTAGCCCTGCTCTTCGAGCTTGCTGTACACAAATGGCTTGAAGAGTTCGAGCGCCATCTTCTTCGGTAGACCGCATTGGTGTAGACGCAACTCGGGGCCGACGACGATGACCGAACGACCTGAGTAATCCACGCGCTTGCCGAGCAAGTTCTGGCGAAAGCGACCTTGTTTTCCCTTGAGCATGTCACTGAGGGACTTCAGCGGACGTTTGTTTGGTCCGGTAATGACCTTGCCGCGACGGCCGTTATCAAAAAGGGCGTCAACAGCTTCTTGCAACATGCGTTTTTCATTGCGCACGATGATCTCTGGAGCGTGGAGCTCCAACAGTCGTTTGAGGCGATTGTTTCGGTTGATGACGCGACGGTATAAATCGTTGAGATCCGAGGTCGCGAAACGGCCACCGTCGAGCGGCACGAGAGGTCGGAGGTCCGGAGGCAACACAGGCACAGTCGTCAGCACGAGATGCTGCGGTTTGTTGCCCGAAGCGCGGAGATCTTCGATGATCTTCAAGCGCTTAGAGATTTTCTTGATCTTGGCCTGTCCAGTTGGCTTGATAAGGCCTTCGACCTTGTCTTCCCAGATGTGAATCTGCTCACGCAGGCTAACCGCCAGATCGTCGAGTGTCTCAGCATCATCGCCGTCGCCGGGCCATCGTGGCTTCTCCGTTGGAATCCGCGTTGGATCCAGATAGGCCAAAAGCTCGAGAACCGCTTCACCACCCATCTGTAGTTTGACGTAATCGGTCGCTGGCGCGCAGAACAACGCGAGTTCACCGAGAAGATCACAGACGTACTCGTGCTCTTCTCCACTGAGGATTCGACCTGGCAACAAAGGTCCAACTTCGGGCAGCCACTGGGTGTCGATCTCGGGGTCAACCCGCTCGATCACCATGCCGTGTTGCACTTCGTAGTAATCCTCTTCATTGACGAGCACACCCCGATCCAAGGAACGAGAGTGACGTTTGATGATTCGACTCGGGTCAGCGGACTCAGCCAAGGCCTCAAAGTCGTCGAAAAGATCGGACTTCGCTTCACGCGGGAAGTAGTAAGGGAAGATCCCCGCTTTGCCACGCTCGACCTGGATTTTCATGGAGCCTAAGGTGACGTACTTGGCGCAGTACAACACATACTCAAGGTCCTTGAGGGTCATGTTGAGCAGGTGGCCAATACGGGAAGGTAGACTCTTTAGAAACCAGATGTGAGCCACTGGGGTGGCCAGGTCAATGTGGCCCATACGCTCGCGGCGCACTTTGCTCTCGATGACTTCAACGCCGCATTTCTCGCAGACAACGCCGCGGTGCTTGAGGCGTTTGTACTTGCCACAAATGCACTCATAGTCTTTCACGGGACCGAAAATACGGCCGCAAAATAGACCATCGCGCTCGGGCTTGAAGGTCCGGTAATTGATCGTCTCGGGCTTTTTGACCTCACCAAAGGTCCAGTCCTGAGAGATGCTCCGGGGCGAGGCGATTCCGAGTTTTACGGAATCGACGTTCACCGGGTTTTTGGGCTTCTCGAAGAAGTGCAGAATCTGTCGCATGAGCCTTTCCTCTAAGTGAGATGTGCCTTATCGGCAACGGCGCAGGGTGGTTCTTCAGCCTCGGACATCAGGCGCCACGACGTCCGAGACTTCAGATCTTTGTTAGCTGATGGTAGAGCCGTCGTTGTCGAGTAACTCAACATTCAACGCAAGAGCTTTGAGCTCCTTGAGCAGAACGTTGAAGGACTCTGGCAATCCGGGCTCCAAGAGTCCCTCGCCGCGCACGATACTCTCGTACATGCGAGTTCGACCCTTGACGTCATCGGACTTGACCGTCAGGAACTCCTGCAGAGCGTAAGCAGCTCCGTAGGCTTCCATGGCCCAGACCTCCATCTCACCGAGACGCTGACCACCGAACTGAGCCTTACCGCCCAGCGGTTGCTGAGTCACGAGGCTGTACGGTCCGATCGAACGCGCGTGAATCTTGTCATCGACCAAGTGGTGCAGTTTGAGCATATACATCACACCAACGGTGACCGGTTGGTCAAAGACCACGCCGGTACGGCCGTCATAGAGCGCCGTCTGGCCACGAGTCGACAGACCCGCAGTAGTCAGCATGGTGTGAATGTCAGCCTCACGCGCACCGTCAAACACGGGCGTCGCAATGCGAACGCCATTGGCGTTGTCATCGATGAAACGCTGCAACTCACCTTCATCGAGTTGATCGATAAGGGCATTGATGTTCGCGTCAGCGAAAGACTCTTTGATGCGCTCACGGAGCTTCTTGACGGCCCCAGATGCATCACGCATCTCACCGATCTGAAAGCCCAAGTTATGAGCAGCCCAGCCTAGATGAGTTTCCAAAACCTGACCGACATTCATTCGACTCGGCACACCTAGTGGGTTGAGCACGATCTCTACCGGTCGACCATCAGGCAGATAAGGCATGTCTTCTTCGCGCAAGATGCGGCTGACGACACCCTTGTTACCGTGACGACCGGCCATCTTATCGCCGACCTGCAGCTTACGCTTAATGGCGACGTAGACCTTGACCATTTTGATGACACCGGGTGGCAATTCGTCACCCTTGACCATACGGCCAATCTTGTCCTCAAAGTAATTCTTGGTCTCGTTGGCGTGATCTTCGAGGTGGTCGAGCAAGCCTGACAGATTCGCGGTCAAGTCTTTATCTGTGATACGCAGATCGCGCCACGCGGCTGGGACACGGAAGCGGCCCGAATCATCCCAGACGCTCGCAGGCAGTTCGCCTAAGACCTTTTCAGTCAACTTCGTGCCCTTGCTGAACACGACGTTACCTTGATCGTCGACGACCTTCGAAGCGGTCTTGTGACCCACGAGAATACGGCGACACTTGTCATAGGTCGAAGCAGCCAAGATCTGGACTTCATCGCCCATATCTTTGAGCATTTTGGACTTCTCGTCCTCTTCGATCTCTTTGGTGCGCTCGTCTTTGGGCTCTGACTTACGAGTGAAGACCTTCGCGGCGATGACCGTACCGACGACGCCGGGTGGCACACGTAGGGACGTATCACGAACATCACCGGCTTTTTCACCAAAGATGGCCCGCAAGAGCTTCTCTTCTGGGCTGAGCTGTGTCTCACCTTTGGGTGTGATCTTTCCGACCAGAACATCGCCCGTGGTGACCTCAGCGCCAATGCGGATGATACCGCTGACGTCGATGTCCTTGAGCGCTTCTTCGGAGACGTTCGGGATGTCCCGAGTGATCTCCTCTTTGCCCAACTTGGTGTCTCGAGCGATGCACTCGAACTCCTCGATGTGAATCGAGGTGAACAAGTCCTCTTTGATGACCTTCTCCGAGACCAAGATCGAGTCCTCGTAGTTGTAACCACCCCATGGCATGAAAGCCACGACGACGTTACGACCCAGCGCGAGCTCGCCGCGGTCTGTTGAAGGACCATCAGCGATGACGTCGTTGGCTTTGACGTGATCACCCATGCGGACGATGGGACGCTGATTGACACAAGTGCTCTGGTTGGAGCGTGTGTATTTGGTCAACTTGTAGATGTCGGTCGAGGCGCTCGGATCGTCAGGCTCAACGTCACGTTTGACGACGATGCGCTCGGAGTCGATGTTGACCACGGTGCCGTTGTGGCGAGCGACAACCGTCACACCAGAGTCCGAGGCCACGGTCCGCTCAAGGTCGGTACCCACCAAAGGTGAGGTCGTCTTGAGAAGTGGCACGGCCTGACGCTGCATGTTCGAGCCCATCAAGGCACGGTTGGCGTCATCGTTCTCCAAGAAGGGGATCAACGATGCGGCGACCGAAACCAACTGGTTCGGACTGACGTCCATCAACTCGACCTTATCGGGCGAAAGCTGGGCGTACTCACCGTTGAAACGAACATCTACCAACGGGCCTTCGAGGTTTCCGTCTCCGTCAATCGAAGCGTTCGCCTGAGCGATCTGGTGCTCTTCTTCCTCCAAAGCGGAGTAGTACTCAAAAGCAAACGATGGTTTGCCGTTGATCACCTGACGATACGGAGTCTCGATGAAGCCGTACTCGTTGACTCGAGCATAGGTCGCCAAAGACGCGATCAGACCAATATTCGGCCCCTCAGGGGTTTCAATCGGACAGATGCGGCCGTAGTGAGTGGTGTGAACGTCACGAACCTCAAATCCCGCTCGGTCACGAGTCAGACCACCTGGTCCAAGCGCTGAAAGTCGCCGCTTGTGCGTGACCTCCGACAAGGGGTTGGTCTGGTCCATAAACTGCGACAGCTGACTGCTGCCGAAGTACTCACGAACCACAGCACTCATTGGCTTGGCGTTGATGAGCTCGTGGGGCATCGAAGTCTCGATGTCCTGAGCGATGCTCATCTTTTCCTTAATCGCTCGCTCCATACGAACGAGACCAATGCGGCACTGGTTTTCCATCAACTCACCGACAGCACGCACGCGACGATTGCCCAAGTGATCAATGTCGTCGGTGTTAAAGCCGCTACGAGCGTTCTTGAGCTCGAGCAAGTAGGCGATGGTACGCAAGATATCACTCTTGGTCAGCGTGAAGCATGGCGCCACAGGGGCGAGGCCCATGCGATTGCGCAACTCCTCGTTGCCATCTACGCGAATCTGAATGTGCTTGTGACCTCGAACAGGCATCACCAACACAGTTTGATTGTCGCTCACCGTAGCGGTGAGTAGACCCGTCGATAGACGCAATTCAGCTGTGTAGACGCCGCTCACCAACTCTAATCGCTGGCGTAACAATTCGTGCGCCGAGACGGAGATCTCAGCACCTTTCGCTGTTGGACGCAGCCATGCAACTCCCGCCTCGTCTTGCTCAACGGACAAGAACTTATTCTTGGCGAGTGATTTGCTGAGGGCCGCTGCGAGTTCCGAAGGCAACGCAGCCGCAGGGTTTGCGAAGGCCTTGACGTCAATCTTCCAGCTGACTTTCTTCTCACTGCCGTCTGCATCACGAACCAAGAAGTCGAGTTTCCAGTCGGATGCTTTGATGGACGAAGGCCGCGACAGGTCTGCTACAGAGAACACGCCCGAGAGGTGCTGACAAAGCTCCTCAGGCCCCACTCGCGATAGATCCGCAAATGAGTCTTTGGTCAGGCGTACGCCGTAGCTCTTGACCTTATTGCCGCTGTCATACAAGCCGATGTCGAGCTTCCAATTACGGAACTCTCCACCTGGTGGCATGAGATCGTAGCTGCGATCACGACGCATGGAGGTGGTCTCCAAGCGAACGAGCCCTTGCTTTTTCAACTGCATGAGCGCTTTGCGTTGGGCAAACTTGTACTCGACCTTCATTCGGCCGACGTCGCTCAAGTCGTAGCGCTGCTCGTTGAAAAACAAGTTATTGAAGTAGTTGCGGGCCTGATTGATCGAAGGTGGATCACCGGGACGCAAGTGATGGTAAATATCTTCGATCGCCTGATCCGAAGTAGGCAGACGTTTTCGGCGAAGGACGTCGGAGACATCCTTAGCCATGGTATCGCGCAAGTAGGGGCCCACGGTCTGACCGTCGACAAAGAGAATGTCGAACTCGCTGATTCCAGCAGAGACGAGCGTCTCGACTGCGGTCTCATCGAGTTCATCATTGGCCTCAAAGAGCACCTCACCGGTCTCTTCGTTGATGACGTCACTGGCGAAGACTTTGCCCTCGAGCTCGTCAACAGGCTGCTCAAGACGCTCGATTCCAGCGTCAGTGAGTTTTTTGATGACCCGACGTGTGAACTTCCGATTTTTCTTCAGAATCGGACGCTCATCAGGATTCGGGTGGAGAATCTCGACGCTGGTACGCTGACCTTCGAGGAGGCGAAAATCGAGGCTACGCCACGCTTTTACCCCATCATCGGTGACTTCAAGCGAGACGTGCTCCGTCTCGTAGTAGTAGTTCAACATCTCCTCGGTGCTGTAACCGAGGGCACGCAGCAAGACCGTCGCATAGAGCTTGCGACGACGATCGATGCGAACGTAGAGAAGATCTTTGTGATCGAACTCGAAGTCCAACCATGAGCCACGATAGGGGATAATCCGCGCAGAGTAGATGCGCTTTCCGCTGGCGTGAGTCTTGCCTTTGTCGTGCTCAAAGAGCACACCAGGCGAGCGGTGAAGCTGACTGACGATGACGCGCTCGGAACCGTTAATGATAAAGGTTCCGGAGTGGGTCATGAGCGGGATCTCACCGAAGTAGACCTCCTGCTCTTTAACGTCGCGGATCGTCTGGATGCCAGACTCAGACACGTCGAACACAACCAAGCGGATCAACACTTTAATTGGCGACGCGTAGGTCATGCCTCGAGCGCGACACTCGACCACGTCGTACTTGGGCTCTTCGAGCTGGTAGCTCACGAACTCTAGCGACGCAGTCTTATTGAAGTCCTGAATCGGAAAGACGCTTGTGAAGATTGCCTGCAAGCCAACAATCTCACGCTGCTCGTGCGGGATGTTGCGTTGCAAGAACTTGTCATAGGACTGACGCTGGACGTGAATGAGGTCCGGAACCTCCACAACTCGATGAAGTCGGGAGAAGGACTTGCGGACACGAAGCTCCATTGCGGTGCGAGCCATGGGCGGGTCTCCGATGCGTTGG
>PBTG01000189.1 GCA_002726535.1 Myxococcales bacterium | reverse complement strand
TCCTGGCTTTACGCCACTGATGATCGGCGACCTGCCCACAAAAATAGTCACCGATGCTGCACAGCCAGGCATCGTCCACATGACCTTGGCTCTAAAAAAGCAAATCGTCAGCGTCGACAGCGCGTCACTGAGTCCAGAGAGTCTGGAGCGAGTCTCGCTGGATTTTCTGCCGGTTGATCTACTCTCGCTCGCTTCGCCAACTCGACGCCTGTACTTGTCCGATCCTGACAATGGGCGCGTTTGGCGCCTCGAGATGGACGAGCAAGCTCCCAAAGCCGTGGCAATCGAGGTGGGCGGAAGTCCGTTCGGCTTGGCCGCTGCACAAGGCGCTTTGTATGTGGCGCATCGCGACCATCCTCACGTGACAATCGTGAGCCTGCAAGACGACGCGGTGATCAAGAGAATTTCACTGCGTGACGCTTGTAATGACGGGATCGACAACGATGGCGATGGACTTGTCGATCGGGACGATAGTGGCTGTGACGGTCCCAACGATCCCGTGGAAGGTGACCCAGAGGTCGGGTCGCGTTGTTCAGATGGCTTGGATAATGACGGAGACGGCCAAACCGACGCGGTCGACTTTGGTTGTGCAGTAACGCCCACCGAAGACCATTGTCGCGACGGCATTGACAACGACGGCGATGGCCTCACGGACTATCCAGCAGATCCGGGGTGCTTTGGCTACGGTAGTAGTTCAGAACGCTTCGATGCGCCCGCTTGTGCCGACGGAATCGACAATGATGACGACGGAATGACCGATACCCAGGACCCACAATGCACGAACGACCCACAGGGCGAACGTGTACCCTTGGATCCAAGCGTCATCGGCAACTGTGGCGATGGGATCGATAACGACGGCGACGGCTTCACGGACCTCGCGGACTCGGGCTGTGATGACCTGCAGTCTGACGGTGAAAAGCGACCTGCTTGTGATGACGGGATTGACAATGACGGCGACGGCTTTACAGACCTCGCAGACAAGCACTGCTTCAACCGGTTGACCCCTAGTGAAGTTGGTCCTGATCGCTCGCCAGCGAGCGCAATCGCCGCGTCCTTTCAGGGCTCATTGGTGGTCGTCACCGACCAGTCAAAGCAAGCGATTTTCGTGATCGATGCCAAGAGTCAACGTCTACTGAATCCCAGTCAAAATGACGACTTCGCGCGTCCATCCACACTGGACTCAGACGGCGATCTTCGAGGGATCAGACTTGGTTCGCCACCTTTGGCGCTGGCACCCGTGACCCTCAAAGGTCAAGACGCAATGGCGGTGACGACGAGGCTAGGTGGGCTGATGTATCTAACGCTCTTTGCTGATAACGAATCTGGACAACCCTCAACGCTGAGATCGATCGGTTTGTTGCCTTCAGCCACCCAAAAGGTAACCACTGCACAGCGACCGAGCCTACTGGTTGACGACGCTATCGTAGATCTGGGAATCCAAGCTCCAGAGCGTTACGCACATTTTGGCACCTTAAACCTACAAACCAATGCGGACAGCGAGGTCAGTTACTTCGGCTGGTCGATGTCTACAGCGGTCAATGAACATCGCAGCGAGCTTTGGAAAATTCGAGCACAAGGCACCATTCCTGGCACAAAACGCACCAGTGGCCGCTTGATGAACAAAGATATCTTGCTCGATCCCAGCGCAAATTTTTGTGGCTTGGGTGTGGTCCCTGGCGATCTTGTGATCATTGAGGGAGCGTCGAGCGGCTGCGTATCGCAGCACAACAAGGCGATCCGATATGAAATCATCGAGGTCGGGCCACAACACATTCGGATCAGCAAGCCAAGCGGACGGGTGGATGTGCCTGTGACCAGCGACAATCAAGTCAATTATGAGCCAGGAGCCACGATCGATGGTTTTGCGCCGCAGTGCTATCCACAGCGCTCCGTACGCTATGAGGTCCGGGCCAATGGATGGCTGGTTACAGGCTCTACAACAGGTCTACTCTCGCGAAGAGGGCAACGCGGCCAACTATGCGCTCCGTGGGACAATCGTGACCTAAATCAGGCGGCTCGTATCGGTGAGCCTCAGTTGAAGAGCGGTGCTGATGCCGCGAACATTGAGTGTCCGATGAAACCAGAGCAGCTCAGTGAATTTGAAGTCAGCGCCTACGGAGCAGGTCAAGCCAGCGAAGGCTTTGAAAACCTGCTCTGGAGCGCAACATTGATGCCAGGCTGTGTTCCTGCTGAGGCGCCAGGCGCTCCCATCACGTTGTTGCCTTCGATTCGCGAAGCCACATGGAACTATGCGATCAGCAGAGGATTTACTCCGGTCGTGGCTTCGGTGGGCGCAAGTCCAGTGGCCGTACAAAGCGGACTTGGCCTGAGTTCGTTGTGGGTCATCGATCAGGGCGCTGGGACGATGCACACGCTGACCGTGGGTTCGAGTCTGACCTCAGCGACCCTCGATTGAATCGGTCGAATCGACGTGCTGTACACTAACGACAGCCCGCCCTGAAGCGAAGGTCACGGCAAGCCCTTGCCCTTTTCGAAGGTCTGCCGCGTCGGTGATGAGACGCGATGAGTCGATGTCGCGGATGATGCTGTAGCCCCGAGCCAAAGCCGCGCTCGGATTGAGCGCTTCGAGCTTAGCAACCAAACGCGTCAGTCGTTGCCTCACGGGGATGACGAGCGTGCCCGCAGCTCGATGCAAAGCCTGCTCAGCGCTCAGCGATTGAGCGCTCCGTACCCTGAGCTGGGCTTGCAGAGCGGCCAATAGCCTCGAATTGATCTCGATTGAACGTCGCCTTTTGTCGAGCAGTTGGCGAACTGGATGTAGTCTCGACAGCGCTCTTTGGTATCTTTGGAGACCTTGGAGACGCCTTCGGATAGCCTGTCTCTGAGCGTGTGCAAGACGGTTGTAGAGGTGATCCGCTCGAAGCCGTGTACGAGCCACATGGCCTTCAATGGAAAGGACCCGATGAGACTGAGCGGTGAGTTGTTTGCGCTCGGCGATCAGACGCGATCGCGTCTTGAGCACAACTCGTCGCCTCAACTCTCTCAAGCGGGCCATGAGATCGTCAAAAGAGGGCACTGTGAGTTCGGCAGCAGCCGTCGGAGTTGGTGCCCTTTTGTCGGCGACGTGATCAGATAAAAGCGTATCACTTTCATGGCCAACTGCGCTGACTATCGGGGTCTGACTCGCCAAAATTGCTCTCGCAACCGGCTCTTCATTGAAGGCCCATAGATCCTCTTGGCTGCCACCACCGCGACCGACAATGATGACATCACAGAGTCCCGAACGATCGAGTCGCTGCAATGCTTGAGCGATTTGTTCTGACGCACCGGCACCCTGAACCCGAGTCGGTGAGAGCACGATTCGAACAGGAAATCGGTCGTGAATGGTCCGTAGCATGTCACGCAACGCGGCACTGCCTGGAGCGGTGACCAAGCCCACAACTTTAGGAAATCGAGGGAGAGCTCTACGACGACTTGCCTCCAAGGCTCCCTCGGAGCGCAGCTGTTGTGTTAGTTGCTGCAAGCGAAGGTGACGTTGACCGAGCCCCGAGCGGCGTACGGCGCGTACGTTCAGTGCGTAGGTGCCCCCAGGTACCCACAAATCAATCGCTCCCTCGCAAATCACCTCTAGGCCATCGCTGGGCCTGATAGACAGACGCGACAAGGTTGATCGCCAAACAGTACAGCGAATCTTGCTACCGGAGTCCTTCAGATCAAAATACAGGTGCCCGCGGGAAGCTCGTGCTCCGCTGACCTCACCGCGAATTTGTACATATGTCAGGTCACGCAGGCGGCCTTTAATCAATTGATTGCACTGAGTCGGTGTCCAAACCTCTGGGAGCTGATTTCGATTGTCGTTCAAGGGATTTCGCGAGCCAATCAGAGGGTGCGGCTGGGAGTTTTGCGGCCAGGCGCGATCGGGAGAGTGCGCTTTACGGCGCGAAGTTCCCGAGCACCAAAGCGATAGTGACCGAGGATCTGATAATCCGACAGCGGCCGATCAGAGCGCGCGTAGCGATCTCGGGGATCGAGAGTGAACAGGCATCGAATGCCTTTATCGGAAGTTTTGTCACCGACGATCGCGAAGAGTTTGACTGCCTTCTTTGTGAATGTCTTGAGATAGACCAAATCACCAGCTTGGTATGTATCGGGCGCATCGCTTTGATACGACCTCGGCAATTGCTGGGCAAAGCGCTCGAAAAAAATCTTGAGATTCGGGTAAGACAAAGCCTTTCGACGCTCAAGTTCAGTAGCCTGCGGACGACGCTTGAGCCCATAGGCCCTCGGACTCTGGAAGCGATGGAGCATAATCGCCGTGCGAATCGCAAAGCCAAGATGATGCATGGATCGCTCGATTAGGTCGGCGCTGTTGCCTTTGATGGCGTCAATCGACATCACCGAGCCAAGGGTCGGGATGACACGACGGGCTTCATGATCGCGCGCCGTCGCAAGCAAAGTCCTTCGAACTTCATCGACCGATGCCACTGGACTGTCGTCGATCACTGGCAGTTGTTGGGCCGGAACCTTCGCCGGGCCGGGCCCACCTGGGACGAGACCACGAGCAGCGGATTTCGCACCCATTTTTGACGACCGTTGGTAATCAGAACGATCCAGATCGCTGCCGATCTCGGTCATCCAAAGGTATCCACCAGCC
Organism: Myxococcales bacterium; assembly: GCA_002726535.1. Lineage (GTDB taxonomy): Bacteria > Myxococcota_A > UBA9042 > UBA9042 > UBA9042 > UBA9042. The sequence goes on along the minus strand of PBTG01000189.1, from coordinate 14,463 downwards.
GCGATTAAAATCACCATAAACATGCGCTTGGGGCGCTGGTCGATGCGTCGACGACGAGGCTGGAGGCCGATCAAAGGTCCTTGGTGCATGAGATCAAACGCGGGTTGTAGGGTACGCAGGTCAGGGTCTACCTAATCTGATAGAAGGCTTCACGAGCCTCGGTCAACTGGTGCCTTGCAACAGATCGAAATCCTGAAGAATGTGGATAGAGGGCAAATCAACCCCTCGCGCAACATTCAATTAACAATTTAACTTTATTGACTTATTAAATATTAAAACGGGTTTTAAAAACGCGATAAATTGACCTGTGGATAAAAAAAACGGGGCGGCGGCGAGGCCATGAGCCTCGGACTCACTTTGACGGCCTGAAGTGAGCGTGATGGGAATGCCTGTTAAAGTTCAGGGGTTGGCAGCTTCCGTGCTGGAGATAATCGCGGAACCTTGCGCTCCGAGCGAAGGCGCATAAACTGCTGCGTCTAACGAGCAGATTGACGCGCGGAGCAAAACGCATATCAATCATGGTGAGAGCACATCTGATATCAGTACAGGCGCAACCAATGAGGGGGCGCGCCGGTAGGAGGAGACATGAGCGAGGCACAAGCCATCGGTTCAAAGCAGCATGATGGGCTCCCATCAAACCCAAAGCTGCTCTACGTGCTGTTAGCAGTCTTGGTGTTCGGTCTGGGCATGGCAGTGTTTCTGGTCCGAAACAAGCTCGCCCTACAATCGGGGCTCGCGACGGCGACGAGTTGCAACTTTGGTGGCAAGCTCAACTGTGACGCGGTCAACACATCTCAGTACAGCACCATGTTCGGGATGCCGAGTGCGTTTTGGGCGATTCCGACCTATGCAGTGATGGCGTTCTTGACGTGGATTGGCATCAAAGGGACGGGGTCGAGTGATGAGCAGACGCGGCAAAGTGGTCGCTACGCGCTCGCCGGCGTGAGCTTTTTGGCCGTCCTGACCGTGCTCGACGCGATGTACATGGGCTACATCATGGTCGAAAAAATCGGCTTTCTCTGCTTGTACTGCATCAGTCTGTACGTGGTCGCAATCGCAAGTGCCGCCATCGCCATTGGTCAGGGACCAAAGAGCGTCGGCGCCGCCATCAGCCAGAGCATCGAGGCGCTAGTTGGTTTCAAGGCTCCGGTGTCGCAGGCCTTTACGGTGTTGTTAGTCGTTGGAATGGCCTCGTACATCGGCACCAATCAATGGCTCCAATCCATGGAAGCACAAGCCCTTAAAAACGCGAAAGCTGGCATTGCCCCCTCGGGTGGCGGAAGCTCGCGAGCCGAGCCGCCTGCGGGAGCAGCTGCAGCGGCTGCAGCCGCCGAGCCGGCGGCCGGATCCACAGCGCAAGCTCTCCCGACCCCCAAGGGTGGCGACTGCGCAGACGGCCCGACGATTGACGCCAGTAGCGTCCGAATCGGCGGCAAGAAGACCAAAGAAGACGGTTGGACTGAGGTTCAGTGGCCGATTGATGAGGACTGTGAGTTCTTTCACGGTCCCAAAGACGCCAAGGTCACGGTCATTAAAGTCGCTGACTTCCAGTGCTCGTACTGCCGTTACCTTGCGTTGACACTCGACCCAGTGATGCAGGAGTACAAAGGCAAATCGGTGCGCTTTGTGATGAAAAACTTCCCCATGAACGTGCGATGCAATCCGCAGATGTCTGGATATGACAAACACCCCAATGCGTGCGAGTCCTCATGGGCCGGGCGCTGCGCAGGTATCCAGGGCAAGTTCTGGGAGATGCACGACAAAATGTACGCCAACCAACAGGCGCTGTCGGAGTTTCACCTAGACAAGTACGCCCAGGAGATGGGTCTAAATATGACGAAATTCCGTCTATGCATGAAGGACCCCAAAACTCACCAGGCAATCAAAGACGACATCAAGGTGGCCTACAAAGCAGGGATCTGGGGAACGCCTAGAACCTACATCAACGGCCGCTTAATCACGGGTTCAGGCTCGAAGGCTATCTTTAAATACCACATCGATGAGGCCCTCAAAGCAGCGGCCTCTGGCGGCGCCGTTGTCGCAGCGAAACCCAAAACCATGGCGGCTGTGTCCGACGGAACGACCATGATCAAGGTCGCGAACGCAGACGGTAAGACCTTTTACATGGATCCCTACGAGGGCAGCGTGGGCAAAAACGGTCGTGCAGTGAGTATGCCAGGGGTCAAACCCGCGCGCGTGTCGTGGCTCGACGCAAAATCGGCTTGTGAAAAATCCGGCAAACGCCTGTGTACCGAACAAGAGTGGGTGACAGCATGCGCTGGACAACCGGCTGTAGACAACAACAACAACGGCATGTTTGGCGACGATGCCGTTGAAGGCTCCATGTATCCATACGGCAAATTTTACAGCGCCGGGACCTGTCACGACCAAGGCGACAAGTACCAAGGAAAAGCCATCGCGACCGGCAGCAAAAAAGAATGCCGCACATCGAGCGCTCTGTTCGACATGGCTGGCAACATCAGCGAATGGGTTGGAGCCAGCAAGGACAAAGCGACGCTGATGGGCGGACACGGCTCGAGCACCGAGCGTGCCGCTTGTAACCAGCGAGCCTTCTCAGCTGGCATTGGACGCCGAAATCACACCACGGGATTCCGTTGTTGTGCGGATACAAACGTCCGCTCGAGCAAGGTAGCTGCGTCGAATCTCAAGCGTGTCTTGGAGACCATGAAGGGGCAGAACATGCCGGTTTTCACCGCCAAGGCGAGCGATGGCACGAACATCGATACCCGTAAATTCAAAGGCAAGGTCACCCTAGTGAACTACTTCGCCTCGTGGTGTGGCCCCTGTAAAAAAGAGTTCCCTTACTTGGTTCGCTATCAAGAAGAGCTCAAAGCCAAAGGCCTGCAAATCATCGGCATTGGAGTCGACAGCTCACCGGAGCCGAGCCTTGAATTTGCAAAAAAATATGAGGCGAACTTCCCCATCATTACCGACCCGGAGTCTGTGTTGATGGGGAAAATGATGGTGTATTCGATGCCGGCTAGCTTCCTGATCGACAAGTCAGGTAAGATTGTCTACGCACACACGGGATTCAAACCTGAAGAGGACGCGACCCCGCTGAAGAACACCATCTTAAGCCTGCTCTAATCGACTCCACGTGAAGCAGACGCACACCTCATCGCAAGCGTTCAGCTCTCCATGTCGACGCGCTCTTACCGCGGTGACTCTGTGTGCGCTGGTGACCGGTGCGATCAGCTGCGAGCAGACAACATCCAGAGATCGATTGGCGCTGCATGAACTGTCGCCTGGGCTAAGTTACGGCAGCGTGACACCACGATTTGGCAAAGGTCCGGCAGTTTTGACTCACGTGCTGAGCTTAGATCCGAAGCGCTGGAGCTTGGTGCACGTCGACGCCAAACAAACGAAGCGTAAACTCAGCGATGCGGCGGGCTTTCGTGAAGCAGCCAACGCCGTGGCAGCGGTCAACGGAATCTACTTTGACCCCGAGTACCGCCCCCTAGGGCTCATGGTCAGCGAAGGCCAACAAAAAAGCCCGCTCCGCCGTGTCGATCATGGAGTCTTTACGCTTTCGGCTCGAGGCGCCGAGATCCAACACGCCAAAGCGTACCAAGCGCCCAAAGATCTCGACTTTGCTGCCGAGTGCGGTCCGCGACTGGTGGTCGACGGGAAACCCCTAGAGTTTAAGCCTGGGCTCGCGAGGCGCACGGCCATCGGCTTCGATAATGAAGGTCAAATCTACTTGGTCATTACGTCAGGCGTGATCGGTCTAGGGAACTTCGCGGATTTTCTAGCGAGGCCAAAAGAGCAAAATGGCCTGGGGTTGCATGGTGCATTGAACCTCGACGGCGGCTCTTCGACCATGTTTGATCTGCAAACTTCAGCGCGGCGTGCTCGAGTCCGTAGTGCGGTCTTGGTACCCACAGGGATTGCCGTCAAAGCACGGCGTAAACCCTCGTCAACTAAGTAACCTCCCAACTCGCTGTAAAGGCGTTGGACCGAGAGAGACCAGTCGATACTTGGCTCTAGGCGATCCAATCGTCGCTCACATGCTCTTTCCCCTCCCATTTTTGAGATTTTCTGGTATACCCGCGCGCCGCGCGGGGTGGAGCCACGGTCTCGGAGCCCTAGCAAATCCGCGCCATTGCCCCGAATGCCCTCACAGGAGGTCTTACGTGAAACGTAGCCGATCCATCCCCCGGAGACTGCTAGCCAGCGTCGTTCTGGCGAGCTTCGTGGCGAGCAGCGTCACGCTGCCCATCACAGGTCAACTGCCAAGCTTTGTGCCTGAAGCGGCAGCGCAAGCCAAAGAGCGAGACGAACTCGCTTTGATGCCACTAGCAAAACGCGACGGCATCGGAGCGTTGGTTGGTGCTCGCATCGAAGAGTACCTGCGCGCCATGATCACCGCAGGCAGTGTGGTCGGTTTGACTCCCTCCGAGGTCGTCAGAACAGGTCGGCCGCAACGTCGCCGAAATAAGAAAAATCAAGCCAGTCGACCTGACTCTCCTGCGGTTCGAGCGCTTGAAAAAGCCGATCAAGGCCGATTGACCGCGCGAACCATGCTGCAGGAGAAAAAAGATCCGCGCGTGGTGATAAAGCTCCTCAAGACCGTGATCAAACGCTACGAGCGCAACTACGTGGAGTTAGTCGACTTCACCCAACTGGTCGACGCCTACGGTCGTTCGGCTGCAGCCGCCCTGCTGGCCAACAAACCGGGGACTGCTGTCGCGCTCTTGAAAAAAGCACTTACGCTGCAGCCCACCTATGTGGCCAATCGAGGCGAAAAGACGCTCCAACAGTCGCTCATTCATGCGCGCAAACGTCTGGAAAAACGTCCGAAAGGCTCCGTTAGTGTCACCTGCGCGAGCAAGGGAGCAGAAGTATACGTCGATGGCGTGCTCCTAGGCCCACCTCCAGTGGTTGGGAAAGACCTATACATGGGCACGCACTACGTGCAGGTCCGCCACCCCAAAGCCAAGCCTTGGGGTCAGGTCATTCAAATTCGCGGCCGTGAGGTCAAGGTCGACGCCAAACTCTCGATGAGAGAGGATCCAGCAGACAACATCACGCTCGCGGTCAAGCCTGCCGATATTCTGCCCTTCGCGAATACAGGCAACTTTCACACCCGCTTGGTTCGTAACTTTAGCTTCATGTACGCACGGCAAATCCGGGCGCGTTATTTGCTCTATGGAGTCATCGGTAAGGCAGGCTCTCAGATTGGGCTGCATCTGTTTTTGTTTGATCAGCGAATTCGAAAATTCGTGGCACTTTCTTTGGTCAAGTTCGACGCCAATCTCGGCAATATGCAGCTCAAAATCCTCGAAGCCGAAGGACACATCCGCCAAGCGATTCAAAAGTTTCCAAAGGACAAAGTCGTCAAGGTCAGGCCCGCCATCTACGGACACCCGAGCACTGGTCCGTCTCGTCGGGCGCTGGTTGCCGCGCCGCCTGCTATGACTACCCCAGCGAGGACGGCGCCTTCATCGACGCCTAGCCCTGTGGTTAAGCCAACACCGGCGAACCCCACATCCAAACCAGCGATAACCTCACCGGTCGTTCAACCGCAAGCACAACCGGCCAAGCCGGTGGTCAAGCCAGTGATGGACCCCTACAAGAACCTGCTCAACAAAGACACGAGCGACGAACCTTCGTTGGTGAAAAAGCCGTGGTTCTGGGCCGTATTGGGGGGGGTGATTGCCGCTGGAGCCACCACCGCGATCATTATCGCGACGCAAGAGCCCGAACCTTCACCAAACTTCAAGGTCGACGCCTTGGTGAAGCCGTAGACTTCAGGACGTGTGTATGAACTCAATGAAGACGATTTTTATCTGCAGTGTAGCCGCGCTCTGTGCGCTTGGCTGCTCGCCGTCGATTGACGCTCCGAAACAAGGCTTGGCCCTTGTCATCACCGGGCCCACCTCCGAGAGCCCATTCGCCGAAGTGGACTCGACTACCGGCGAGTGCCTGACGTGCTTTATCGCACTGGTGGCTGAAGGACCGGACATCAACGATGACAGCTTCCAAGTGGTCAAACCATACACCCCGAATGCACCGATCGATTTGTCGTTGCCAGCCGTTCCTTATGGCTTTGGCCGGCAGCTCCGTGTCGAACTCTATAGTAAGGATGTCAACGGTTTTCCGAGCTTTCCTGTCCGCGGTCGGGGTCGCAGTGTCCCCAAGGACGTGCAGGCTGTTGAGACCTTCTTAGCGCGCGCTTATGTAACCAAGACCAACTGGTTCAGCAGCGCGATCAGTGAGGCGAAGCAAGAGTCTTTGACCGATGGCCGCGTGGGCGCAGCGATCGTCGCGACAGCTGACAACGGCGTTATGGTCGCCGGCGGCGCTGATGCCAAGCCTGGTGCGAGCGACCCCCACTCACCGAACAGTTGGAACAACTTCAAAAGCAACCTGCTGCGCTATGATGTGGAGACCCGTCAACTGAGCGATGTAAGCGCTACCTTTCAGACCGGCTTGAGCACCAAACGAGCGTTTATGGCCTCAGCGATGGGATACGACGGCACAGTCGTGTTTTCAGGTGGATATGTCGACAAGGACGGTACGCCTGAGGTCACTGGGTTGATGGAGTTTTTCGATGTCGACACCAAGCAAGTACGCTCCTCACCCTCTGCCAATGCACATCTGCAGTTTCCCCGTGCGAACCACACCATTACGCGTCTTTTCGACAACGCGAACTACTTCATGATCGCTGGTGGCAAAGGTCCTCAAGCCGAGGCATCAGCGACATGGGAGATTTGGGAGCCCAATCAAGGACGACTCTTAGCTGGTCAATTGAGCAAGCCACGTTGGAACCACACAACGGTGCGTCTGCCAGAAAAAGATGGCGGTTACCTCATGCTGATCGGTGGTGAAAATGCCAGCGGCCCCCTCAATGACTTTGAGGTGTTGCAGTATGACTCCTTCAGCAACGTGTCCTCCAAAGGCAACACCAAAGTTACCTGCTGCGTAGGGGCAACGTGTCACAAAGGCCCAGACAGCGCGTCTGTGTGTGCCTCACTCAAAACCCAACCGGGTTACATTGAGACGCAGTGGCAGCCCTTGCTTCGTCAACTCAACGGCGGCGTCGGGCGGACCATGCCAGCGGCAGCCTACGTCCATCGTGCGACGCGCATCACGAGCACGGGCACTGAGCCCGGCTACAATGTCGTCTATGTTGTGGGTGGCTTCTTGGACTCAGCCAAAACTCAAGTCAGCGACCGCATCGACGTCTTTGATATTGAGACGGGAACCTGGATTGACTCTCCCTCGCTAATCGCAGCAAGAGGCGCTCCTTTGATGAACTGGGCCACCGTTGGAGCACAACGAGGGCAAGTCGTGATCGCAGGCGGATTCGATAACGCTGGCAAGACCGTAGCAAGCGGCGAGGTTCTCAGTTATGATCCGGTCAGTAGAAAGGTCAGTCAGGAGAGCGTCGGTAACACACTGACGAAATCTGGATTCGCATATGGCTCGGCGGTGACGCTGTCAACCGGTAAAGTGCTTCTTATGGGAGGCGCCTCCAGTGATGGAGCCGGATTGAAGATCAACCAGTCGATCCGACTCTTTAACCCCAAGTAGCGCATGATGCGTGGGAGGATAGCCGAGTTGCCAAGACCCTCCACTAACACGCCAGTTCACGTCTATGGCTCGATTTGGGACAGCCGACGCTTAGTCTTAGCTTTGTCGCATTGGTGCCGCGTTTGGACAATTGCGTTGAGTCTGTGTGTGCTGCTGGTGCCAGCTATCGGTGGCGCGGTGGTGACTGGCACTTATCCATCAAACCCCGACACGTGGCGCGTATACGGCAAAGCCGTTCAATTGGGCGCGAGCTTAGTCACCAACTTCACCGACTATCGCTTCAACGACAAACTGCTCGCGCAATCATCCGATACCGTACAAACTCTAGAGAAAATTCCCGCGGATGCGGTGATCAAGAAGGCCTATCTGTTTTGGGCAGGCTCAGCACCAGGGCCAATCGGTGGAGAGTTTGCCGATCAGACAGCGAGCTTGCAGTTCACCGATGGCTTTAGCAGTTCGCTGACCGCTGACAACTGTATTTTGCGCTCGTCACCGACGACCAACCCGGCTGCAGGCAAACACTTTTATTGCCGTAAAGACGTCACAACCCTACTCTCAGCCCACCCTGGCAACAGCTCCTGGAACGGCTCGTATACGGTCGGTAGCGTCAACGCGAAAGTTGCCCAGATCACGACACAATGTAACGGCTTGAAAGCCAACCAAAACGCCTGCCCAGGGGCTCAAGAGACGGTCTGCTGCCAGCCCAACGATCCTTTTTGTCAGGGACGCCACGCCTCGTGGTCGCTCTTGATCATTTACGACACGAAATTCAGCGAGTCTGTCCAGCGAGACATCTTTCTCTGGGATGGTTTTGTGTTGCTCGATGAGCAGCTCAACTCGACCGGTCAGATCACGATTCCTATCAACAACTTTTTCGTCGGGGACCCACCTCAAGCCGACCTGATGTACTACGCGATGGAGGGAGACAAGCATCTCGGTGAACCCATCCAGTCATCGAGTAGCTGCGACAGCACACCCTGTGGAACTTGTTATGACTACATTGCCGTTAACGGTACCAAGCTCACTGGTGGGGCCGGCAACAGCGACGCCAACAACATCTTTAACAGTACGCCGGAGACCAGCGTTGATCTGGATCGCTTCGATATCTCGCAGTTGGTTAAGCCCAAAGACACCTCAGCAACAATCTTGGTCTCCTCTGGTGACGGAGACCTAACAAATAATCAGCCCGGCGTATTCAACGGCTACGGTGAGCTCGTCATGTATGGCTACACGGTTGTTGAGGTCAACCGGCTGGCTCCGAACTACAAAAATCCGATCACCAAATACACCGTCAACGCCGGAGACGCGGCTCCAGGTGACACACTGACCTACACCGTCGACCTGCTCAACAGCGGGCAGTTGGATGCGAGTCCGACCTTGCTGTCATTGGACTCGTTTCCGCCTCCTGGTACTGATTACGTGCCGGGCACGACCTTGGTCGACGGCAAGACCATACCGGATGTCGGCGGCACCAGCGCCATCTCGACGGGCTTAAGCCTTGGCAATGTGACCTCATCGACCGGCGGAAACTCAAGCCGAAAGGTACAGTTCAAGGTCAAAGTCAAAGCGGCGCCGGGTGTTCCAGAGGTCTTGTCGACCGGAAAGCTGAACTACACCTACAAGGGCGATGTTTCGACCTTTCAAGACCTAGTCGACACCAATCAAACGGTCGTGAAAATCGTCGCCCCAACCCTGGCGACACCAATCTTGGTAGCCAGCAGCGCTACAGTACAGCCAGGAGGAACCTTCACCTACACGCTGTCCTTAGAGAACGCTTCTGGCGGACCTTTGGTGGTCGACGAAGTGCTGCTCAGCATGCCCGCAGAGGTCAACCTCGTGTCAGTGGTTGCGCCGGCCGGCGGTACAGACCAGAGCTCGACCACCGGTGGCGCCAACAAAACCGGAGTGGCGAGAATCACCAACCTTCAGCTGGGGGCTGGTTCCAAAGTTTCGGTGACGATTACAGCCAAATTAAAGTCCGCGACAGACTTACAAGCGCTCGGCGCCAAGCCCCTCAACGGCTACAAAGTCAACGCGCAAGCAGCGGTCACGGTCGGTACAAAAGTCTACCAAAGCGACGACCCGAACCAAGCTGGCGCTCAAGACCTCACGGTCTTTTCGGTCAGCGCTCTTGCTGACCTAAAGCAATCGAGCAAAGAGGGCCTAGACCTTTCACCGGCGACGCCGCTTTCAGCCGGCGACGAGATGCAGTTTTCGATTACGATCGTCAACAGTGGGCTCGGCGACGTCACTGTGAACGTATCGGATCCGCTTCCTGCACCCTTAGAGTTTATCAGCAGCACCGATCCAGAAATCCAGAGCGCCGGCGGCATCATCATCGCCAGCAATGTGTTGGTGAAAGCCGGTCAAACCAAGGCGCTGACCTTCAAGACCAAGATCCTCGCTTCAGTCCAGGCAGGCACTTCTTTTAGCAACGCGGCGACCTTGAGCCCAACGGATGGATCGCCGCCGATTGTCGTCAAGACAGGTACATTTACGGTTACCGGTGGTCCAGATGTGACGAATTCAACCAAGACCATCAGCGATCTCAACGGCGGCGCGCTCGAGCCGGGCGACACCGTGCGCTACACCATCGTCATCAACAACAACGGCAAACTTCCCTCTGGCACGTTGACGGTGACAGACCCGGTTCCAACCGGTCTCGAACAAGTGAACAATGTCAGCCTCGGGGGCTCGTTCAACGCGACGACCAACGCGGTGACTTGGACGGTTCCCAGCGTCTTGGCCAACGGTGGCAAACGAATCTTAACCTTCGACGCCAAGGTCTCGGCAAACGTCAGCGACGGCACGACGATTACCAACGAGGCGCTCATTGACGGACCAGAGCTCAAGGGCACAGTACCGGTCTCAACCGCCGCTCAGGTCGAAGCCAAACCGGTCATCAGCACATTTTCGCTCGCTGCTGCCGCGGGCGGCCAGCCCAAACCCGGCGATACCGTCACCTTCACATTAAAGGTCCGCAACACCGGCAAGGGCCCTGTAAGCAGCGCAACGCTCAGCGCGGCGCTAGATCCATCTTTGGAGTTTGTCAGCGCCTCGAATGGGGGCATCCTCAGCGGTGGGTCGGTGTCGTGGTCATTGGCCTCTATCGTCGCCAATGCGCCGGAGTTGGTGCTGACATTTACCACCAAGCTCAAGCCTGTAATCGCGCAAGGCACTCAGATCTCCACACAAGTGAGCTTGCAAGGGCAAGGGCTGAGCGCAGCGGTTTTGAGCGACGACCCTGTGACGGTAGCTCCTGCAGATGCGACCCAATTTCAGGTCAACTCGGCTCCTATCGTCACGTTGACCAAGAGCTTCATCGATCTCAACGGCGGCAGCGTTCAAGGTGGTGATCAGGTCGAGTTTGTCGTCGAGGTGGCCAATACTGGCGACTCCCCGGCGACCTCGATTATCGTGACCGATCAATTAAACCCTGCTTTCGAAAACGTCGTGGTCACGGGTGGGTCAGCCGCCAATGGCTTGGTGTCATGGGCGACGATTGGCTCGCTTTCGCCTGGTGATCCTGCGGTGACCGTCAAAGTTCGAGCTACCGTCAAAAAAGCCACTGCGTCGCAAACTCAGATCAGCAACCAAGCCAAGGCGACGTTCACCGAGACCCCCTCGCAAGCTCTGTCGAACACGGTGAGTTTCTCGGTCGTCAATCAACCTGACTTCGGGGCCAGCACCAAGTCTGTGAGTGCCGCGACCATCGCCGCAGGAACGGCGGTGACCTGGAGCCTTGAGATCGTCAACAGCGGCAATCAACAGGGCACCAATATCGTCGTCTCTGACGTGGTCTCCAGTAACATTACAGAGGTCGTCGCGGTCGGCGGTAGCTTCAATGCAACCAATCGCACCGCGACTTGGTCAATCGCCTCTTTGGCCGCCGGAGCCAAACAGACGCTGACACTGCAAGGCAAGGTCGTCAGCCCCTTGGCCAATGGCACAAAGATTTGCAATCAAGGAACAATCACGGCCAACGGCGTAGCGCAGCCGTCGCTGACGTCACCTCCGAATGCAGACCCGGCCTCAATCGGCACGCCCACCTGTTTCGAAGTCTCAAGCGCCGCGAAACTGGTCGTGACGAAAGATGTCTTCGACCTCTCTAGCGGGCAGAAACTCAACTCTGGCTTGGTCAAACCCGGAGCGACCCTGCGCTACGACATTGTGGTGCGAAACGACGGCAACGACGTCGCTACTGGGCTCAATCTCAGCGACGCAGTCCCCAGCCAATTGACCGATATCGTGGTCTTAAACGGTGGCAGCGTGAGTGCTGACTCGCAAATGACTTGGCCGGCGATCGCCACGTTAGCGCCTGGCAGCGCCGCTGCACAAACCAGAAGTTTTACAGCCAAGGTCAAACCAGCGCTGGATAACGGCTTGGCGATCGACAACCAAGCCCTGCTTCAAGTCGGGGGCACGTCGATCAAGTCAGACGACTCGACCACAGCGGCTGCAGACGATCCCACACGTCTTACGGTGATCAGCAACATCGATCTCAGCCAATCGACCAAAGCCTTCGTCGATGACAACGGCGGTGACGCTGAGCCCGGTGACAAGTTGACCTGGACCATTGTTGTCAGCAATCAGGGCGACGCAATCGCCAAGGCTGTCCAAGTGAGCGACAAGATCGATCCCAGACTCGATCAAATAGCCACCGCTAACGGAGGCGTGCTCAGCAATGGCGTAATCACGTGGACCCTCGGAGACATTGCGCCCGGTACGTCAACCTCAGTGAACTACAGCACCGTCATCAAATCACCGCAGCTCAACGGCGCCGAGATCCCCAATCAAGCCGAGATCATTGCTCAGGGCTTTCAAGTGCCTATTCTGACGGACGCAGACCTCTCTACTGCACAGCGAGAGCCCACGGTCGTGATCGTTAGCGCAAAGGCAAACCTCGCGGAATCCGCGTGGACTGTCGACGACCTCAACGGAGGCACAGTCGAGCCGGGCGATGAGGTCGTGTTCACCTTAACGGTCAAGAACACCGGCGACGCTCTGGCCACCAACACCGCACTGAAGGCCCTGCTATCGAGCAATCAGCTGGTGGACATCAAACCTTTTGATGGGGGCCAAATCAGTGGCGATAGCATCGATTGGAGCGTCCCTGTCATTGGGCTCAGTCCTGGTGGAGACGTACCACTTCGCTTCTCAGCGACGGTCAAAACGACGCTCAGCAATGGCGACAAAATTACCATCGCAGCACAACTGCCAGGCGTCACACCAAACCCGAGTTTGACGATCGACGTCATCTCGAAACCAGATTTGACCACGTCAACATTGGCGGTGGATGACGAAACCGGCTGGCTCTTGAAGATCGGTCAAACCGGCGGTGGACATACACTTCGGATGGTCGTCAATGTGGTCAACTCCGGAAAAGTCCCGGCGTCGAACCTAACGATTACACTGCCACTCGGTGATGTACTGACCGACTTGCAATTGGTGACACCCGGTACGACTTCAAACGGCTCGGCGGTCTGGACACTACCCAAGCTGGCGGCAGGCGGGAGCGCTCAGTTTGTTGTTCGAGGCAAGGTTAGCGAGCAACTCTCAGATGGGTTTACCTTCACGCCCGTTGCGAGCCTCACTGCGGCGGAGAACTCAGGGCCGACAACGCTAACCGGTCCCGGATTGACTGTCCTGAACCGACCGATCCTCAAAGTCACCAAATCTGCCGTGGATACGACTGGGGGCCAACTCTTCCCGGGAGACACGGTTCGCTTCGCCATTACGATTGCAAACGTGGGTAACGCTGCCGCCGAGCAATTGGTCGTGACCGATGATCTGACGAATGTGGCGGTCACGGAACCCGTCGCTGGAAGCGGCGGTACCGTCGCCGCCAACGTTGCTAGCTGGACCATCGCCAAGCTTGAGAGCAACCAGACGGTCACGGTGAACCTCGATGCGAAGGTTGGCCAATCGGTCGCTCCAGGGGGCAAGCTCGTCAACATCGCCACAGCGAAGGCCAGCGTCGGAGATCTGGCGACGTCCAACACGACGACGATTGAAGTCAACTACGCGACGCTCAAAGTCGAAGCGCTGTACGTGCCTCAAGCGCCTGCGCAAGACCCTCTTAAACCGGGTGATGAGGTGCTACTGCGCGCTGTAATCACCGCAGACGGAACCTTCGATGCCTTTAATTCAGAGGTGGCACTACCGATTGATACGGCCATCTTTGAGTTGATCGACGCGGGCACCGGAGAGTTCAACGGGCCCGCCAAAACGGTCACATTTAAAGCGGATAAAACACCCTCTCTGGCCCAACTAAAACCCAATGAGCAGGCGGTAGTTAACGTCAAGCTCAGGGTCAAACCAACAGCACCGAATGACACCCTGGTATCGACGAGCGTTGCGGCACGCGAAGGCCAAACCAAGCTGAGTTATTCCTCAGCGCCGGCGACCGTAAAGATCGTCTCTGTGCCTGAGCTGGATATCACCAAAACGGTCCAGGATAAAAACGGCGGCAAAGTGCGCCCCCTCGATGTGCTGCGCTATGAAATCACCGTCAGAGTCAAAGGCAAAGCTGCTGCGCTAAACGCGAAGATTACCGACGCCCTACCTGACTCTTTGGAGTTGATCGCAGTGAGCGAGGGCGGCGTCGCCGATAGCAACGAAGTGCAGTGGACGAGCCAATCGACCCCAGCTCTAGCGACAATCAACCCTGGTGATGAGGTCAAACTTGAGCTTGAAGTCCGAGTTCGTCCCGAGGTCAGCGATGGCACAGAGATCAGTAACCAGGCCTTAGCTACCGCTGATGCAGTGGTCACTGCTGTGGCCAGTGACGATCCGAAAACGACCGTGCCAGGTGACTCGACGAAGGTCACGGTGACGGTAAACAACCCGCTCGACCAATCCACCAAGCAAGTCTCCGACGACAACGGAGCGCCCTTACTGGTGGGC
>PBTG01000188.1 GCA_002726535.1 Myxococcales bacterium | reverse complement strand
GCTGGAGTGGCTGGGTTAGGCGGATCAGCGACCTCGGTGTCGTCACCAAAACCGAACTCATCATCACTCGTCTCGCCGCTCTGCAGCGCCGAGACGTTCAGCGAGACTGAGACAACCAATAAGGCACAGAGCCAGCGAAAGACGCCCACCTACAGACCCTTCTCCAGACGGCGCTGAGTGAAGTCTGCGGCCTTCACATCGGGGTCGTTGAGCTTGTAGTTCATAAAGCGCAGCTTCGTCGTCGACACCACACTCTTGCCGCGCACGGTCCGGACCACGATTCGATGGGCGATCCAGATGCCATCGACTTTCCGGACGTCACCGAACTTGGTGTATTTGAGTTTGCGTCCCTCGCGTACCCAAGACTTTGTCTGCAACGGCAAGAGTTTCGATTTGCTGACCCACACCAACGATTTGAGGTAACCGGTCTCGCGGATCTCTTTTTTGGTTTTGGGTTTGCTTTCGATGAGCCAGCACTCTTCACCGCGCACCTTGGCACTGGCCTTGACGACTTTGTAGTTGTAGTCCTTTGGGTCTTTACTGGTCATATCGGCGTAGGTGAGATCGGAGCCCATGAACGCGCCCGACTTGTCCGATGATGAGATCCGCGTGCTCTTGCGCAGTGAGGGCAGATAGAGCCACTGATCATCGCTCTTGCCTCCCGCGTCATAGTCAAAGCTCAACAGGGCCGTATTGCGAACGTCTGCGGGGCTCTCAAAGAACATGATTTGTTTCGTGCCGCCCTTGAACTTCATCAAACGAGTTTTGACGACCCGAGTTCGGCTGCGATTTGCCGAGTCTGTAATGGTCATTTGCATGCGTGCGGTGCCCTTGTCGCCGGTGTCGCGATCTTCGACGGCACTCATGATTTTGTTGGCATCTGTCTCGGTCGGAGAGAGCGCTGCAGCGCTAGCAGCGCTAGACAACACCAATGCACCGACCAGGATGCCGAGTGATTGCTGAGGCTTGAAGTTCATCATGCTTCTCCCGTAGCCGCACGTGGGGTGCGGTCTTTGTAAAAAGTACGCAAAAGCGCCGGTGCGAATAGCAGGTCAATCATCAGTGCCAGGACCACTGTGGCCGCGACCAAGGCTCCAAATCGCCCGATGTTGTACATATCCGCTGTCATGTAAACGCAGAAGCCACCACAAAGAATCACACTAGTACTCACCATCGCTCTGCCGCTATGGCCAAAAGTGTATGCAATGGCCGCCTCGACGTCTCCATTGAGGCTGTAGTGGGCGTAGAAATGATGGAGCAAGTGAATCGTGTCATCGACAGCGATGCCAAGGGCGATCGATCCGATGAGCAGGGTCGACATGTCGATCGGCACACCGATCAGCGCCATTCCGCCCATAATGACGATGATCGGCAGTAAGTTGGGCACCATCGCGATGAGGCCGAGTTTTACGTCGCGTAGCATGACGATCATCATCAATGTGATGGCGAAAAACGCGACCCCAAAGCTGTGGATGAGGTCTCCGATCAGATTGGCGATGACCGAAAAGAGCGAATAGATCGCACCCGTCGCCTTGACCACGGCGCGGTCTCCGATGTGCTCTTTGATCCCAGCTGCAATGTGTTCGGTAAATCCGCCGTAGCTGGTCGCGTCGACCCAGCGGACGCGGATGCTCATCTGAGTCTTGCTTAGATCATTGGTCGCCAAGCGCCTGAGCTGCTCAGGACCGGCATTTTCGAACATGAAAAGCAGGTCGCTGATGCCGCGGTCTGTCTCTGGCAGCCGATAAAATTTGGGGTCGTCGTCATGTAGTGCTTGATTGGTCTCTTTGATGACGTCAAGCAGGCTTACCGTGTTGCCCACCAAGAGCGAGTTGTCCTTCGGGTTGATGTAGCTCCGAATGTGAGCGTCCAGGCGTTCCATGCCCTTCAACAGTTGCAGGTCCTTGATGGTGCGGCCCTCTTTGGCCTCGAAGAGCAGTTGGACGTTAGCGGTGCCGCCGACCTCCTCGTCGAGTTCTTCGAAGGTCAGACGCACTGCGCGATCTTCAGGAATCCAGGTGATGGGGTGATGAAAGACCTGCAACATCGAGGTCATCCCTCCAGCGAGGACAAAGATCGCGACCACCAGCAGCAGGGCCCGTATACGACGCGGTGTCTTGCGACCCAGTGGTGCGCCGGGCTCTACGCCCTCGTCAAATGAGAAGCGGCGAGTGACATCGAGGAACCTATCGAGAGCATCGCTGCCGCCAGCGCCCTGGGCACCCAGCAATGAGCGCTTATTAAAGCTCAGCATGATGGGCAAGAACACTAGGCTGTGTACCAGCGCGACGAAGACTCCCCAGGCACCAGCGGTCCCCATGTCGCTAATGGCTGTGACGGAGGCAAAGCGAAAGCTAAGCAGCCCCACCATGGTTGTAAGGGTCGTAAATAGAACGGGGATTGCTGTGGTTGAGACGCTGTATACGATCGCGTCATGGTTGTTCTTACCTGCCTTCCTCGCGTCTCGATAGACCGACTGCAAGTGCACCGAGTCGCCGATGCCGACGCAGACCAAAAAGGCCGGTAAGATGTTGCTCAGCATCGTTACGTTGAATCCAGACCACGCCATCGCTCCGAAGGTCCACACAGCCGCCTGGAGCACCACTCCGAGTGGCCCAATGACTCCCATTGGGTGGCGAAAGAGGAAAAAGAGCGCGCAGAGCATGGCCAAAATAGCGATAAGGCCGGTTCGCTTGAGGTCCGAGAGCATCAGTTCATTGAGCGCCGCTCCGAGCGCTGGCGGCCCCGCAACCCCAATCGAAAACCCCTGCTTTTCGTGTCGCTTACTGATCTTCAGGATCTCAAAGTAGACCTTGGCCGAATCGTCTTCGTTCATAAATTGCGTTCGGACCGCGACAATGGCGTGCTTGCCCTTGCGGCCGACCACTTGACCCACGTATTTGTCGCTGTTGAGGATCCGCTCTCTCAGCTCGGCCAGTTCGCTGGCTTGAGGCAGAGGATCCATCAACTCTCCGACCGTTAACGTGCCACCTTTGCCCGAGGTCTCTCGAACGTTGATCAGGCTAATGGTCTCATCGATGATGGTGCCGCCCGTTTCGTTTCCCCAACCCTTGTCGGCGTCGTCACCAAAGCTATCGAGACCCTCTGCGCTTTCGTCATCGCCAAACTCGGCAAAATCATCATCCTCACCGGTTGTGGCTGAGGCCGCTTCGGGCGCAGCCACAGCTGCGACCGCTGGTGTAGCCTCTTTGAGTTTTCGCTTTGCACTCTCAGGCAGGGCAGGTTTGCCGGCTTTGACTCGGTCGCGGTCTGCCTTTCGTTCGCCGAGCGAAGGCAATTCCATGTCAATGGCGGCCAACTCTTCGTGCAATTTTTTGAGGTCTTGGAGGAAGCCTCGCGAGAACACGTCACCGCGCGCCATCACCAGGAAAAATCCGTCTTGACCGAACTCGTCTCGGAACTGTTCCAGCAGATCTTGGGCGTTGGAGTTCGTCGAGGCAAAAGCTTCGATGCTATTGTCGATTCGAGTCTTGGTGGCTGCGTGATAGCCAAACAGCGCTGTGACCCCGAAGGTTAAGAGCAAAAACATCGCGCGCCATTTGAGCACGACTTGAGCCCAAGCCTTAAAAAAAGGGTTTTCAGCCTCTTTCGGAGTCGCGTGTATCTGGGAAGGCTCGATTGGTGTCATGTCGTGCTCTGCGCGCTCGAACTCGGCGAGTCGCGAAAGGATGGACAGTATTGTACAGCACGCATGCGGCTGCGTTAGGGCATCGGTATACCACCCCTACGCTTTACTCGTAGCGATAAAATCCGCGGCCGCTTTTTCGACCGGTCCAGCCGGCGTCGACGTACTTTTTCAGAAGCGGGCAGGGACGATACTTACTGTCGCCTAGGCCTTCATGGAGAACCTCCATAATCGCCAAGACGGTGTCGAGTCCGATGAAGTCTGCGAGGGTCAAAGGGCCCATGGGGTGATTGAGACCCAACTTGCAGCTTGCGTCGATGTCCGCTGGCGTCGCGACGCCCTCCATGACTGCGTAGCAGGCCTCATTGATGAAAGGGATCAAGACTCGATTGACGATGAACCCAGGGTAATCCTGACTCTCACAGACTGTTTTGCCGAAGCGCTCGGCGAGGATTCGAGTGTGATTGAAGGTCTCCTCAGAAGTCGGCAGACCTCGAATTAGCTCGACGAGCGTCATGATCGGCACGGGATTCATGAAGTGCATGCCGATCACGCGATCGGGCCGTTGCGTGGCGGCACACAAGCGGGTAATCGGGATCGATGAGGTGTTGCTAGCGAGGATTGCCCGTGGATTGAGGAGTTCATCGAGTTGGGCAAAGATACCGCGCTTGATCTTTTCGTCTTCAACGATGGCTTCGACCGCAAAGTCGGCGTTAGACAGGGCCTGAAAATCAGTGGTTGCTGTGATCCGAGCTTCAACGGAGGCCGCGCTCTCACCCTGCGGCAAGCGCCCCTTGGATTCGAGTTTCGCCAAGGACTTTGAGATGCCAGCGGTCGCGCGCTCGATTGCGGCTGATTGCTGGTCATAGAGCACCACCGTCAGCCCTGATTGAGCCGCAACCTGGGCGATACCCGCTCCCATTTGCCCTGAGCCAATGACAGCGAAGGTCTCGATGTGGGAAATCTCAGACATGAGTCCTCCTTCGAAAATCCGCCGCGGGTTGTGGCACGCTTGAGCATGCCAGACAAGGGCTCGACACGCAGCCCCGCGATTTTTATTTAGGAGCGTCTCGATGACTGAGTCACATGACAGCGTAAACCAAGAGGCTTTGAGCCCTGAGATTATCCAGCGTTTTCGGCTACATCTCGCGCGCAAGGGGATGGCCATCAATGAGCAGTTGACGCGCTTATTGGCCGGACAGAACGCTCGGCTTCTCGATCTGAAAATGCCGCATGAGCAGCGTCCAGGACTTAAGCCAGAGGAAAAACTAAGGATGTACCTCGATCAAGTCATCCGCGCTCAACGTCGATTGGGTACAGAGCATTGGGGACTCTGCCAAGACTGTGGCCAGCCTCTACCCGAGCTTGCGTTGTTGGATTGCCCTTGGTTAGAGACCTGCGCTCCCTGCGAGTCTAAATCCTCGGAGTGGTTGTAGGACCCGCGATTGGTCATAAAGAACGTCGCGGCGGCACGAGCGCTTGGGCCATCAACAAACCAGCTGCTAGGGAACTCGATAAGAGCAAGACTCTGACTGCCGCAGACATCCCAGCGACTACATCTTCACTGAGCAGTTGTTGCACGCTGGAGAACCCTGCCGAGCCAGGCACCAATAAAATCAGGCCCGGCACCACAAAGACCGTTGCGGGAAGTCGCCGGATACGGGCGACTGCATTGCCGGTCGCGCCGATAATGGCTGCAGCGGCAAAGAGCCCTACATCCGCGCCGAGCCACAAACTCGCCCACTGCAGCGCTCCCCAGGAGATGAGTCCAGCGCTTGTGATCAAAAGACCGTGTTTAGCGGTCGCTTGAAACTGAAAGATCAGGCTGCAACTCGTCACGAGCGCACAGATCCACAGTTGCCAAGTTGGTAGAGCGAGATCCGTATGGTGCAAGGTGGGGCCAAGCCACGCCCCTAGGGTCGTACCCAAAAGTGCACCGAAGCCCAATTGAGTCAAGGTCGCCACACCATCGAGGAGTCGAGCACTACCAGAAGATAAGTTCCTTGTAGCGATTTCGGTTACTGCCACCGTTAAGGTCAGCCCAGGCAGTAGTGCCAGAAGTCCAGCCAAGATCGCGATGGCGATGTTGACAGGCACATGAGCTGCCACTCGGTGGCACACAAGAGCCACCACAAAACTGCTCAAAGCCGTCCGCATTCTGCGGCGTGCTGGGATCGTGCCTGCTACAATTGCGATCAGTCGCACCAAGAGTGCACCTAAGCTCGCCAGCGCAGCGGTCGCCCAATCGCCGCCGAAGAGTAGGGCGGCGCAACCAGAGGCCGAGCAACAAGCCAAGGTGACGATCCAGGCCGGCCAAGGGTCCGGTGCAGACTCGATGTCCTCGAGTTCGGTAACAGCAGCTTGCGGGGTCAGTTTCCGATTGCCGACTCGCGTGGCGAGGCGGTCAATGGCGACCAGGCGCGTGAGATGGATTTCCTCTTGATCCACTCGGATGACTTGGGTGCGTTGTCGTCCCAACTCCCCAAAGGTCGCCAAGAGTAAGGTTGGAGTCGAAAAGAAGCTGGCTTGTACGCCGATTGCATTTGCCAGTGATGACATCGCGCCCTCCAGTCGATGAGCTGGGACGCCAACGCGATGAAGCGCCTTACCCAGCAGCAAGAGCAATCGGGTCAACTCGAAGTCACCTTCGGCTTGGACGTGGGTCGGGGGGTGCAGCTCGGCCATGGGACGCGCTCCTGCGGCCTACTACGGCCTACAGGCGCGCAACCTAACCGATCGGCGTCATAGGGCAAGTGCTCTTTTTGGATGGGTGCGTGGGCTCTAATTAGAGGCGTTTTACGGACTCTTGGCCTGCGATTCGTGGGCAAAGTGAAGCGTCTGTGTTGGAAAGGCGAAGGCGAGTCCCTGGCGCTCGACACGCTGACGGATCAAAAGGTTCATTTCGCTTCTCACCTTCAAACGTTTGCTCACGTCTGGGATGAAATAGACGATGTGTAGGTCCAGGCTCGAGGCACCGAAGCCCCGAAAATACACCTCGACTTCGTCGTCGACGTCATCGTGAGCCGAAATGTCATTCTTGAGGACGTCGATCATCTCTTGCAGGTCGGCGGCGCTGGCGTCATAGGTCAGCCCCACCGTCAACTCGACGGTCAAACCGCGAAATACAGATAGGTTTTCAATGGGAGACTCAGCGAGACGTTTGTTCGGGATGACAATCTGCACGCCAGTGGGGCTCAAGAGCTTCGTCGAGCGTAGCCCTACGGTGGTGACACGTCCCATGTGCCCGCCGACTCGGATAATGTCACCGACGTCGTAAGGTCTGTCTGTCATGATTTGTAGGCTACCGAGCACATTGCCCAAGGTCTCTTGCGCCGCCAAGGCCACGGCGAGACCGCCGATCCCAAGTCCCGTGACAAGGCTAAAAATATCGAAGCCGAAGGTTTTTAAGATCCCGACAGCAAAGACAACAACGACGCTGATTTTTGTAAATTTCCGACCAAACTCGAGGGCCTGAGATGTGACTCCTTGTTTGCTTTGACCACGCCACCGAGGCAGTCCGTGGCGAAAGACGATGTCGACGACGCGTAAGACCATGACGGCGAACAACACATTCATGGCCACCGTCACGCCATTGTTGAGCAGGCGGCGGATAGTCACTGGCATCTCAAGCAACCCGATACCGATGGTGACAAATGGCAGCAGCGTCGTCGCCGCCAAAGGCCCGAGCGTGCGCTCGACGATGCGGTCATCCAGGTCGCTCGCAGTGAGTTGTGCCAGGCGAGGCAGCAGTCGACTCAAGACAAAGCGCGCTCCACGGGCGACGAACACGCCCAACACCAACAACATCAAAGTGACGAGGTAGTCTTGCACCGAGTTGCCGCCGTAGTGGGTTACACTCATCTGCTCTAGCCATTGAATGATTTGCTGCATCACTGAACTCCGCTTGATCGGGCTCGACTTTGGGCACCAGTCGCTTCAAGCGCCGCAATTCTTAGAATCCGTGGGATCACGGCTCGGAAGACCTCACAATAGGGAGATCGTCCGTCGATGTGTCCATCGCGTCGCTGCAGAAGCAGTGGACACCCTCCTGCGCAAGACGGCTTATGTCGACAGTTGTTGCATTGCTGATTGCCCAGTTCGCGGCGAAAATTTCCGAAGGGCTTGTGACGCTGTAGTTGGGTGTCTAACGACAGGCTTTCATCGAGCCGTCCAGCGTCGGTGCTATGGAGCGCTGCTTGGCAGGGGCTGAGGGCGCCTCGGTCACCGAGTGCGGCGTAGGTCTCACCAGCGCCGCAAGCTTTGCTGATGGGACGCCACAAAGACAGGTCGCAAAAGTGATGTGTCCCACGAAAAGGTGGAACGACCCGCTCGCCCCTGTCGATTTGAGCGGCGACATGAGCTTCAATTCGGTCATAACAGCGGTGAAAGACCTTACGGATGCGATCTAACTGCTCGGCGGTCAGCGCCCCTTGGCCCAGATGGTCGGCACGCATGTCGCCGCATTGCCCAGCGCCCACTGAGTCGCTCAAGGCTCTCTGTCCCCATTGAAGGTCTCGAACCAGGCTGTAGCGAAAGGCCAGACCTCGCTCGAGGAGCCAACTGGTCAGTTGCGGCAAGGTGTCGAGGTTCGCATCACCGACGGTGATCAAGACGTAGGGACGAAGACCCGCTTGGCACCATTGGTCGAGCCCGGCCTCTAGCAGACTGAAGCTGCCCCCTCCTGAGCGGCGAGGGCGCATTTGGTCTTGCACCTGTCCGAGTCCGTCGATGCTGACTGATAGACCGACGCCGTTACGAGCCAACCATTGTGGCGCACCTTCAGGGACGATGGTGCCGTTGGTGAGCACCGCGGCGCTAAACTCGACTCCGTGGGCTTCACAGCGTGTTTTAGCGGCATGGTGCAAGCGCTTCATCGCCTCGAACTGCAGCATAGGCTCTCCGCCGGCGTAACGTGCGTGGATTCGGCGCCACCGCCCGGAGGCCGCCGTCGCGTCGACGCTGCCGAGCATTGCGCGCTCCGCTGCGCTCGTCAGGCGGTCTTTGGATTTTGAGATGTAGCAATAGGGGCAGTTGAGATTGCAGGCATTGGTCAGATGCATCCAGAGATTAAATGTCGGCGTTTTTTGAATGCGATCGGGCCGATATCCTTCGCAACGCAGCACACCGCTGCGCAACAGGGCACGAATCTCACGCCATGAGTGCGCAGATCGCAGCCCGTGTGCCGCGAGGTTTTTCAGCACGTCCGATAGCGGCTCGCCCCAAGCGTGATCAAGGAGGCTCGCGGCGAAACGTGACAGCACCACCAGTGCATTGTGTCCCTCTGGGTCATGAGCGAAGCGCCGGCCTCGAACGGTGCCCATATACAGGCGAGGCGCTCGTCGGACCCGCTTGTCGAGGTACTCTTCGAGCGAACTCAAAGGCTCGGAGGGCTTGGTGAGCCGCGACTCCAAGGTTGTCAGAGAACTCGTTGATGTCGGCATAGGCGTCCTCACGGTCAGTCCCACGAGCAGTCTGAACTGCAGTCCCACGAGCAGTCCGAACTGCAGTCCCACGAGCAGTCCGAACTGCAGTCCCACGATGATGACGTCGAAGAGTCGTAGCCCGCGCAGTCGAAGGTGGTGCCGCCGGAATCACCGCCATATCCTGACCATGAGGTCTCTTCGACCGCATAGAGATTGGCGGCTTCATCATCCCATTGAGCGCTGTCCAAATCCATCGCCACGATGTCTGAAACTCCGGAAAAACGGTCCTGATAATCCAAGAGTTGATCGCCATCGCAGATAGGTGCCCCTTGGTGTGACATCACATGCACAGGGGCGCCCCGGTCCGACCAGCACTGACCGAGATGTCCAGCCTCGTAGCCCCAGGTCGGTTTCGGCGTCATCATTGCGTCGAGCACCAACAGGTTGAGGTAGGTATCCATCGGGTCGTCATAATATGTGTCCCACGGGTCATAATAGGGACCATAAAATCCCGAGCGTGGATACACAGGACTGTCTCGCAAAGACGCTGAGCGGGTCTCTCGGGATTCACCCATGTGGCGGACTGCGGCAGCGCTCGGTCGAACCACTTGGACGGTGGCAGGATCAAACTCTACTTGGCTTCTGGGAAAGTGCGCTTTCATCCCCGCCAAAAGGTCATTGCTGAGGTTCGCCAGTAATTGGCGATAGGTAGGAATCAATTTCGGATCGCCAAGCCGTTGACCGATGCGCTCTCTCGCTGCCTCGATCGATTCTTCTTGTCTCGGCCGGAGTTCGGTGACCCTGGCGCCGATAGCGACGGAAGCGGCAGGCGTGCCAGAGTCGTGTGTGGCCCTGACCGTCACTTCAACCAACGAGTGGAGTCCCTCGGTATCAACCTCAAAAAGGATCCGAAGAGTTTCAAACCCCTTGGTGAAGCGCTCGTGGCCAGCCCGCATTGCTTCGACTAAGACCTCTGCGTCATCGTCGACTCCGGCGGTGTCCTGAAACACCACGTCTGTGTCGACGACTAAGCTCACGGCGTTGGTGACGCCAGCGACCTCTAAGCCTCTTTGAAGCTGCTCCGTCAGTCGTAGCACTGAGCGGGTGACCTGTATCTGTCCAGTCCTCAGATCGACATCAGAGCCGAGAAAATATCGCAACTTGTCCCAGAGCCCTGGATCCCGAAAGACCTCTTCGCCTCCTGCGAGATAGATGCGACCCAAAGAGGTCATACGCATTGGAAAACTCCTTCGATTCAGTCCTGGTCGGCAGCGATAGATTCGCGCCTGAGATGCAGTCCGGCGGCATCTGAACTCAATCGACGCAACTTGGCGATCGTCTCCCTAGATGGTGCTTTGCCCTTGAGGTCGTCAAGCTCAGTAGAGGTGGCAGTCGCATCGCTCAGCAAGGCGTCGAAGTCGGGGTGATTCTCAAGTCCGTCGAGGTTCAGGTACAGCTCCGTCAAACGAGTCTCAACGGGCTCGAGAGCGTCTGAAAAGTCCGCCTCGATTGCCGCGTCTCGGCGCTTGCGACGCAAGATCACAAACCCGACGCCGCCAGCTACGAAGAGCAAGAACGCGGCAGTGGCCCATGGAGAATCGGATTGAGACGGATGTGAACGGTGGTCGCCCTGCAGGGGGTCATGTTTCGGAATGGTGGAGTCGATGGCGATGCCATTGTGGGTGGTCTGTTCCTGACTGCTTTCAAGAGCTTCGGGCAAGGCTTCGCTTAGTCGCCTCATCCGACCCAGAGGGTCGCCTCCTAACGACATCACGGAACTCATCATGTCTTGCTTTTGTTGTTTGGAAATTCCGTCACACCGTACAGACCATTGAGAGCCGTTGGAGACGATGAGGATATCTCGGGGAGTCATTTTCAATGTGGAGTATAGCCGCGCATAGGCCTTGGTTCGGGTCCCTGAGGGCAAAATCACTGCAAAGGCTCGACCGCCAGTGCGCTGAGACACTTGCCTCATGAGCGCTGAGATTTTGTCTTTGGTGGCGGAGTCGATTGTTTTGGGGCCACGTACGGCTCCGAAGCGGCCTGAGCGACTCAAAATCTCAGAGACTTTTTTGGGATTTGCGTTCGCTGGCCACGTCATTGACGTGGCCAGTAAAAAGGTCATAGCAGTCGCGAGGGCTGTTCTCATCGGGACTCCTTCAAGGGGTGTCATACACGGTATGGGCTGGCTCAGTTCGTGGCAAGCGGCGCTGACCGTAGGGCAGGGGCGCGCCGAATGACTTTGACCTGCCCGGGCGTCACATTTTCACCCTGCGCAGCGTAAAACATGAGCAGCTCCTTTGAGGTTGGGCAGCTTTGCGCGGAGATGGGAGCGAGACTCGGTTCACATTGGGGCGTGTCTGCG
>PBTG01000028.1 GCA_002726535.1 Myxococcales bacterium | reverse complement strand
TCTCACACCTGAGCTTCACCAAGGGGCAAATCAAATCACTGTGACCGGTAAACCCATCGGTAAGGCGCCGGCAAACGGCACGGATCGTGATGTTGCTCGTCTGTCCGTATTGACGGGTACCGAGCGTCCTGACGGTACGTTTGTAGCCAAGCATCCGCCCGTTTGGGAATTTGTACGTGCCGCTGTCGACCGCTCACCAGTGTCTCGAAACAGCACGTTGATTGCGAAGTGAGCCAATGAGCGAACGCAGTGTAGCTCGCACCGGGCGCGTCATCTCCATCGATGCAGACGAGTTGAGCGTCAGTGCTGAGACGGTAACGCGTCACAAAATCGGTGATTCGGGAGCCTGTCTCGGCGATTGGGTTCGGGTCAAAGATAGCCACGTGCAAGTGTTGTCCACTGGTCACCGGACGCCCGATGTGAGCGATGACTGGAGTCGGATGCACGCCAACCACGGCGAGCGCCTCTGGGCCATGCGAGAGCGTGCCATCATTATCGACACCATCCGGCAAAGCTTACGAGGTCGCGGTCTACTTGAGGTCGAAACCCCTGCCATGGCCGCATCGCCGGGTGTCGAATTGCATCTCGACGCCGTCGCGGTAGATGTCCGCGAGGGGATGGGCGGCGCCATGCGAAAGCGCTGGTTGGTGACCAGCCCCGAGTTCCATATGAAGCGACTACTGAGTGCAGGTAGCGGTCCGATTTTTCAGATTGCGAAGGTATTTCGCTCTGGAGAGAGGGGAGTTTGGCACAACCCAGAGTTTACGATGCTCGAGTGGTACCGGACCGACGCGACCTATCACCACCTGATCGAAGACTTTATGGTGATGATGGAGCGATGCGACGAGACACTACGGAGCTTTCGTGCACAGCACGGCAGGGCAGAGCCGCCGGCCAAACTCAAACCGCTACAAGTCATTGGGTTTGCCGAGGCGCTGGATAAATGGGCAGATGTACAGGTGGCGCAACCTTCACTACAGGCGCTGGCTGAACATTGTCGATCGCGTGGTTTCGACGTGCGTGACCGCGATGATGAAGCGACCATCTTGACGCAAGTCTTGGTCCAAGGGGTTGAGCCAAACCTGCCGCGCAACCGACCTGTTGTGATTGATAGATGGCCAAAAAGTCTTGCCTCGTTAGCTCGTCGCCGCGACGACGACCCGGAGTTGGCCGATCGCTTTGAGATCTACGCTGCAGGAACAGAACTCGCCAATGGATTTACCGAACTCACCGACCCAATCGAGCAGAGACAACGCTTTGAATACGACCTCCAACAGCGAGCCCAGCTAAAGCGGCCACAATATCCCATCGATGAACGCTTCTTGGCCGCCTTAGAAGTCGGCTGTCCGCCTTGTGCTGGGGTCGCTGTAGGGATCGATCGCGTCATCATGGCTCTTGGCGGCTACTCGGATATTGACCAGGTGCTCAGCTTCCCTTTTGAGCGTGCATGAATCGCGCACGGCCCGTTGCTCCTTGAGCGGTGAGACGCTAGGTTGCGGCAGAGGTCACTGAGACCACTCAGCTTGGCAAAAGAGGCACAAAGAGATGAGTTATGAGTTTACGCTGATCGCCGGAGACGGCATCGGTCCTGAAGTGACAAACGCAACCATTCGAGTCCTTGAAGCGACCGGCGTCGAGATCAAATGGATCCCAGTGGCAACTGGAGCTGCAGCCGTCGCGGAGTTCGGGACTCCCCTGCCCGATGAGACGCTACGTACGATCGAAAAGACACGCGTGGCGCTGAAGGGTCCGATCACAACTCCCGTCGGGCACGGTTTCACCTCGGTGAACGTTGCCATTCGCCAGGCGCTAGACCTGTATGTGAGTCTGCGTCCGGTGCGCTCGATCCCGGGTATCAAGACTCGCCATGAAGACGTCGATCTGGTGGTGTTTCGAGAGAATACAGAGGGGCTCTATTCCGGACGCGAGCACTCGCCAGTGCCTGGAGTCGTCGAGACGCTTCGCGTCATCAGCGAGCGCGCATGTAGTCGGATCTGCAAATGGGCCAACGACTTTGTCCGCAATGAAGGACGAAGCAAGCTGACCTTGGTTCACAAGGCCTCGATCATGAAGTTGAGCGATGGCCTGTTCTTGGATGCGTTCACCGCCCTGTCAGATGATTATCCCTTCGTGGAGCACGAAGCCCGTCTGGTTGACGATGTAGTCCGAGAGTTGGTGATCGATCCCTCGCAATTCGACTGCATGGTGATGGAAAATCTATACGGCGACGTATTGAGTGACCTGTGTGCCGGCCTCGTAGGGGGGCTTGGCGTTGTACCGGGAGCAAATATTGGCGATCGCTTCGCGGTGTTCGAGGCCGTCCATGGCTCGGCTCCAGACATCGCCGGCCGCGGCATCGCCAACCCAACAGCGCTGATACAATCGAGTGTGTTGCTGCTCCGCCACATCGGCGAAAGAAAAGCGGCGGACTCCGTAGAGCAGGCTCTATTTTCAGTGCTTAGCGAGGGCAAGATCCGAACCGGTGATCTAGGCGGAAGCGCCGATACCAGGGTCTTCACAGACGCAGTCATCGAGCAGATCAACCGAATTCGCTGAAGCGCCCGAAACAAGGAGTTCAGACCATGTCTCATTTAGCGACCGTCGCGGTGCTGCAAGGAGGTCCGACCAGTGACGCTCTGAGCGATGCTGTACAACAAGTGATCGCCGCCGCAGGACTCAACATACAGTGGCGCACCTTACCGGCCGGGGTCCGAGCCGTTGAGCAATCAGGCGATCCAATGCCGCCAGAGACCATCGACGCCATCCGCTCAGTAGGACTCTGTTTGAAACCTTTGCTGAGGACACCTGTCGGCAAAGGATACACCTCCCCCAATGTCACATTGCGCCAAAAGCTCGGCGTGTTCGCTGGCGTGCGCGCTATCCGGTCGCTCAACGGAATTACAAGTCGATACCAGAATGTAGACTTGGTTCTCGTTCGAGAGTTGACTGAGGGGACTTATGCTGGAATCGAGCACACGATCATCCCGGGAGTCGTCGAAACCATCAAGGTGATGACGCAAGGCAAGGCAGAGCAAGTGATCCGTTTCGCCTTCGACGAAGCTCGCAGGAGGGGCCGCCGGACAGTGACCGTCGTCCACAAAGCCAACATCATGAAAATGAGCGATGGGCTCTTTCGGAATATCGGTCGTCAGATTGCCCTGGACAACAAAGACATCGAACATCGCGATATCATCGCAGACAATGCCGCTATGCAGATGGTCGCTCGCCCCGAACAATTTGATGTTCTCGTCGCTGGCAACCTTTTTGGAGATATCCTCGGAGACATCGGCGCTGGCCTCGTCGGATCAAGCCTACTGGTGACAAGCGTCAATGCGGCCGACTCGGTCAAGGTCTTTGAAGCCACCCAGCACGTGGGTAGGACCCGCAATCCCGCTGGCGAAATCAGCGCTAGTCCCTTGGCGCTGCTGATGCCGGCGCTCGATCTTCTCGAGCATCTCGAGGAGCACGAAGCGGCGCAGCGTATTCGGCAGGCGGCCTCGGACGTCTTGTGTGCGAAAGCTCGCCTAACGGTGGCTCATGGCGGCATATCCTCGACAAGTGAGATGACCGCAGCCATCATTGACAGACTCAATGCATCGTCGTCTGCCTAGTGGCGACGCTCACATGCTCTGGGACCCTGGAGAGACCCGCCATGGCCTACATCATTACCCGACTCTGTGTGGACTGTAAGGACACGGCCTGTGCTGACGTGTGCCCAGTTGAATGCATCTACACCTATGAGGGTGACGACAAAGAAGCCTTTCCAAATCAACTCTACATCAATCCCGATGAGTGCATCGACTGCACAAACTGCGAGCCGGCCTGTCCATGGATGGCAATTTTCGAAGAAGATGAAGTACCAAGCGTCTTTGAGCCAGATGTGGATCTTGCGTACGCCATGGCCGAGCAGGAAGAGGAATTTGAGATCGCAGAGGTCACGCGAGGTCACGCGCCCACCCAGACCGACGTCGAAACAAACTACGCGAAATATGACTACACCCCCTAACGAAGGTATCTTGCGTCTAGCTTCAAGCGGAGACGACAGATGGGCGCCCCCGACATGACAACCGAAGAGCACGCCGCTTGGTGGCCTCGCGCATCGGAGCTTATCGCTCGCAGTGCTGTGGCTTGGTATCTAATCGGTGCCGCGGCGACGACTCTGATCACCTTGTCACTGAAGTTCGACGACTGGTATCTCTTTGCCTTGATGAGCCTGACGACCAGCATTGTCGTCGCCAACTATGTGCGTCTGCATGTTCGACGCAGCTATATCCGACGCGGCATGTCGCTGATCTTCACCATCAGCGTCGTGAGTGCCTGGGGGCTGCTGCTGTGCGAGCGGACCGTAGATGGTTGGAACATTGTTGGAAACCAAGTCTTGCGGCTCGGCGCCCAACCCATATTCTGGCTGCCAGTGGCTTGCTGCGCAATGACCTTGATAAGCCTCATGACTCACTATTTTGTATTTGTACCGAAAGCACGCGCTGAGTTGGAGAGAGGCTAATGCTCGGCGAGATCCTGCTACGAATCCATCGACCGCTGCTCATTGGCTTGAGCCTGCTCTTGCCGATCGCTTCGATGTATTTTCACGGCAAGCCGGACAGAGACACCTCGCTTGTGGAGGCTGGCTTGCTGCGGGTCACCAGCCCTCTACAGCGCAGTATGCGGGCCTTGCTTCAATCGGTCGGTGCGAGTTTTGACGACTATGTCGTGCTCACTGAGGTCAAGGAGCGAAATGCAGAGCTCGAGCGTGACAACCAAGTGCTATTGGGCGAAGCGCTCAAGTCCCGGGCTTTGCAAGAAGAGCTGCGCCGAGTCAAGCTGCTCTGCGACTTCAAACAAGCCAACAAAGAGCTCGACACCCTGCCGGCCAGAGTGATCGGACGAGAAGTCAGCCAATTTTTCAGGGTGATCCGAATCCGCCTCGACACCAATGGCTTGCCGAAGCTGCGCGTGGGTATGGCAGTGATCACGCACACCGGCGTGGTCGGTCGCATCTCGAAGCTCAGCGGAGAGTGGGCTGATGTCATGTTGATCACCGATGCACGCAGCCAAACGCACGCAACTATCAACGGCAAAGGCGTCGTCGGGACCGTACGAGGTAAAGGCCAACAAAAGCAGTTTGGCGTACAGTTTATTCATCTCGATCGAGCAGAGCGACGAGCCCCGATCGAGCCGGGTGACGCTGTCACGACCACTGGCCATGATCGCGTCTTTCCACCGGGGCTGGAAATCGGACATGTCGCCTCAGCGCGCTCGACGCAGCGTGGCCCCTATCACGAGTATACGCTCACCCCTGCCGTGGTCTTTTCGACTCTAGAAGAGGTGTTGGTGGTCACCGGCTATCGGACCGCACCCTCGGAGAGCCAAGTCAAAGTTCCCAAGCCACGACGCCAGCGCATTCGGGTCGACCCAGCCAACACACCGGACGGCTAAGACCTAGGGCATTGCATGTTGGGTGAATCAGAGCCACCCCTTTCGCGTTGTCACTACAACCACATCTGGCTATGGTTGCTACATAGCAACTCATTCATCACCCGAGGTTTTCATGTCTGTACACCGTATCTCTGTATCGTGCGTCACGCTGACGGCCGCTTTGCTGATGAGCCACTTGGGCCACGCGCAGGTCCAAGCGCCACCAGCCGCTCAACCAGCAGCTCAGCCAGCTGCT
Source organism: Myxococcales bacterium (assembly GCA_002726535.1). Lineage (GTDB taxonomy): Bacteria > Myxococcota_A > UBA9042 > UBA9042 > UBA9042 > UBA9042. Next base: position 1,466 of record PBTG01000028.1, on the reverse strand, counting down.
CAACCAGGTCCGCCGCCAGCCGCACAGCCGGTCATGGCGCAACCCGCTCCGGCTCCACGTCGACAAAGAATGCAGCGCCGACGCGTGCGAACTAATCGTTTCGGCGAGATTTCTCTGAGCTCCTTTACACCCGTCGGTGACCGCAACTTTGGTCTGCTCAACGCTGACGAGTTCACAGGGGCAGGAGGGCTCAGCTTAGTTGGCGGTCGACGAATGGGTCCTGTCGACATCGGCCTGCGTTTCGACATCGGGGTGGGACCTCTGAATACGAACAATTGGGAACAAGCACTCGGTCAAGAACTCGACCCGAGCATTCTGTTCAACGTCGCCGTGCTCGGCCGCTACAATCTGCTTCGGACCCGCAGACTCGCGGTGTTCGTTGGCGCTGAGGTGGGCATCATTGTGTTGAACGCCAATCTCACCAACAGCGGTTTTTGTGTCCTGAACAACGACGGAACAGAGAGCTGTACGCAAGACAGCGGCGTGAGCTACGCAGGCTTGAGCGTCGCCGGCACGATCGGCGCGCGTTTTCGTCTGACCCGTCGTTTGGCCGTCGGTGTCGAGAGCCGCTACATCACCGGGGCGTGGTTTTCTCGCTCCTTTGACGGTGGGTTTGGCTCCATTCAGAGCTCTGACGTCGCCGACATGAACCTCGATTACATCACGGGATCGCTGACGCTTCGCTTTGGTTTCTAATCAGGTCGCGGCAGAAAACGACGACGCCGGTCGGTCCAAGTCGGGCCGACCGGCGTTTTTCAATTGGGTTTGTTCATGTCATTGCGACCAAATCTGGGCCACCAATCTCACTTGATCGGCACGATGTCGACGACGATGGCCCGGGCGATTTTGTCGGTGCGATTTTCCCACCAATGCGACACGCCAGTTGTTTCCACGGCGACATCGCCAACGCGGCGGACGATAGGGCCCTTGTGATCATTGCGATGCTCGACCATCTCACCTTCGAGCATGTAGGCGAAACCTGGGCGTCGCTCGTGTTGATGAACCGCGACGATGGCGCCGGGTTGTGCGATGAGTTCACGAGCGCGCATCTGCCGGCCCTTCATCCCCTCAAACTCCTGGCCGAGGGGCAAACCAACGAGGTTTTTCACCCCCGAGATTCCCTTAGTTTTAGTCGGTCCTGAAAGGTTTTTTAGCTGTGCAATTTGCTTCTCTTGGTCTGGTACGACCGTCATTTCAGCATGCCCATGGGCATGTTTCGAACTGGTCTTCGTTGGGTGACAGGCAATCATCAACGAAGCGACCACGAAGCTCAGGGCAAAGCGAAGGGAACAAGGCTGCGTAAGGTAGTCCATGGAACTCTCCTGGCGGAATTTTGGCGACCGCTCGTCACATAGTCGAGTCGAGTTATCCACTCCAAAACGCTTTGGGGTCAACCCGCTATCTATCAGTCGATTTTAATGAGCGCTCAGCGCACAAAGATCCAACCAAATGCTTCAGTGGCCTTG
>PBTG01000187.1 GCA_002726535.1 Myxococcales bacterium | reverse complement strand
TATCACACCTCCGTCCATATAGGTTTTGCCCCATTTCCACGGATAGGGATCAAAACCTTGCGCTGCAAGCATCCGAGCTTGACTTCGAATCGGCTCGATGTGGGTGCGGTACAAGGTCTCCTGGCGAGTTTGTGCCTCACTTAGGTTGGTGCTGTACGTCGCGATGCAGCCATCTATCTTGTTCAGTGCCAAGGTGGTGTTAACCGCTGAGACTGTGCCAGTCCCGACTGCTCCGGCCACCTGACCTGCCACGGGTCCTGCTGCCCCTTTTGCCCACACCCCCAGCGTCTTTGTCCTTCGCCGCTTTCAACCCCTTGATGATCGCTGCCGCGATGCCGGTCAGCTTATGCAACGAGGGACCTCCAACCCAAGACAACCAAATTGCCACATTGAGGCCTGCGCTGAGTTCCGCGCTCGCGATCGCATCTTCGAGGGCCTTCGTCGGATTGTTGGCGCTGTCATAGACCTTCTTCTTCTCAACGGCCCAAATCTTGCCCAGTTGCTCATAGCTCTGGACGAGCTTTTGTTGCATCTGGCGGACCTGTTGCGGCGTAATGTCAGCCTTCCAAGGATCCTTGTACCCCTTCGCATTTGCGTCCTCGAGACCATCCATCGGGGTCTCGGAGGTCAACTCTGGCCCGTTTTTGTCCCATTCTTGAGGACTTTCCCTGGGACGATTGTTCGGGTCAGTGCGCTCCGCATCCATCTTAGATGTGCTCTGAAGCGCCAAGGGTCCATAGAAATCCTGTCTGAACTTTGTGAAAAAAGGCTTCTCTTGCTGCAAGCGGGACACAGCCTTCTTGTTGCCAATCTTGAAGTCGTCTAGGTCATCACGAAGTTTGCGGAGTCGAAGATCGAAATCCTTGCGGGCTTTGCGTCGTGGATCTCCTGTTGGAGCTTCTCTGGCCCATACGTCAAACTCTGATGACAGACGAAATTTCTGCTCTTTCTCATAGAGAGATCGCAGTTCACGTAGCGCGCTTTTGCCCTGATTAATCTGCGCACGGGCACTTTGGGATTTGGAGGCGCTCAGCAATTTTGGAGTGGATGTGGATACTGCCTGACCATCGGCCAACAAGTGATAGGTGTGCCCTGGGTCGCTGGGATCGACATCCTCTGATGGCACGCGATCGACCACTTGTGACTCCCAACCCTTGGGAGGGCCACTGACCGCGTTGTTGCTCACATCTGGAGCGTCGGTATCGACAGGCGCCTCAGGCGCTGGGGCCTCAGCCTCGGGCGCTGCAGGCGCCTCAGGTGCCGAGGGTTGCGCCGCCGGAGTCGCCGCATCTGGTGCTGACGTCTTGTCTTTGGCCTCATCTGAGGCGGCGGAACTTGTGTCGTCGGCGGCAGTCGGACTCTTATCAGAAGGGCTCGCTTTGCTCGACTCCTTGGTGGGGGTCGTATCCGCTGCGCTCGTAGCTTTGGTGTCACCTTTGGTTGGTTCGCTCTCAGGGCTCGATTTTGCGTCGCTTTTGGGTGTCGATGGCTTCGTCGACGCTGGCGATTTGCTTGGAGTTGGCGGAGCTTTTGGGGGGCGACGGCGCCGATGAAAGCTTCTTCAAATGCGCACTCACCGAATCCGCGAGATAGCTCAACTGCGGTTGCTCGGCGATCAGGGCGTCCAAGCTGGCCTGCTCTTTGGCGGTCCACGAGGCAGCAGCGCCGCCCGCCAGCAGCTGTTGGGCGCGCTGAACGGTGGCCTTTTGCTCAGGGGTCAGCGGCAGCTCGCTGCGCATGTAGAGGTCTTCAGCAGCTTCGCCCACCAAATGCGCGTCGCGCTCCTCAGGCAAGGCGCGATATTGCTCATAGGTGAAGCGGAACTTCGCGATCGATTTTTGATAAAATTGCGCCATCAGATTGACCTGATTGATCACTCGACTTGCGGCAGCTGGGTCAGACGCATTGGTCTGCAGGTATGCCGCGTAGTTGTAGGCCTCTTGATTGCCCGCATGCATACTGGTGTGGACCTGACCCAAGTGTTGATTGAGCGCTTCGAGCTCCGTCTTGATTGCGGCGCCGTCAACACTAGGCTCTTCGAGCTTGGTGCCGAGCTTGGCGAGTTCGGCGTTGAGTGACTTGAGGTCTTTGAGCGCTTGAGTGGTCGTCTTGGTCAGCAAGGACTTTTCATAGCGACTTTCACTTTTGGCCTGCTCACCGGCGGCTTTGCCCACTTTTTGATGCGTCTGGCTGCGTTGACGAGACTCATCAGTGCCGATCTGATCGAAGGCGGCTGCCTCGTCGACCGGTCCGATCTCCGTAGTCGTCGCGGCGCTTGCGCCAGGTTTGTCGGCCAGCGCAGCCTCTGTATGACCCTCTGGGGTTTCCGTAGCCTCAGTGGTCGAGCTGTTGTCCATGCCCAAAATGCCTCTGACGCGCTCCCACAGGCTTTCGGACTCTTTGTGGACGGGGATGCCCCCAGCCTTAGCGGCGGCGTCGATCGCTTCGGGTTTGTAAGCCAGCGCGTGTTTGGCGAATTGGATCGCCTGCGCCTCGTCTTTCCAACTGTCTTTGCGCAGCCCAACCTCACTGAGTGTCTGCTGAATCTGCTCTTCAGTGGCTCCTTTTGAGCGGGCTGCAGCCGCGATCTCCTCCCATCGCTTTTGCAACTCTTCGTTTGAGCGGGGGTTTTGTAGGTAATGACGAATCACGGCGTGCTTTTGCTCGGCGTGGCGAGCCTCGTGAACCACTGTGTTGACGACGCGAGCGACTCGTTGGGCTTTTTCGGCTGAATAGCTTGGCGTCGCGCTCGAAGCGGGCGGGGCTTTGCTCGCGGCGGGAGCTTCAGCCTTCGGCGTGGGACTCGCTGAACTCGTGGAGCCGCTGTCGGCTGCAGTCGAAGCGCCCGAGTCCGCTCCCGACGATGTTGAGTTCGCGTCTGTTGCGGTCGCATCCGCCGCACCTGTGGTCGCAGCGGGCGCGCCCTTGGCGGCTGCAGCGGAGTCTGCTGTAGGTCCGTAGATTTGGTTGCCGCCCTGAGTACCAACCGTCAGAGTCCAGTTGCTGTCACGGAAGGACCCTCCATCTTGGTCTGCAGTCGCAATCGTTGGCCTCGCAACACCCATGACTTCGAGCTGATCGGCCGCGGATTCACCGATGCGCTTCGCGCGCTCCACGCCATCAGCCTTCGCTCCATCAACCGCCTGCCAAACCGTCTCAACGCCCTTGCCGGTGGCCACGACGTTGGACATCGCGGCCTTGCTGCCCATTGTGGGTGTGCTCGGATCGACCACGGGCGCCGCCGATACGTCTCGCGGGTCGACCTTAAAGGCCTCAGGGACCATCGGACTGTGGTGTTCAGCGTCTGCTTTGCTCGACACGCCCGGCGATTGTGAGGCGTCGGCTTCAGACGCATAGCCGACATCAACGGCTGACTTCGTAATCAACGTATCCATGGTGGCAGCGCTCTGCGCCCCATCAGGAGTGCTCTCTTTGGTGGCCTTGACGTTGCCCGATACGCTTTGTTGATACCAAGAGTCGGCCAAGGCTGTCAGTTCAGCGGAGTCTTTTTGAACTTTCTGCAGGTCCTTGGTGAGTTTGGCGATATCGACGGACTCGGTTGGCGTTTCCGATGCCTTCGGCGCGCTCTTTTCGGTCTTGGCTTGAACGCCGCCGCCTTCGTCGCCGCCACCAGACATCTCATCGAGCAGGCCCTGAGCGGACTCGCCAGCCACGACCTTGTCCGCAACGGCGTCAGCGTGTTGCTCGTAGCTGTCGCCGGCTTGGCCGACGCCGCCATCGAGTTGGACGCCGCTTCGCTGCTGAACGACGTGCGCAGCCTCATGGGCCGCAGTGTGCAAACCTGGAGACTCGTTAAAGGCAACTTGATCGCCCCGTGCATAGGCCTGTGCGCCGATCGCTTCTCCGGCCTCTTTTGCTTTGCCGCCCACGTGAGCGCCGACCCCACTGACGTCGTGATGACCAAAAGCGTCCTGGATTTGCCCGCCGTGAGGCAATGCCCCTCCACCACCGCTGACACCTTGCTCAGCTTGCGAGTGCACTGACGCCAGATCGGGCGCCCCTGCCGATTCTCGAAGCTGAAGGGCGAATTGGTCGGAGCCAGGCAAGGTGCTGTGCTTTTTTTGAACTGGATTGGCACCTGGTCGGGGAGGCTGACTCATGGCCTTGGTCTGAACATAGCCCTGACCAGGCCCTCCCATGCCAGCATCTTGGCGCCCTTGGGCATATCGACTGCCTTGCAACGACCGTTGAAGTGCAGGCTCTAACGCAGCAGCAGGAGATTGTCGGCCCTCGACGTCGCCACCACCTTCCGGTGAAGATTGCTGAACTTGTTGATTAGAAGGCGATAGAGCGAGGGGATGTACCCCTTCGTTTTGTTGCTCTGTATTGCCCTGTTCACCCAGCATCTTGCCTATTCCTCGAGAAGTTGACGTCAGTCTTTGAAGAGTCGTGAGATGAGTTTAGATCGGCTCAAAGCCGATGTCCTGCACAAACTCCGCGTAGGTCTTTTCGGTGGGATCTCAAGACCTCATCTGTCTTTGAAGGGACACAACCAGATACCACAAGACTCTTGCCAAGCCCCGTGGGAGCCCGCACCTTGGAAACACGACCTTTTGCTCTTGAGATACATGACCGCAGCCCCTTGCCATATGACGCTACCGACTCTGTCGGATCTGGACGCTTTGAGACGTGTCGGCGATCCCTTGGCCGATGCAGTGGTCGCGAGTTTGTCGAACATCGGTAGGCCGATCCGATTTGAGGAGGTTCAACGAGCCGCGGCTCAGGGAGACGCGGCCTGCGAGCGCTTTGTCCAGGTCACAGCGACCCCTCCGGATTGGGTTCGTTGGTCTCGAATCGAGCGGGGCCGTCGGCTTTTTGTGCGCACCCATGTGCTGTCGAGCGCCGCGTTACTCCTGGGCGGTATGATCGAGTCGTACACCAACCCACACATCGCCGAGGTGCTGACCTATTCGGGTCGCCTGGTCGAAAGCTCGCGCCGGAGGATCATGGAGACCGGGCAGATGGTCTATGACACCCACCTGCCCGATGGCCTGAGACCAGGCGCTCAAGGCTGGCGCACATTGCTGCAGATCAGGCTGCTCCATGGACACATCCGATTTCACCTCTCGAAGCGACGTGGCTCCAACGCAGACGCCCCCATCAACCAAGAAGACAGCGCCTACACTCATCTGATGTTTGACGTCGGAGTCGCTGAGGGTTTGTGCAAGCTCGGCGTGACATGGAGCGCCGAGGAACGCCAACTCCATCATGAGTTTTGGCGTCTGGCCGGCTGGTTTCTAGGTGTCGACCCAGTCCTCTTACCGGCAAGTGAGCGCGAGGCGGTCGACCTTCGCTCTCGAATTCGTGGGCGCCATTTCGCCGTCGACGCCAACGCCATCGAATTGACTCAAGCGCTGCTCGAGGGCGTAGAACTTGAGCCGCCTTTTTTCCTACCCAAAACGACCTTGTTCGCCTTGACCAGACGATTGCAAGGTCGCCCCATCTCCAATGCTCTGCAGATCCCACAGAGCCGCATTCACCGGCTTCTGGTGCGCTCGATTAGACGTCCGCTGTCTGGATTTGGCTGGCTGCTGCGAGAGGTCCAACCCCTCGAGAAGCTGTCGCACGAGGTAGGTCAGCGCTACGGTCAGTGGATCATCGCGCGAGGTCTGGAGGGACGACCGGCAACTTTTGAAACCCGCGGCAACGACGGGCGCCCGTGAGGCGCGGCAAGACGACAGGTGCGTACCGGAGACAATAGGACTTGGCGTTCTCGCTCAAAAGCGGTCAAATGCGGCTATGAGTAAGCCAACATTGCCTGCGCCCAGCCATGAAGTCGTCAATCAACCCGCGCCGCTCGAAGGGACCAATCTCTTCGATAGTGATGTCGTTTTGAAAGAGTTGACGGACAGGCACTTGGACCCAAATCGACTCAACGAACTCACTGAGCTTGGTGACCAACTCGGCAGCGCTGAGATGATCGAGCATGGTCGGCTGGCCAATGAAAACCACCCGGAGCTGCGCTTGTTCGACCGCTTCGGCCACCGAATCAATCAGGTTCACTATCACCCGAGCTATCACCATCTGATGCGGACCAGCATTGAAGCGGGGATTCACGCCCAGCCATGGACCGATGCCGCTCCTGGCGCGATGATCACGCGGCTCGCCAAGAGCTACATGATGGGCCAAGTCGAGCAAGGTCACGGCTGTCCGATCACCATGACCTTCGCCGCGGTCCCCTCGCTACGACGCCAACCACAAATCGCTGAGCAGTGGGTTAGTCGAGTGACCTCATGGAGCTATGACCCCAGCGACCAGCCCGCTCAAAACAAGAGCGGTTGCACCATGGGCATGGCCATGACCGAAAAGCAGGGGGGCTCGGACGTCCGTGCCAACTCAACTCTCGCTCACCTCGCCGGCGAGGGGCATGGGTCGGGGGCTTGGTACCGGCTTGTGGGTCACAAATGGTTCTGCTCCGCGCCCATGAGCGACGCCTTTTTAACCCTCGCCAACACAGCGAGTGTCGATGGCCCCCCCGACGGGTTGAGTTGCTTTATCGTACCCAGATGGGCGCCCGATGGCACCCGCAATCCCCTGTGGATTCAACGGCTCAAAGACAAAGTCGGCAATCGCTCCAACGCGTCGAGCGAGATCGAATATCATGGCGCTTGGGCACAGATGGTTGGAGAGCCTGGACGAGGAGTCCGGACGATCATTGAGATGGTCCAACACACGCGACTCGACTGTGTGGTGGGCTCGTCGGCCCAGATTCGTCACGCCGTGGCTCAAGCCGCTCACCACGCGACCCACAGAAGGGCTTTTGGCAAGACGCTTATCGAACATCCACTGATGCGCAACCTATTGGCCGATCTACAGCTCGAATCCGAGGCGGCGAACGCCACCTGGATGCGTTTGGGACAAGCCTATGACGCTGGTGCGAAAGATCCCGCAGAACAAGCACTTGCTCGATTGGCAACAGCAGTATCGAAGTACCACATCTGTAAGCGAACCCCCTCTGTGGTCTACGAGGCCATGGAGGCTCACGGAGGCAACGGCTACGTCGAAGAGGGTCCGATGGCGCGGCTGTATCGAGACGCGCCCTTAAACAGCATCTGGGAAGGTTCTGGCAACGTGATCGCACTGGACGTACTGCGCGCTTTACTCAAAGAGCCCGAGGGCGTACATGCCTTTGAGTCTGAACTCAAAGCCGCCGCGGGTGCTGACCGTCGCTATGACAGCTACCTCCAAGCGCTGAGCACTTCGCTCCGCGATAGCGATGCATTGGAGTTTCGAGCGCGACGCGTCGTCGAGCAGATGGCCTTAGCCTTTCAAGCCTCGCTGCTGATCCGCTGGGCGCCCGCTTGCGTGAGCGACACTTTTGTTGCCAGCCGACTCGCCGGAGAGCACGGCAACGAACTGGGCACCTTAGCCCCCAGTTCACATATCGATGGGTTGGTCGAGCGCTGCGTTAGCCGATAAAATCAGAGTTGTTACGGGCATTTTCCCGCATTTTTTTCTTCAGTTCGCACACCGGTTTGCCCGAGTTTTCACAAGCGCAATCCGTATCGACACCACCACACGAACCCTTCAGGGCTTTGCCTCCGAACATGACGCCGACAGCCATAGCGAGCATCAAAAGCCCGAATGCGGCGATGGTCAATAGCATCATCTTGATCATGAGTAGGCCTCAACGTGGACGGTAAGCGCCCCGCAGCTCAGATACACTTGCCCGGAGCATCCGGCATCAAGCAGTTCGATCCGCAGGGGCAGATAACCGCCGCTGCGCAGGTCTTGCCTTTGCACTGTGCATCGGTCCAGCACTGCCCTGCTTTGAGGGTTTTGGTAGACTTGCAGATCCCTGATCCGCCGATGATGTTGGCGCAGACGCCGCCGCTGCACGACTTGTCATCTTTGCAGCAGTTCGGCCCGCCACCGCCGGCAACACATTTGCCTTGAGCTTTGACCCCCATGCCTTTGGCGTTGGCTTCGCAGCTGTTGCCATAGGTCTGGTTGTCACAGCCGCAAACAGGCTTGTAAATCTTCGTGCACATCTGCGGTTTGGGTACGCAGGCACCTGACAGGCCGCATGGCCCATCGCAAAAATCAGTGTCAGGGCAACCTTTGCCCGATCCAACGATGCAAAATCCCGGCGCTGCGCACTTGCCCGGCTTGTCCGGCATGATGCAATTGGCTCCACAGGGACACAGTACTGCGCCTTGGCAGACGCTGCCCTTGCAGTCGCCATCATTCCAGCAATCGCCAGCGCCTAGCTTACTCGTGTCTTTGCAAACCCCGGTGCCTTTGGCGTCTTTGATGCATGAATCGGTCTTGTTCTTGCACCCGCTCGCAGCGGTGCAGCAACCACCGGCATTGGCCCCGCAAGCACCTGTGCTCTTGGTCTCTTGACCAGCCAAGTTGGCCACGCAGCTGTTGCTGTAGGTTTTGTTGTCACAACCACAAACTGGATTGTTGATCTTCGGGCAGCCGTTGGGCATCGGCGTGCATTTTCCGGTCTTACCGCAAGTTCCAGCGCAAAACTCTGTCTTGCCACAAGCACCAACGTTACCAACCACGCAGGTGGGTGTACCGCCGCCCTGACAATCGCCCTGAGAGGCGACGCTCACACCAGCAGCTGCGGCCGAACAGGCGTTGCCATAGGTCTTTTTATCGCAGCCACAAACAGGCTTGAACTCCATGGTGCACATCTGTGGGATAGGCGCGCACTTTCCGCTCTGGCCACAGGGGCCGTTGCAGTAAAACCCTTTCGAGCAGGTGGTGTTGTCGCCGACTTTGCAGACACCGGGTGTGGGCGTGTCGCAGGTGCCGGGCTTATCAGGAGATTTGCACGTGGCGCCGCAGCCACACACAACTGCGCCCTTGCAGGCTGCGCCGCCGCACTGTGATTTGTTCCAGCACTGGCCTTTGTTCAAAATCAGCGTGCTTTTGCACTGGCCTTTACCAGACGCATCGAGGATGCAGACGCCGCCCGCTTTGCACTCATTGTCATTCTTGCAACAGAGCGGGATTGGTGTGGGGCCACCGCTACAAGCGACTTTGCTCGAGAAGTTCTTGCCCTCAGCGTTGGCCATACAGGCGTTGCCGTAGGTCTTTTTGTCGCAGCCACAAACGGGTTTGTACTCTTTGGTGCATATCTTTTGCAGCACTGCGCATGTGCCCTCGCCGGCGCAAGTCAGGTTGGTCTCTGGGAGTCTGCAAAACTCTCCGGCGACGCAGCCTTTCATCAGCCCTTTGCCATCGAGCTTGCACTTGGCTCCGCCCGTCGGGTTTTTGACGCACATTCCGGGTTTGTCCATGGCTTTGCAGGTCGCTGCACATCCGCAGAGCATGACGCCTTGGCAGGTAGCCCCTGCGCCGCACTGGTCGTCGGTCCAGCAAGCCCCCGGCTTGAGTAGATTGAGCGACATGCACTTGCGCGCGTTAAATGGGCCGTCGGCACACACGCTACCTGGGGCACACTGCTGCCCCTTGTCACAGCACAAGGGAGCAGCTGTCCCAGTGTCTGTTGTGGCGATTGCGTCGGCTGGCGGCATTGATGCGTCAGTTTGGCCTGGGCCTTGCCCGTCAACGACGTCTGCAGGGCCAATGGTTGTGGTGTCTTCAGCGACCGTATCTTGAGCGATTTCGCTGTCGGTGACCGCCACGTCAGCAGGCTGGTTGGTATCTTCGGGAGAGGCAATGTCCGTGGCGGGCCCGCTGGCATCTGCCAACACTGTCGTGTCCACAGGCGCAGCAGTGTCTCCGGCCGGTGACGTGTCTGCCGCGGGAACATCCACTCCCACGCTTAGATCGGCGGCGAAGATGTCGCTGGAATTGTTGATCGAATTTCCAGGTGAATCCGACCCAGCGCATGCCACCAACGTCAAACAAACCAATGTAATTGCAAACCGGATTCCTTGATTCACGTGTCCCTCCCAGGGTACGAGTGGCTCTAGTGTACGGATTTCCGCCCTAGGCTCTAGTCTTTATTTACCTGCGGTACCTGAATCCTCATGGGCTCGTTGCCCATGGGTCGGCCACAGCTTCGTCGTCAAGCGCTCAAACCCCTTATCTTGGCGAACCAACATCATCACAGCCAGCCGCTCTTCCTCTGCGAGTTTCATACCTTGCTCGGGCCCAAGGACCGTCAAGGCCGTCGCCCAAGCGTCGGCCGCGGCACAGTTGTCCGCCAGGACACTGACGCTCGCTAAGTTGTGAGTCACCGGCCTACCAGTCCGTGGATCGATGGTGTGCGAGACCCGCTTGCCCTCATAGACGCGGAAGTTTCGATAGTCGCCTGAGGTTGCCAACGCCCCCTGTTCCGCGTCGATGACCTCATAAGCGCCGCCGCCTTCGGGATTTTGGACACCCAGTTTCCAGGCTTTTCCGTCGCCACGCTGACCGGATACACGCAATTCACCACCGATTTCGACCAGCACGCCTGCGTACTCTCGGTCGGTCAAGAGCTTCATCAAGCTGTCGACAGCATATCCTTTGGCGACCGCGCTCAGATCAAGTTGAGCGCCGGCGACTTTTTTCACCAGCGTGCGCGTGTCTTCGTCGATTTGGAGCACTCGCGATGCACCCACACTTTCGCGAAGCTTAGCCAGGGTTGCCTCATCTGGCGCCTTGCCGCCGCCTTTGGGCCCAAAGCCCCAGGCGTCCACCAGTGGGCCAACTGTGACATCGAAGGCGCCTTCGCTTTGTTGGCCGATGTGCAGCGCAACCTCAAGGACCTCAGCTGTGGCCTGTGAAACCGTCACAGACTGCCCCATGGCCAGCGCATTAAAGCGGCTCACCTCCGAGGTAGCTTTGTAGGTAGACATGGCTTCATCAATCTGACTCAGATGCCGCTCAATTTTGCTCTGCAAGCCTCCTCGCGAGATGTCATCGAGCTTTTCGTTGACCTTCACGATGTAGCGCGTGCCAAAAATCGGCCCACTCAAGGTCGTCGTGTGCTCGTCGCTCTCGCTGAGCCGCTGCACTTCGACGACCTTTTCCGGTGGCGTCGAGGTCGATTCCGAGCCACTTCGCCACCACAACATGGCGAAGAGCGCGAGCACAAAAACGATCGGGAGGATTTTTAACTTTGACCAAGGGCTCGATTCTGAGGGAGTGCTCATGGCTTTTTTGTTCCTCGTTTGCGGCAATTCAATAGACCGGACCCAGGGGCCCGGTCTATCGAGTCGGCTACCAAGTCGTGCTTAACCGCCGAAATCATCGAGGTAGATGTTATCACGCTCAACCCCAAGGTCCTCGAGCATGTTCATTACCGCTTGATTCATCATCGGCGGGCCGCACATGTAGTATTCGGCATCTTCCGGTGACTCGTGGTCTTTGAGGTAGTTGTCGTAGAGCACCTGGTGGATAAATCCGACGTAACCGTGCTCAGCACCCAAGTGCTTGCGAGACTCTGCCTGTGGATCGTCCCAAACGTCCTCATCGAGTGGACTAGACAGGGCCAAGTGCCAAACGAAGTTGTCGTTGTCATTTTGGATGCTATCGAAGTCCTCGATGTAAAAGGCCTCGCGGAACGAGCGGGCTCCGTACCAAAAGCTCACTTTGCGATCAGTCTTGATTCGCTTGAACTGGTCGAAGATATGGCTACGCATCGGCGCCATACCCGCACCGCCACCGACGAAGACCATCTCGGTATCATTGACCGTGGCATAGAACTCTCCGAATGGACCTGAGATGACCACGTCATCACCGGGCTCTCGACCGAAGATGTAGCTCGACATGATTCCGGGAGGAATCCCCTCAGGACCCCGAGGCGGTGGTGAGGCGATACGCACGTTGAGCATGATGATGCCCTTTTCACCCGGATAGTTCGCCATGGAGTAGGCGCGGTTGACCTCTTCGGTAACCACGGACTTGTAGCGCCACATGTTGAAGTTATCCCAGTCAGCCTTGTACTCCTCTCCAATGATGAAGTCTTTGTAGTCCTGGACGTGGGGAGGACACTCGATCTGAATGTATCCTCCCGCTTTGAAGGGAACCTCTTCGTCTTCTGGCAAGTTCAGGACAAACTCTTTGATGAAGGTCGCTACGTTTTCGTTGCTGCGGACTGTGCACGTCCATTTGCGAACGCTGAAAATCTCCGGCTCGAGCTCGATGCTCATATCGCTCTTGACCTTGACCTGACAGGCAAGTCGGCAGCCTTCGCGAGCCTGACCACGAGTAATGTGGCTCTCCTCGGTGGGTAACAATGCACCGCCACCATCGTGCACATGGACCGTACAGACACCGCAAGATCCCTTTCCACCGCAGGCCGACGGGATGAAGATCTTGTTGGCGGACAAGGTGTTGAGCAGCGTCGTACCGCTGGGCACCTTGAGCGCTTTGTCCGGATCGTCATTGATGAGAATGGTCACTTCACCGCTGGGGACCAGCTTGGCTTTCGCGACCATCAAGACCGCGACCAAGCTCAAGATCACCACAATGAACATGCCGACGCCAACTGCCACTGTCATAAGACACCTCTAGGTAGAGCTTTAGCGTCCCCGTTGGACGCGAAAGAGACAAGGGTTCAAAGCTGTATGCCCGAAAAGGCCATGAATCCAATCGCCATGAGCCCGGTGATCATGAAGGTCAATCCGAGCCCTCGCAGTGCCGGTGGCACAGCGTTGTAGCGAAGTTTTTCCCGAATCGCCGCGAGAGCGACGATCGCCAGAGCCCAGCCGATGCCAGAACCGAGACCGAAAACGACACTCTCAGCGAAGTTGTAGTCGCGCTCGCCCATGAAGAGCGAGGCGCCGAGGATCGCGCAGTTCACCGCGATGAGCGGCAAGAACACACCGAGCGCGCTGTACAGAGCCGGAGCGTAGCGATCGAGCGCCATCTCAACGATCTGCACCATCGCGGCGATGGTCCCGATGAAGGTCAAAAAGGCCAAGAAGCTCAGGTCGACGCCCTCAATGAGCGCGTCAGGCTTGAGTACGTATTGGTGCAGCAGGTTGTTCACGGGTGTGGTGACCGTGAGTACGAAGATCACGGCCATACCCAGGCCGAGCGCTGTGCTGACTTTTTTCGATACCGCCAAGAACGAGCACATGCCTAAGAAATAGGCGAGCGCCATGTTCTCTACGAAGATGGCCTTCGTGGCCAACGAGAGATAATGCTCCATGGCTCAGTTCTCCTCGATCTGTTCGGGTTTGAAGACGCGCAAGATCCAAATGAACGTGCCGATCAGGAAAAATGCGCTAGGAGCCAGAACCATCAAGCCATTGGGTGTATACCAACCCCCTTCTGAGACCAGCGGGAAGATGACAGCACCGAAGAGCTTGCCGGAGCCGAAGAGCTCTCTGAAAAACCCGACCACCATGAGAACCAGACCGTAGCCCAAACCGTTGCCGATCCCATCAATGAAAGCGGGAAGCGGTGGATTCTGCATGGCGAAGGCCTCGGCACGGCCCATGACGATGCAGTTCGTAATGATGAGTCCGACGAATACGCTCAGTTGCTTACTGATGTCGTAGACAAAGGCTTTGAGCACTTGGTCGGTGACGATCACCAGCGATGCGATGATCGTCAGCTGGACGATGATTCGAATCGAAGCCGGGATGTAGTTACGCAAGACACTGACCGCAACGTTCGACAACGCAACCACAGCGATCACCGCCAAACTCAAGACAAACGAGGTCTCCATCTTGGTGGTCACCGCGAGCGCCGAGCAGATCCCTAGAACCTGCAACGCGATCGGGTTGTTGTTGAACAATGGATCGAGCAAAATCTCTTTGGTTTTTGCTGCCATAGCTTGTTTATTCCTCCCAAATATTGGGTCGAAAGTGAGGGGCGTTCCCTCGGAGTTAGCCTTTAACCTTGGTGAGATAGGGTCCGAACCCGTGCTCGCCGAGCCAAAATTGAAGCAATGCGGTGACGCCGTTACAGGTCAGGGTCGCTCCTGACAGTCCGTCAACCTCATAGGGCGCGCTGTCTACGGGACCAGCCTGACCTTTAATCACGCGGATGTTCGCTTTGCCGTCTTTGAACGCCTTGCGACCTTTCCACAGCGCCTTCCACTTCGGGTTGTCGACCTCACCACCGAGACCAGGGGTCTCTCCGTGCTGGTAGAAGGTCAAACCTGCGATGGTGTTGAGATCTTTTTCCAAGGCTAGATATCCGTACAGAGTGGACCACAAGCCCTTGCCCTCGACTGGAAATACGTAATTTTTTACTTGACCGTCTTTCTTGACCAAATACACGTTGGCGTTGTGGGGTAGACGCTGCACTTTGGCCCGATTGGTCGGGGCCTGTGCGCTCGTCGCGGTGTCTTTCGCTGCCTTTTGTTGATCGAAGGTCGCGGTGTCGATGTCCTTGGCGATCTCGCCGCTCTTGAGCGTCACGACCTGCACTTCAACGTTTTCGCTGAAGCGCTTTTGCACCTCTTGGGCTGTGATCTCTTCGCCAACCTCCATCAATCCAGCGACTGTCAGCACCTTTTTTTGCTTATCGAGGCGTTGATTGGCGTCTTGGCGATCTTTGAGGCTAACCGCTGAGCCGGCGACGACGATCCCGCACACAGCGCAGACTGCGGCCGCGAAGGCAAAGATGTATGAATTGCTACGCATATCGAGCGACCCTCCGCTTGATGTTCGCCTGAACAAAGAAGTGATCGATAAAGGGCGAGAACATGTTCATGAACAAGATCGCCAGCATCATGCCCTCGGGATAGGCCGGATTGACTACCCTGACCAGCACCACCAACACACCAATGAGAAATCCATAGATGGCCTTACCGGTGTTGGTAAAAGGTGAGGTGACAGGCTCGGTAGCCATAAAGACGGTGCCCAACGCCCAGCCGCCAAGAACGAAATGATAGTGAGCTGGCACGCTGAAGAAGGGGTTGGTGTCCGAGCCGATCGCGTTGAGCAGCGAAGCCATCGCGAAGGTGCCGACCGTTACGCCCAACATCGTGCGCCACGAGCCGATACCCGTAGCGATCAGAATCACCGCCCCAATGATGCATGCGAGCGCCGACGTCTCTCCCATGGAGCCAGGTACAAAGCCGATAAAGGCGTCCATCCAATCGAGATTTGCCAGACCATCTACACTCATGCCAGCGACAGCCGCTTTGCTCAACCAAGTGGCTCCTGACATGCCATCGGCCTGCGCCAAGTCGGCCGCGATCCAGACCTTGTCTCCGGAGATTTCGGCCGGATAGGCGAAAAATAAGAAGGCACGAGTCACCAATGCCGGGTTGAGAATGTTGAAGCCAGTGCCGCCGAAGATCTCTTTGCCGATCAAGACCCCGAAGATGGTGGCGATGAAGACCTGCCACAAGGGGATGCTGGCCGGACAAATCAGCGGGATGAGAAACATCGTCACCAAGAAGCCTTCGTTGACCTCGTGCTTACGAACCACCGCGTTGATGACCTCGACGATACCGCCGGCCACGGCGGTCACGGCAAACACGGGAGCGAACCAAATCAAGCCATGGGCGACATTGGCGATGAAATCGTTGGGATCGAATCCCAGCCCGAGCGCTGCGTATACGGTCATCTGCCAAGCGTCCAAAGGCTGAGCTCCATTGGAGATCGCCAAGTTGGCTTGAAAACCCGTGTTGTACAGGGCCATTACCACCGCGGGGATCATCGCGATGACGACGGTAAACATCATCCGCTTCAGATCCATCCCATCGCGAACGTGACTGCCCGACTTCGATACATCAGCCGGGGAATACAAGATGGTGTCGTGCATGTCGTACAAAGCATGGAAGCGTTCAAACTTCCCGCCGTGCTCGAAATCCTTACCCACCTTGTCGAGGATTTTGCGAAGCGCCTGCATCCGCTCCCTCACTTAGGCCGTGTATGGCCGACTTAGAGACAATGTGTACGACGCCGCCCCTGGCATCGAAATCATCATCCCTCTTTGTGAATTTCAGCGAGTCGCTCCGACAAGATCGGGCCGTACTCATATTTGCCAGGGCACACGAATGTGCACAGTGCAAGGTCCTCTTCGTCGAGTTCCAGGGCGCCGAGTTGCTCAGCTCTCTCCAGATCTCCAACGATTAAAGCTCGTAGCAAAAAGGTCGGCATCATGTCCAATGGCATCACCTTTTCGTACATCCCAATCGGCACCATGGCCCGCGCTTGGCCATGGGCGTTGCTGGTCATCGCAAACTTCTTACCAGGCATCAAACTCGACAGATAAATCCGCATGGTCGAGAACATATTCGCGCCAGGAGTGAGCCAGCCGATGAAGTGACGATCTCGATCTTCACGAATCATCGAGACCTGTACGTGAGAGGCGCCAAGCCAGCCGAGTTCTGCGCCCATGGCACTTCGCCCACTCAACACCGAACCGCTGATCACACGGGTCTCGGCGCTGTCAGTTGCCTCTCCATCACAGAGTTGTGTGAGGCTTGCGCCAACGTGAGTCTGAACCAAGCGCGGAGACTTGGCGTTGGGGCCACAAATGGCGACTACGCGATCGCTGTACAGCGTGCCAGTCTGCAAGAGATAGCCCAGGGCGATGGTGTCCTGAAGGCGGATGCTCCACTGCTCGTGGGCTCGACTCGCTGGGCTCAATGTGTGGATGTGCGTGCCGCTCAATCCTGCCGGGTGCGGGCCACTAAAGGTCTGCACGTCAATGCCGGCTGCATCGCCAGCGGTGATCCTCGAACCAGGAGCAACACACAGATATACGTTGCCTTCCGTGAGGCTTCGTAAGCCGCGCAAGCCAGCCGCAAAAGCCGCCTCGTGCCCCTCAATGATGACGTCGACATCGCCGCTAAGCGGCTCCGTGTCCATGCCGTTGACGAAGATCGCCTCAGCCTGACTGTCCACCGCTGGGACTCGGTTAAAAGGCCGCGCCCTCAGGGTCGTCCAGCTTCCAGACTCGATCATCAACGCCCGAGTCGCCTCGCCGTCAAGATCCGAAGCGTAGTTCTCAAAGGTGACGTGCTCTTGCTCATCGGCCAGATCGATCACCAGCGACAAGAAGCGGCGCTTCTTGCCGCGATTGACAGCGGAGACGATGCCAGCAGCTGGAGCGGTAAAAAATACGCCCTCGTTTTTTCGATCTTCAAAGACTTTTTGTCCTTTGAGGACCCTATCGCCAGCTTTGACCATCATCCGAGGTTTCATACCGACATAGTCGTCACCGAGTAGCGCGACTTGAGTCAGGGCATTGCCCTCAGAGATACTCTGTTGCGGCTCTCCCGTAATCGGAAGATCCAATCCTTTAACGATCCGGTGCACACCCATATGGTCGATCCTTCAGCCCAAAGTTCGGGTCATGGCTGTACGTTGCAACGCTCCCTATGCAGAACACCTGCACCGACCGGACATAAAATCGCAGGTCTGGTGCTTGCAACGCAGGAATGTCACCGGAAGTAACATTCCGCGTCGCGATATACACCAAACTACGGCGAAGGGACAGTCTAAACCGATAAAGTCTGTGATTGTTCGATACCTAGGGTGTCAATATATGCCCATAGATCGAGCGCACTAAGGTGACATTCTGGTCAGACACTGCGAGCATGAGCGCGAAAAGGAGGACACCATGACCACAGATCGAAGCCTGAAGGGAAAAACACTCTTTATCACGGGCGGCAGTCGCGGGATTGGCCGCGCCATTGCTCTGAGAGCCGCCAAAGATGGCGCCAACGTCGTGATCGCCGCGAAGACCTCTACGCCCCACCCTACGTTACCCGGGACGATTCACTCGGTCGCCGAAGAGATCATCGCCGCTGGGGGTCAAGCCTTGCCAGTCGTGGTCGACGTGCGTGAGGAGTCCCAGGTTGAGGCGGCGACTCAAGCCGCCGTGCAACGCTTCGGTGGAATCGACATCTGCGTCAACAACGCCAGCGCGATCGAACTGCTTCCGACCCTTGACCTTTCGATGAAACGATTTGACCTGATGCATCAGGTCAATACGCGCGGCACATACCTCACCAGTCGCGCCTGCCTTCCGCACCTGCTGAAAAGCGACAACCCCCACATTTTAAATCTATCGCCCCCTCTTAATCTCAACCCAAATTGGTTCAAATATCACCTCGGCTACACCATGGCGAAGTACGGGATGAGTATGTGTGTTGTCGGTTTGTCCGCCGAATTTGCCGGTCAAGTTACCGTCAACGGGCTGTGGCCCAGAACCCTGATTTCCACTTCAGCGGTACGAATGTTCGGAGGCGACGATTTGCTCGCTTACGGACGAACTCCACAGATTATGGCCGACGCCGCCCACGTCGTGCTGACCACTCCAGCAGGTGGACCGAGTGGACAATTCCTCATTGACGACGAGGTCCTCGCGAGCCAAGGCATCACTGATCTGAGCGCTTACGCGACCAAACCAGGCAATGAGTTGATGCCAGATCTCTTCCTTGACCCTCATCCGGACGACGTTTGATGAAGCGACATGACAGCACTTCATCGATACTCGGAGATCGGCGGACGGACTCATGAGTAAACGAGGCGGTGATCAGAACCGCCAAGTCGGTGACCGCAAGCGGGCACGTAAAATTGCTCGTGCGATGAAGCGCTCGTTGCGCAAACAAAGTCGTCGACCGGTCGATGAGTCCGATGAAGATCAAAGCCACTTCGAAAAATTACGAGCTGGTCGACTCCAGAGTCGAGCCGGTCGACTCGACTCACAGAGCGAACAGCTCGCGGTCGCCAAACAAGTGGGGCTGGTCGTGCGGGTCAGTCGCAAAGGCTGCACGATCCGTAGTGATGACGGTGAACAACTCCGATTGTGGTTTCACAACGGTGTGGTCAGTACCGCCGTAGGCGACCGAGTGGGCTTCGATCCTGAGCTTCCCGCCGACCGAGCGCTTGCCAATGTCTGTGAGCGACAAACCCTGATCTCGCGTCCCGACCCATTCGACCCGCGCCTCGAGCGGGTCATCGCTGCCAATGTGGATCTCGCGGTGATCGTGGTCGCACCAACCGATGACAACATCAGAACAGGCGTCATCGATCGAGTGATGATCGCGGTGCAACGAGGCGGTGTGACCCCCATCATCGTGGTCAACAAGATCGATTTATTGAGCGAGCCAAACGCTCTCGAAGAACTCTTACGGCCCTACGCAGAGTTAGGGGTACGTTGCCTGGCCTGCGCGGCGACCAGCAACCATGGGGTCGACGCCCTGCGGCAGAGCGTAACCGGTCAAACCTGCGTATTCATTGGTCACAGCGGCGTCGGAAAATCCTCTTTGCTCAACGCGCTGTGGCCAGATGCGAACCGGCAAACTGCTCAAGTCCGTGCGCGCGATGGACGCGGCCGTCACACAACAACTGCCTCTCAACTCGTGCAACTCCAAGATGGCACACGGATCATCGACACCCCTGGCATTCGTTCGTTTGGTCTGTGGCAAATCGACGCGACCGCTCTTCGTTCTTGGTTTGCCGAGTTCGATGAGCCGGCGACGCGGTGTCGTTTCCGAGACTGTCATCATGATAATGAACCGGACTGCGCCGTTCGCGAGGCGGCCAAGCAGGGCGAGATCGCACCTCAACGTTATCAAGCATACCTACGAATTTTGGCTAGTCTCAAAGATTCGGAGTCTGACTGACGGGCCCTAGAGCAGCATCCTGGTGTGAAAACGAGCGCGAAAATCGTCGCGGACGTGGGCATCATCGAGGCGCTCAACCACCGAGGCAATGAGCTCGATCATTCCAGCCGTCGCCTGTCCTGCTACCACTTTGACCTCATCGTGATGCAGTTCGTTCGCGCCGATCCCAGCGCCCATATTGGTCAAAACGCTCAAGCCCAGCACCCGCATTCCCATGTGACGTGCGGCGATCACCTCGGGGACTGTGGACATGCCCACTGCGTCGGCACCACAGACTCGCAGCATTCCGATCTCGGCCGGGGTCTCGTACGAGGGTCCCAACACGCTCGCATAGACTCCCTCATGAACTGTCAGCCCTTGCTCTTTTGCCTGGGCCAACGTGAGTTCTCTGAGTGCTTTGTCGTAGGCGACTGTCATGTCCGGAAAACGTGGTCCAAGTCGGTCGTCGTTGTAACCAACTAAGGGATTGCCCCCCTGAAAATTGAGATGATCGCGAATCACCATCGCCTGACCAGGACGATAATCGGCGTTCACCGCCCCAGCGGCATTGGTAATGATCAAGGTTTGCACGCCCAATCCGCCGAGCAACTGAATCGGTAAGACCACACGATCCAGAGGATGACCCTCGTATCGGTGAACTCGACCTGACAGAACGATGACATCTCGACCATGCCACTTGCCCCATACCAAGCAGCCTGCGTGGCCGGCCACAGAAGACAAGGGCAAGTGGGGGATCTTCGAATACGACAACGAACGCGCGGACTCGATCTGGTCGGCGAGCCCCCCTAAACCTGACCCTAAGACCATCCCGATCGGTGCGCGCACATCGCCCAGATGTGACTCGATGACCTCGATTGCCTCTCGAATCGCTGCGACGCTGCTGATACCCATCAATGCCTCCTGGCCCCAAGTACGGGACGCTGCTCACGGCCTCAAAAGATCTCATGGCTTGTACGTTTGGCAAAGTTATTGGCCTATGAGCGGCAAATGGCGACAAATTCTCCACTCTGCCTCAGTCTGGTTTGAGGCGGGGAAAGTCGATCCAAAACAAGCACTTAGATCTTTGTGTTTACGAATAAAAAACTAATGAAATCAATATAATAAGGTTCCGATCAATAGATCTAACCGTATGAGATTGTATCACTATCATCTGCTCTGTCTCGATATGGCATCGATATGGCTGCATGGACTCGATCGGCAAGGTGCATCCAAAGCGCCGAAGGGATATAATCGAGGTCGAGCCATAGCGTCATGGTGTCGGACGCGAGGCATTGACGTCGTCGGAGCCTTCTAGGAGTTGAGCCATGAGTCGCCCAAGATTGTACGTGGTGGACGGACACAACCAGATCTTCCGCGCATTTTATGCGATCAGAGGTATGACGAGAGCTGACGGGCAGGCCACGAACGCGATCTATGGGTTCACTTCAACACTGCGTAAACTCATCCAAGACGAAAACCCAGACCTGCTCGCGGTGACCTTCGACACCGCAGCGGGCAGTTTCCGCAAAGACCTCTATTCGGAATACAAGGCCAACCGCAGCGCACCACCCGAAGACCTGATCCCACAGTTCAGCATCATTCGAGATGTCGTAAAGGCCTACAACATTGCTGCTCTCGAACTTGAGGGGTGGGAAGCTGACGACCTGATGGCGACGCTCGCCGTCCAAGGTGAACGAGCGGGGCTGGATGTCACCATTGTCAGTACCGACAAAGATCTCTGTCAGCTGGTGACCGAGCATGTCCATTTACTCAATCCGATGAAAAACAAACGCCTCGGTCGAGCAGAAGTCGTCGAAAAGATGGGGGTTCCTCCCGAGCAAGTCACCGATCTTCAGGGGCTATGTGGAGACAGCAGCGACAACATCCCGGGTGTGCCGGGCATTGGTATGAAAACCGCGGCCAAACTGATCGATAGCTATCACAACATTGAAGGCATCTACGAAGCCATTGACGCGGGTGACAAAGCCATCAAAGGCAAGCGACTGGAGAACTTGGT
>PBTG01000002.1 GCA_002726535.1 Myxococcales bacterium | reverse complement strand
GCGGGTGCTCGGCGCCGAAGTAGTTGCGCAGGCCGTGCGGGCTCCGCGTGTCGTAGAGGTCGGGACCCTCCACCGAGGGGCGCAGCGGGTTGCGCCACGCCGGCAGCGCGACCGCGTGGTGCTGCCCGTCGACGACGACCACGAGCTCGTTGTGGTGGTAGGGCTCGCCGGTCGGGCGCTGCACCGCGCTCGGCCCCGAGGGCACCTGCAGCCCCTCCGAGAAGTGCACGCGGTTGTCGCCGCCCTCCTCGATCGTCATGTGCGTGGTGGGCATCTCCAGCCCGGCGAGGCGGATCTCGCGGATCGCGCGCAGCCGCCCCACGTCGAGCTCGTAGCGGTTGGCGTCGGGAAACTCCGCGGCGTCGCGATCGCGCGACGAGAACGAGAGGGCGGAGATCATGGCGCGCCCTCGAATCTAGTTCACTCTCGCGTCTTCTTTGTCTATGTGGCGAGAAAATTCGCGCGGCGCGAAACGCGCCGCGCCGCCGATCCGCTCACTCCACGGTGTACCGCTCGGGCAGCTTGAGTCCGACCTTCGACACGCCGTCGGCGTGGGCGATGGCGTGGTACGCGCCGGGGTCGAGGTTGCGGCGCGCGAACTTGGCGTTGTACGTCGAGTAGGGCTCCATCAGCATCATGTCCGACGCCTGGTCGCCGACGTTGAGGATGACGGCGTGCGGCCGCCCCGACGTCGCGCCGGCGGCGATCTTGCGCCGCGCCTCCAGCTTGAAGAGCGACGCCGACGGGTCGTCGTCGTGCTCGCGGTTCACCATGAAGAGCTCCGCGGGCGCGGGGTACCCCAGCGTCGCGAGCTGCAGCTCGGCGAACTTGCGGCTCCACTCCGTCCACCGCCGCGCCGTGACGACGTAGATGGTGACGCCCTTCTCTTCGCGCAGCCACGCGTGCAGCGCGGCGACGGGCGGGTTCGCCGCCACCAAGTCGTCGTCCTCCTCATGGTTGAGCAGCAGCGTCTCGTCGATGTCGAAGACGGCGACGGGGTGCATGCCCCGCTCGCGCGCGAGGTCGATGAGCTCGGCGGCGATGGTCTTGGCGTCCACCATGGCCGCCTCCGCGTCGGTCCGCGAGAAGAGGATCTCCGGCAGGCGGGCGGGGGCGCTTGCCATTGGTGACGGCGCAGTGTCCTTTTGACTGAGCCGGAGAAAATGTGGGTCGCTCAGATCTCGAGGCCGCACCGCACGCACACGCGGTCGGGGTGCTCGTCGATGCCGTTGTCCGGCCCGCACACCCGCCACACGTGCCGGCACGCGGGGATCGCCGGCCGGGGCGGCGGCGTGGGCGCGGCGGGACGGCGGGGGCGCGGACCGGGCTCCGACTCGGGCTGCTGCTGCTGAGACTGATGCGGCGCGTCGGACATGGCGGCTCTCTCTCTCTCTCTTTCTCTCTTTCTCTCTCTTTCCCTTTTCGTGAAGGAAACGGTCGTCGACAATTTGAGTTTGAACGCGCGAGACCCAACTCGAAGAACCCCCAAAAAAAGAACCCAAAACCCCCCTCTCCCACACCACCTCACTTTTCATTTTTTCATTTTTTCATTTGTCCTCCTTCCGTCGATCCCCAAGAGTTGGAGTAGTTGGCATGGATCTTGGCGAGGAGGGCGGCGCGCGCTCCGTCTGCATCCTCTGTCACTGCGGTGTGGAGGCGGGGCCGCTGGTGCGGGAGCAGTGCACGGGTCGCAAGTGGGTGCACGAGCCCGCATGCGTCCACGACGCGTGCAAGGCAAAGGCGCTCGCCCAGCTCTCCGCCATCGACAGCGCGCAGGAGGGGCGCAGCCGGCGGAAGAAGTTTCAGAACACCTTGATCAAGAAGAACGCCATGGACACGCTGTGCGTCCTTTGCTTGCAGCGCTCGGGCGGGCTGGAGAACCTACACGGGGTGAAGACGTCGTTCATGAAGCACTACGCGCGGCGGGCCGAGTGCTTCGACTCCGGGCTTCGGCGCGTGCGCGTCGAAGAGCCACGCCCCGACTGCAGGGATGGGCAGAACACGCAGAACAGACCGACCGCGAATCGGAGGCCGCGGCAGCAGAAGAAGCCCAAGACCAAGCCGCCCCCCGCGGCCGGTCCGCCGTGTATGAACCCGATGTGCACCCGCCGCGCGCGAAGCTCGGGGATGTGCTACGCGTGCGAGAAGCTGCAGTGCTCCTTCGACGTGGCCAAGCAGTACTTCGAGAGTGCCAAGCCCGCGGAGCAGGAGAGGCAGCAGAAGCAGCTGCAGCAGAAGCAGCAGCAGCAGCAGTCCCCGGCGGATGATCCGCCCCAGCAGGCGTTGGAGCCTGAGAAGGAGTCGGTGATCGGCCCGCCGACTCCGCAGCCCGAGGAGGAGTGGACGGAGGCCGCGGGCGGTTGGTCGAGCGATTGCGAAGACTGCGATGGCTGTCAATCCGAAGACTGCGAAGACTGCCATACCGCCTCGCCCCACACCGTCGAGTACACCTTCGAGGACACCTCCGTGGAGCCCGAGCAGGGCGAGGAGGAGAAACTCGACGACGGCGACATCCCCCACGCCGGCGCGATGCGCGCGATGGTGGACGCGCTCTTCGACGAGGAGGAGGTGCACGGAGCCGGCGAGACGAACTACCAACCCTACGTGGAGATGGCGGCGCCCGACGTGCGCCACCTGCACCTCTCCGTGCAGGTCGACGTCGTGGACGGCGTGTACGACGCGGAGCTCGCCCTGTGCATCGAGGACGCCCTGCGGCGGCGCTTCCCGAACCGCATCCGCTGTTCGGTGTCGGCCGACCACCCACCCCCTTCCATCGCCATGATTGCGCCGCACACGCCTTGTCTGCCTTTGCCACTACACCCGCCACCGATCGCGAGCGCATTCGCCGCCATGCCGTGCTGGTAGGGCCGTGCTGGTAGGGCCGTGCTGGTAGGGAGGGCCTTGCTGGTAAGGATCGTTGTCGCGATCAAAGCTACAAAGCTAAAAAAGCTAAAAAAGTCTAAAATATGAAATATCCCATGATCACTGTTCAAAACCAGTCTTCAATGAGGTCAGTGACTGCATCGCGAATGGGCGTCGGGCCCCGCGGCCTGATACATTGACCCCAAGTGAGAGATTCCCCAGTGGTCCATTCCTGCCCATCATTTGTGTGATCGCGCCGAGTGGTGTTACACTGGTGCATGTTTTTCGCGTGCAACATGGAGTATTTTTCATTTTTATACAACTCCGCTTTCAGCCTACAATTGTCATTATTATCCAGAAACACACTTAGACCGCACTGATCACGATCGTACCTCCTTATCCCCATTTCATTAGTACTATCAATACATACGATTTTGTCGCCCTCTTCATGGCAGTTTCGGTTTTTGATTGGCTCACCCATGGCTTTCCAGAACGGAATGGGATTTCTATTGAGGATATTCAATTGCTCGCCAATGTACGCGCAATTTTGCCGAATGTCATCTGTTTTTAGGCAGCCATATTCGACGTCAGTGGTCATGAAGTTGCAACTAGTTGTGTTGTGAGTTGGGAGAGGAGGTGGAGGTGGGTGCCTCGATGTTGCGTACGTAGAATGTTCGTAGAATCCGAGTAATAATAACTTTCTAGCACGCAACCGTCACGCAGCAGCTCAATCATCACACGTCGAGGTCGAGCGAGGGCGTCAGATCGGGCTCGTTCAGGCACTGGCAGTCGCGCCACACGCACGCCGCCACGTACTTGTCCCACATCTTGTCGACGCGCTCGTACATGCGCGCGATGTACGCGTCGTCGCGCTCCACGACGGTCAGCTGCACCGTGCCTTTGGGCGTGCTCACGATGCGCGAGCCGTCGGGCGAGCGCGCGATCTCGCGCACGTCCGCGCTCTTGGAGGGCGACCACACGACGAAGTGCGCTCGGGTGAATCGTTTGCCCAACGAACTCAGCACCGACATCCCGTGCTGCACTTGCGTGAAGTAGTACGGTGGAATTGGCACCACGCCGCACTTCGCGCCGGAAATGAGCTTGCGCGGGTAGAGCGAGCCCTTCTGTAGCACGTCGCGCTCCGTCTCGAGGTATCGACAACCCCAAGGACATTTGAACTCGATAAGCTCCGGGCCCGTGCTCGTGTGCAGCACGCCGTCGGGGGACATGGCGAGGTAACCCTTCTCCGCGCTGACCACCAAGCCAACGTTCTCGATGTGGGACTCGGGGACGCCTATGGCGAGGGCGAACGCCGCCTGCGCGTCGTCCTCGTGCACGTTGCCCCACTGCGCGCGCGGGGGGCGCGGGTTGTGTTTGTGCGTGTGTGTGTGAGTAGCCTGTTTCGCGCCGGCGGGAGAGACGATCAGGCTCGGGCGTACCTTTGTCATCTCGTTGCCTCGAAAGGGGTTGTAGTCTGGCCACACGAGGCTGGCAATCTTATCTTCGGGCTGCTCGTAGGGGTTGACGCCTGCGAGCGCACCAATCGCCGAGCCCGTCACCTTGTGCAGGCGCGACGCAAGCCAGTCGGGGTTCGCCTCGCCGCCCGCGAGGTGCTGCGGGAGCGACGCGGTCGCTTCGATCTGTTTCATGGTCGGCGACTTCTCGTGGCGCGCCCGAAACTCGTCGCACAGGCGCTTGAACGTCTCCGGCGCGGGGGGCGGCGCCGACGCGCGGATGAGCGGGCGCTCGGGCTCCTCCGGTTCCACGGCGACGTCATCGAAGAGCTCCGTAGGCGTCGGTAACCCGGCGCCCACGAACGTCGTCTCCGCGGCCTGGATCGTGTCGAAGCCCACGAACGACATCACGAGGCACAAAGAACAAAAAGGAAAATGACAAAACAAAGAAGGAAGTAAGAAGAAAAAGTACGCCTTTTCCTATCCGAAGCAGTTTCTTTTTTTGTGTTTCCTCCGTGTATGACGATCAGCGCGCGAACGCCTTGGTTCTCGACGCCCAGTACGCTTAAGAACAGCTGCTGTCGCGTGGCGTGCACGACGGTCGTGGTGTTCTACGTGCTCGTGATCGGCGCGGCGCTCCTGCTCTAGCGCGCCCAATTCGATGGCGTCGACATCATCCCCGCCCTTCTACGTCAGCAGCAGCAGCGACAGCGACGACAGCGGCGGAACGATCACCGTCAACACCTCCCTCCTGCCGCCTCCGCCGCCTCCCATCCGCATCGTCGGCGGGCGCGGCGGGCCCGGCAGCCGCCTCGACGTTCTCCGTCCGACGCCGATCAGTACCGACACGCCCGTTGCTCCCGTCGCCTCCGATGTCACCGCGCGCCTCCTCCCCGTCGTCGACGACACAGTCGCTGCTGGGGCGGCTGCTGCTGCTGCTGCTGCTGCTGCTGGGCCTCCTTCCGCCGACGCCTTCAGTGCTCTCCTCGGGAGCCCCCCCACGCCCCCCGCGACTCGCGACGTATCCGTCGGGGTCGGCGCACTCGGTGCCCTCGGCGGCGCCTTCGGCGGCGCCCTCGGCGGTGCCCCTGTCCCGCTCGCCGAGCGACGGCTGAATTGGGACGAGTGCATGCTGTTCATCGCGAGTGCGCTCCTCTCGTGGGTCTGCGTGGTGCTCTTCTTCGAGTCGGACTTCGGCGGATGGCTCGTCTGCGCCACGCTCGCCGTGTGCGGCGGCCTCGCGGCGGCCTCGCCCGCGCCGCTGCTCCTCTACTGCTGCTGGACGTTTTTGTCGTGTGTCTCCGTGATCGCCTTCGTCGCCGCCGAGGGCGTGCCGGAGTCCGACATCGTGGGCGCGTGCGTCCTCGCCTTTTTCGTCCTGAACCTGATCAGCGCCGTGTGCGGCGTGCGCCTCCTCACGCGGATGATTGACATCGTGTAGCGTCGGCAGACTCGGCGGCGGAGGGGTGGGCGGCTTCCGCGCCGCCTCCGGCCGCCTCCTCTTTCGTATACGAACCAGTAGCATCGGGTCGTAGGCGTAATCCGGCATGGTCGGCAGACGGGCCGCGGCAAAGTCGGGCGGCAAAATATTCCGCGCCTCCTCCTCGCCCAGCGCGAGCACGCCCGCGGCGCGCAGCGCGTCGGCGATGATGTTCGAGCAGAAGTACGAGCCGCGGCGAACGGGCGGCACGTCTAGCAGGCGCGTGATGCGGTGGAAGGCGGGTTTCCAGTACGAATGTTCGTAAACTGCCGAGCACACACTCTTCCGCGTGAAGAAGCGGCGCAGCGCGCGCGTGGGGTTGGGGCGGCCGCAGAGCTGCCGGATGGCGACGCGATGCTTGCCGTCGCGCAGTTCTTGCGCGATGTACTCGCGCGCGGGCTGCATCTGAACGGTGCGCGAGGTGGGCGTGAGGTCGACGCATACGGGCTCTCCGCCGTCGCCGTCCAACACGAGCGCCACGTGGCTCCAGTGCGTCCCCAACACCAAGTTTATCTCGACATTGGACTCGAAGAGTAGTAAAGAGCCCGGCGTGAGCTCGATCTCGTCCAGCGGCGCGCTCGGCAGCTCGCCGAACTCGGTTGGCACAATCGTGGCCGTCAGGTACGCCCCAGCGAGCGCGGCCACGACGGCGACGAGCACGCTGCCAAGCAGCACATTAAGCAGATCCTCGTCGATCATCCCCTTTGGTGTCACCCCCCCCTATCGTAGGTAGGTGTGTTCTTCTTGTGTTCTTGCTTGTGTTCTGATTTCAAGTTTTCGCCCACCTTCCGAACGAGTCGTCTCCCGTTTTTTCTGTTTTCCGTCCTCCTTCCATTCCTACCCGTGTGTTTGAATTGGGCTCCCTTCACTCAACTTGCTCGCATGGCGGCGGCAGCGGCGGCGGCGGCGGGCGGGAGCGACGCCACCACCGACCCCGCGCCGCTCACGCTGTTCCTGCGCCCCCCGCTCGTGATGGACGTCATGGGCCTCACGGACGCGCGCGTGCTGCTCGACACGCTCCTCCCCGAGCCGCGCTTCATCGTGGACGGCATTGAAAATTTGGGCTTGGAGGCGGCGATGCGCGCGATCGCGTCGCGGCGGGCGTACGCGACGCGGCGTTCGGCGGAGACGGTGCTCGCGTGCCTGTACGTGGTGCTCCCCGTGACGCCGACGTCCACCTACTTCCTCCCGTGGCGCGAGTTCGTGACGCACGCGACGGCGGTGACGCAGACGCGCATCGTCCTGGAGATGCCGCGGAAGCGCGGGCGCACGGAGAGTTTCGCGCGCGAGGTGCCGCCCGCCTTCGCGGGGCCCGCGCCGCCGCCGGTCCCGCGCGCGCCGCGCGCGCCGCGCCGGCGCACCACCCT
>PBTG01000186.1 GCA_002726535.1 Myxococcales bacterium | reverse complement strand
TGATGACCACTCGGGTGTCGAGTTCGACCTCCATCCGCTCGGCGAGTTTGTGTCCGAGCACGACCTCAGACTTGGCCTCGTTTGCGTCTTGTTCATCGGCCACAAAGCGCCCAGCAGCGATTCGATCGGTCCATTTGCCGACCAGGGCTTCACGCTTTGGCTCCACTCCAAAGAGCTGGACGCTTCGATTTCGGTCACCGATAGCGACCAGCGCGCTGCCCCAGACGCGGACCGCCGTCGCCGAGACCGCTGGCAGTTTCATCGCTTGCTCGGCGAGGGCGTCTGGTGTTTTGAGTGTTCTGTCTTCCTCTTTGGTCTGCAGATAGTGCTTGGCGTGTAGTTGTGCATGTCCGGTTCGACCATTGGCGGTGGTCTCGAGCATGCGCTCGAAGAGACCCTCCATATATCCAACGGTACCGACCATTGCGGTCACTCCAAGCCCCAAGGCCAAAGCGGTCAGGATGGTTCGCCTTGGATTGCGCCAGAGATTTCTCCAAGCCAGCACGAAGGTCATCATGGTCAGCCTCGCCCTTCGGTTCGGATGGCTTCAAGCGGTGGCAAGCGGGCCGCGCGAAAGGCTGGCCAGAGCCCTGCGACCGAGCCGCTCGCGAAGATAATCGCCGGGTACATGTAGGTACGCCAGGTGACGATGGGGTGTATTACGCTGATGGTCGCGCCGCCGAATTCGATCGGCTCTTCGGTCATCTGCAGCCCGCTGTCGGCAAAATATGCCACCGTCGCCAGTCCCAGCAGCAGTCCACCGATTGTCCCAATCAGAGTCTGCGCACTCGATTCGAGTAAAAAGGTCGTCACAATCCGCCGAGGGCTCGTGCCGAGTGCGACGAGCACGCCGATTTCTTTTCGGCGCTCCATCACGGTCATCAACATGGCGTTGATGATGCCCAAAGTCGCGACGATGAGGATGATCACCAAGAACACCACTGTGCCGCTTCTGTCGGTCTCAATGGAGGGCTCGAGGCTCGGCAGGAGTTCGCGCCAATGCAGTACGCGCACTTTGGCCGGAGGCGTGTACGCTTGCACGAAAGGATCGGCGGCCGCTGGACTCTTTAGCTTGAGTGCGATGCGGTGAACACGCTGACCCAATTCGAGCAACTCCGCGGCGTGCTCGCGTCGCAGCAACGCCAGATTGCTGTCAAAATCAGACTGTCCCGTGTCAAAGACGCCGACGAGCTCGTAGATTTCTGCGGCGATAGAGCCGTCTGCGGCCTGTCCCATCAAGGTGACGCTATCTCCGAGTTTGACCCGCAAGCGCCGCTGCATCCCAACGCCAAGCACGATCGGTAGGGCCTCTGGATCTTTGGTCTTGCCCAGCAGCGTGCCTTCTTTGAGGGTGTTGGTCGCTGTCGAGGTTTCACGTTCAGCCTTTGGATCGATCCCCATGATCAGCGCGCCGCTGGTGCGTTTTCCTGCGCTTAACAGGGCGCCCGTCTCGATCCGGGGCGCGGCCGCCACCACATCGTCGCGGCTTCTCAGGGCCTTGAGCATGTCGTCAGCGTTGTCGATGGTCTCGAATAGTGAGGGGCTATCCTCGTAGTCTGGGTGCTGAATCTGAGCCTGCCCGGTTAAGGTCCCCGTGGCCATCTGCATCATTTCGGAGTAGGTGCCTTCGTTGAGTCCTACGGTGAACACCAACATCCACGTGGAAAAGCCCACCATGCCAACGGTCAGCGCGGTGCGTCCTGGTCGTCGCCTCAAGCTTCTCAGCGCGATTCGAAGTGCGTCCATGGCGTGTCGACCTAGCGTGAACGCCGCAAGGCGGCTTGGGAAAAATCAGCGTTTGTGACCGCAACGTCCCAGGCTACCTCTAGGATGTCGATGGTGGTGCGGTTGTTCTTGCGGTCGCCCAAATGCGGGATGATTTCCATTCGTGTTGGTAGCGATCGCCCACCGAGAGATTTGACCTCTGTGTAGCGAATCGAGCGCGCTTTGCGCTTTTTTTCGTCGAAGTACTCCACCACAGTCGGCAGATTGTCCGAGCTACGAAAGCAGGCCACGACCCGGCTCCATGTCACAGGCGCTTTGGGCTTAGGGACATATTGCAGGCATCGATTGCCAGGCCGAGGGCGGTCCCAACGGATCGCGTAGTCGCGCTCCCAGGATGTGGCGCGCACCAAGTCATCATTGGTCAGATCCGAGCCCATCCAGGAGCCCATCATCATCGATGGAGGCACGCGAATGGTCTTTCGAATCTTCGGCAAAAAGTTCCACATCTCGTTGCCCCGCTTGAGGGTCGCGATGCCGCGCTCTTTGCGGGGGGTGAGGATACGAATGAGCGTGTCATCCATCCCTCTAGACAAGCTCGTCATCACCAGTTTTCGGGTGTAATGCGGCGTTTTGACCGTCATCGACATCTTGTTTCTCGAGGATTTGGCTCGGTACATCTCGTCGAGCATCTTCGACAGCTTGTTCGCTTCAGCAGCGCTCTGCTCAGCGCCCGTCGCAGGGGGCGTCGCCAGGAGCAAGAGCAGCAAGATCAATCCCGAAGATAGTTGCTTACAAGTCATGGTCGCGTCCCGTTGAAGAGGAAATTGCCGTTCCCGCTAGCACTCGCGCAGCCTATTGGGGGCTTGTAACCCTGTCAAGACACAGTTGAGGCGCTGCCGAGGGCCCGATGAACGCATGCGTCGTCTTGACGAGCTTGGATTCCATCATGGCTTGGTTCCTATGCAACCATGGGTTAGGGCCCGGACGAATCATTGGCCGGCTAGCGCATAGACCTGTCGCCATCGCACGATTTGGGCCGCATTGTGGGCGCGTTTGTGCCATTATGACGAAGACCGATACGGGAGAGCAGGCTCATGCACGACAACAGATTCCGATTCTTAGCGCGTTTGTGCAGCACGTCTGCCCTGTGCCTTACTTTGGTGTTGTTCAGCGCAGGATGCGACCGTGCCGACGATGACGGCGGCGTCATCGGGGCGGCCGATATTGAGGGTGCTGAGCCAAAGCCAGCAGACGTTGATTCACCCGGGTCCGATGCAACGTCGGCGGACGCTGTCATCGACGACGCCTCGCTCCCCGCGGCTGACTCCGCCGGTGGTGACAGCGCGAGTTCTGTGTCCGACACCTCGCTGGCCGATACGTCGCCGGTCGATACGTCGCCGACAGATATCGAGCCAGGCGGCAACATGGGCAGCATCATGCCAAGTTGCCCTTGTCCGAAAGGCCAAGTATTGGCCAACGGACCCTGTGTAGCGACGACTGCTCTGGGCTGCACCAAACCTTGCGATGGCAATTGCACCAAAAAACAGGACTGTGATGACAAATCGGCTGTGTCCTGTGTTGACGGTTCGCCGGCGCCTGTCTGCGTCGGAGGCAAACAAGCAATGGTCTTTGCCTCTGGCGTTCTTCGAGTCTCACCGAACGTCGTCACTCTCGGCGAGACCCAGACACTGACTGTCAATGGAGGTCAATTTTACATTGGTGCATTGTATTGGGTGATTGGCATCGACGCCTTCGAGTCGGGTCCAGCAGAGAACACAGAGAAATCGTGCACGCTTGAAACCCCGTGGAAGGCGACTAAGGCTGGCATATTCCCGGTCGAAGTGGCCTATGGGCCTCAGAGCGACAAGCAGATCCTCGCTGGCTTTGTTCAAGTCCTCCCCGCCGGAGCGCAGCCTCAGGCCGGGCTGCAGCCCGGGCAGAGTTGTGATGGCACTTCGGTCTGTCTCCAAGCTGGCTCCTATACGTGTGGCTGCGTCGCTGGCGAATGCAGCTGCTCGGGAGGGTGAACACGTTGCAAAACCAATGGCCCTCGATAGCAACCCGAATCAGAGCGATTGGCGTGCTGGCAGCGCTGACGCTCACGGCGTTGGCTTGCGGGTCTGGCAATTCGGAGCCGAACGTTAGCGCCGCGCTTTACCCTTCGGTCGGCGCCCCTAGTTGGGTGGTTCCAGGCGTGGGTTTGCCCGCTGAGGTGACCCTCCAAGACAGCAACAATAACCTCGATGTGGTCCGTCATGAGGGGCGAGTTTTCCTCGCCTTTCGAACGTCTGAGACCCATTTCGCGGGACCTTCAACGGTGTTGTGGGTGGTCTCGAGCGTCGATGAACTCACGTGGCGTTATGAGGGACACTTCGCCTTGGGCACGGATCTGCGAGAGCCGCGATTTCTGAGTTGGCAGGGGTCTTTGTGGCTTTATTTTGCTGTGTTGGGGACCAATCCAGCCAAATTTGAGCCGCAGGGCTCGCGGGTCGCGAAATATCAAGCTCCAGGACAGTGGCAAGGGCCTGACAAAGTTTTCGACTCGACGTTCATCCCATGGCGCGTGCATGTCATTGACGACAAGCCCTTGATGGTCGGTTACAGCGGCGGCGGCAACATCTATGACGCCAACGGGGCTGAGCTCATCACGGTCAAGCTGCTGACTACGGACGATGGCACCACCTGGCGACCTTGGGTCGACGGGACCGACGGCAGCGTTTTGGTCAGTGGCGGCAGCGAGACGGATATCGCGGTGCTCGCAGATGGTGGATTGGTGGCCGTGGTCCGCAACGAGGCCGGAGACAGCGACGGTTTTGGGGCCAAGGTCTGCCGCGCTCCGGCTGGCCAATGGGATCAGTGGGAGTGTGCCGCCGATCCAAAGAAATACGACTCTCCGCAGCTCTTCACCCAGGGCGGCAAGGTCTGGCTCATTGGTCGCCGCTCGCTCGCCAACGAGGGCCACTACGACCTCAAAGACCCCGGTGAGAGTCACAACGAGACCTCGACCAAATATCAGTTGCAGTGGTGGAGTTCTCCCAAACGCTGCGCGCTGTGGCGGGTTGATCCAGTTGCGCTGCGCGTCACTTGGGTTGCTGATTTGCCCTCCAAAGGCGACACCTGCTTCGCAACAGCTCTGCCTGTACCAGGGCAGGCAGACACCTGGCGAATTTACAACTACACGTCACCTCTTGAGGGGGAGGACATCAACTGGCTCCAAGGCCAGTTGGGCCAGACTTTGATTTACCGCTTGGATGTGAGCTTTCACAACAGCCCTCGGACTCCATAAGCGCCATCACGACAGGCCGATGTTTCAGTAGCAGCAGTTGGAATTGAGTGTCTGAGCTTGCGCGGGTGGGCGTTACATCGCCCTGCTATAGCTCGATAGGTATGGTACCGTTGCCGCGGTAGCTGACGCCCACTACAGTGAGCGTTGCATTGCACCGAGGAGGCACCCGTGCTGATGACCAATACAGACACTGTCCCAGGGCACACCATCGTCACCGTTTATGGTGTTGTCAGCGGCAGCACCGTGCGCGCGAAGCACATTGGTCGCGACATCGCCGCCGGGCTGAAGAACTTGGTCGGCGGCGAGCTCAAGGGCTACACCGAACTGCTCCAAGAGGCGCGGCAAGAGGCCACCGATCGGATGGTTCAACAAGCCCAGTCCGTCGGTGCGAACGCGGTCGTCAACGTTCGATTCGCAACCTCTTCGGTCGCTCAGGGCGCTGCGGAGCTATTCGCCTATGGCACAGCAGTGCAGGTCGAATAGATGCAGTTGTTGTGGTTCTTTACGCTCTTGATGATTGGCTATTTCTGCGGTTCTTATTTGGAGCGCAGGCACTTTGCGCGTCTGGCCGAGGGAGAAGCCGAACTCAAGGCTTTGCCTGCCGTGACCATGAAGCATTTTCCGGGCGTCAAAGAGGCTTCGGGATCCGGGTTGGTTATGGGCTCCGCGGTGGTCTCCATCGACTATTTTAAACTGATCCTGGCGAGCCTGCGGATGATTTTCGGTGGGCGACTTGGCGCGTACGAGACGCTCTTGGATAGAGGTCGACGGGAGGCTTTGCTGCGGATGAAACGCCAGGCGAAGGCTCAGGGGTTCGAAGCCATCATTAACGTTCGGCTTGAGACCTCGCGACTCGCCGGTAGCAACGCCAATCAAAGGGGCATCTCTGGAGTCGAGGTGCTCGCTTATGGCACCGGCCTGAGGTTGGGCCCGGCTGATGAAATCTGAGCCACGCCTACCCGATGAGTTGGTGAACCAGGGCGGACAGCGCCCAATACAGGATCTCATTGTGTTGATGAGCGCCGCATTCGCGGTGCTGGTGGCGTTGGTCATCGCAGTCGGATTGTTGACAGACGTTGTGGTGCGTTTGGTGCCGCGTGAACGGGAATCGACGCTCTTGCGTCCTGTCGTCTCGGCATTTTTGGATGATTTCGGCGAGGGCGAAGCGGCCCATGAAGCACATCAGGCTCTACAGGCGCTCTTTGACAAGGTTCGCGCGGTGGTCGAGCCGATGCCCTACGAGTTTCAACTCAAGCTCGCCTGTACCCCCATGGTCAACGCGATGGCTTTGCCAGGTGGAGGGATTGTGGTCACCAGCGGGCTACTTAAGCTACTCCGAAACGAAGATGAGTTGAGCTTCGTGTTGGCCCACGAACTCGGTCATTTCGTCGGCCGAGACCATCTTCAGGGGCTCGGTCGGGGGCTGACCCTCGGTATCGCTTTGGGAATCGGTATCCCGGGCGTCAATCAGGCACTTGAGAGTTTTAGCGAGGCCTTACTGGCCGGTCACAGCCGCAGCCAGGAGTCAGAGGCCGATGAACTCAGTGTTGCCGCATTAATTGCGCTTTATGGGCACGCACAGGGCGCACAATCGGCGCTTTTGTTGCTTGAAAAGGCCAGTGGTGAACAAGCCATCGATCAGTTAGATTTTCACCGCAGTCACCCCGTTGGAGTCGAACGAAGACAGCGGATTACGCAACTCCTTGAGGCCCGTTGTTGGCAGGCTCGGGGGGAGATGACACGACTCTCTGCTGCGCTGATGCATCCGTGCCAGGTGGATTGAGTTCGACTGTGCCCGCTCCCATCGGGCAGAGTCCTCAAGACTCCGAATGACTTTCAAGGTGACCCCAAGCGACTAACGTGGCAGCCTCTGAGCACGATTAGGCCACTGAAGGACTTGGAGTCGCGATGAAAAATCAGTTTGCGCGCCGCTGGCAACACAAGTGGCTCATGGTCTTGATAACCGCGCTCATGGTCGGCTGTGCAGACCAATCTGTTGACGACGACGCACCCTACGCTGAACTCCAAGAGTTGGGGCTCGACAAATATCTCGGCGTTGACTCCCCTGAAGTATTGAGCGCTGACGGTACAACCACGATTTGGACTTGGGCCCATGACCCTCTGGGTAACAGCCCTGGTTGTCTGCGTGGAGGGACGTTTCGAGCGTCGACGCGAGTCTCAGCCCAACCGAGCGAAGATCTCGTCATCTTTTTGCAGGGAGGCGGGGCTTGTTGGTCTGATTTTTGTTTGGCCTTTGACTATGCCACCGAGGGCGTGCCTCCCATCGACGTGCTAGACCCACAACTCGAGGTCAACCCCGTTCGGGATTGGAACGCTGTGTACTTACCTTATTGTGATGGCAGCCTCTTCGCCGGAGACGCGCGCCTCGATGACGATGGCGATGGTGAAATCGACCGCGACCACCGCGGGCTTCGCAATCTCTCAGCCGCCTTGACGGTCGCTCAAAAAGAGTTCCCCTCGCCGAAGCGGATTTTGCTCGCGGGGTCGTCTGGTGGTGGTTTTGGCTTGTTTTTGGCTTTGCCATTGGCACGCATGGTTTGGCCAGAGGCTCAAATTTTGGTGATGAATGACGCGGGTGTGGGCGTCGCCAAAGAGGGCAATGAAGGCTTCATCACCCAACTACTTGAGGAGTTTGGGGTCAAAGCGATGATTCCATCATCGTGCAAAGATTGCTTTGCAGACGGTCATCTGACTGAACTCTTAGCCTGGAGTTTGGAGCGAGACCCGAGCGTGAGGATCGCCGCCTTTTCATCGACTCGAGATTATGTCATCGCCAATCTGTTTTTACAGATTGAACCTGCTCAATTTGAGACTTCATTGCGCGCGGAGATGGCTCAGTTGGAGGCTCGTTTTCCGGGACGTTTCGCTTCGTTCATCACCGAAGGTACGCGACATACAACCCTGTTGGGCGACATCTCCGGGTTTACCAGCACTGGGGGCGCCACCGCAGCTGCTATCGGCAGTTTTTTGGGTTCGATTGAGTCGACGCAGGCGGAAGGGGTACGTTTTTCGGATTGGTTTTTGGCTTTTATCGACAATGCGGAGACCTGGGTGCCCGTTGTGGCGAGTCCTAAATAGGAGCATCAAGTGGGTCGAACGCATCGATGTGACGGACGATTTCAACGCTGGGTTGGTGTCAAAGAGCTAGGGTGGATTGCCCTCGTTGTTGTCATGGTTTGCTGCACAGAGCCTGCCGAGCCCGCGTCATCTGCTACAGATACGTCGTCCAGCTCAT
This sequence comes from Myxococcales bacterium, assembly GCA_002726535.1. GTDB lineage: Bacteria > Myxococcota_A > UBA9042 > UBA9042 > UBA9042 > UBA9042. The sequence goes on along the minus strand of PBTG01000186.1, from coordinate 17,379 downwards.
TGGCTGACGTCGACGCAAGTACGCGTGGAGATTTGGCTGATTCATCGATGGGACGTGCTGACGTCCTTGACGCCAGCGTCGCAGACAGCTTCGAGCAGGCCGATAGTGAGGCGTTCGATACCGTCGTAGACGACCTGGATAGCAGCGCTCCCATGCCGACTTGTCCGGGTGGGCTTGGCGCTGGCAAAGAGTTCAAAGACCTGCCTTATGCGACGGTTCATCCACGTCAGCGACTGGACCTGTACCTGCCGAAAGACCCAGCGCCAGTGCCAGTGCTCATCTGGATTCACGGTGGTGGCTGGAAGGCTGGAGATAAAGCCTCGGTGCCTGCCAACGTGATGACCTACGTCAAGTCGGGTTATGCCGTGGCCTCGGTCAACTACCGACTCAGTGATCAGCCTTGGCCCGCACCCGTCGCCGACGTCAAAGCGGCGGTGCGGTGGCTGCGAACCAACGCACAGGCCTACGGCCTCGATCCGACGGCTTTCGGTGCTTGGGGGAGCTCAGCTGGAGGCCATCTCGTAGCGATGCTCGCTCTGACCAATGGACAAGCAGCTCTTGACGAGTCGCCCGCGTCGCCGACGTCAGCTGCGTTGCAGGCGGCAGTCAACTACTTTGGCCCTAGCGATTTGGGCCAGATGGACAACGACGCTGCGGCCAATCAATGCTCCAAAAATTCGCTCTGTCATGATTGCGCGGGCTCCCCGGAGGCTTTGCTCGTCGACTGTCCGTCGACGCTCAGCACGTGCGAAGTTGCCAAGGTCAAGGCGGGCAGCCCGGTTCATTACGTCGACGCCAAAGATACGCCCATGATCTTGGTTCACGGCACCAAAGACTGCACAGTCCCAACACCGCAGAGCCAGCGCCTACACAAGGCGCTACAGGCCGCTGGAGCTTGGTCAGAGTTGCATGTGGTCCAAGGAGCTGGCCACAATCATAAGGCCGTCAGTACACCAAAGGTTGTAACGTCGATCCGCGCGTTTTTACATGCTCAGCTCAGAGGTTGCGTCGGAGGTGACGCAGAGCCAACAGATGTAGCGCAGTGCCAAGAGTTTCACTGCGCTGAGGTCAAAAAAGTGTGTGACAACCAACCTGGTTGTTCGGAACTTGAGGACTGCTTTAGAGAGTGTATGTACCCCGATGCAGAGGCTAAAAACTGCGTCGGCAAGTGCACCAAAGGCGTGACGCCTGGTAGCCCGGTCTGGAAGGCACACTACGCCTTGTTTTCCTGCGCTAATGCCCAGGATTGCTACGCTTTGCCTGCAGCACCTTGAGCACATCGTATCTGGTGCATTGTATGTTGGGGATCCCCGTCTTTTGGACTCCATCGCATTGGCTTCAATGTCTCGGCCGGCTGTGACAAGGTTGTCTCCAGCTAAGTGGATAACTCTCAGCGAAACAGGTCATAAGTCAGGTAGTCCTCATGCTTCCACCCAACAGGGTCATTCGCGCTGCATCGCAGTCCTCACCTACCAGTACGCTCATCGGACGCTTGACCGAGCCTCACGACAGCATCTCAGATCTCAACACCCGTCGAGTCTTGCAGATGCTCGCTACCTGGCATCTCATTGCGCTGCCCCTCGGACCTATCTTGGCGCTGTCACAGGTGTTCGCCGGAGAGGCGGATCGAGTCAGCGCGGTTTGGTTGGTATTGGCTCCATTGCTCGCACTGGTGAACTACCTACTGAGCCGCAGTCGGTGGGGTCAGGTGACCTTGTGGTTTCAGGTCGCCGCGATCTATGGGCTGATCGTATGCACCATGATCATTCGCCCAGAGAGCCCTGGACCAATCTTTGGTCTGATCTTACCGGCCATGACGGCCGCCCTGTGCTTACGTGTATCGGGCTACGTCTTTGTTCAAATCGTCGTTGTGTTGACCTTTATCGTGCGCTTACTCGTCGCCGACCCAGGTGATTTGGGGCGCTTCATCGGGATGGTCGGGGTGTTGGGGACCGGCTCGGTACTGCTGGCTACCTTGGTGGTTCACCAACAATGGCTGCGTCGGATGCAGATTCGGCAACTCGGCGAAGAGACGGATCGAGCGCGTGCCCTGCTTGAAGTGGTGTTCGATGGGACTGCGACCTTGGATAACGACCGGATCGTTGCGGTGACCGAGGGCTTCTGTGAGGTCGTTGGCGCCGACGCTCAACTTTTGATTGGTCGACGCGTCGACGAAGCCTTGCCTTTTAAACTGCAGCACGCTGGAACCCTGGCTGAGGCCGTCCCCTTTCTCGATTCCGATGGAGCGCTGCGCTACGTCGCTTGCGTTCGCCAAGCCATCGGCCAGTCCGATGAGCGACGTGAAGTCATGGCCCTGCGAGACCAAACCCACGAACAGTTGCACAAGGCCAACCTGCACTATGCTGGCCGAATGGCGGCCGTGGGTACACTCGCCGCTGGTGTCGCTCACGAAGTCAACAACGCGTTGATGAGTCTCATGGGACAGACCGAGTTAAGCCAAATCGCCCTGGACCGCGGCCAATTCGATCGCTTCTCTCAGAGCTTGGAGCGAATCTCGTTAGCTAGCGAGCGGATTGCCGTGTGTGTCACACGATTGCGAAAATTCAGTTCGGACGCTGGCAATACTCCTCAAGTGGTCGATATCAATGATATCGTCGATTCAACCGTAGGTCTGGCCAAGTATACGATTCGACACGTCGCTGATTTGTCTGTCGAGCTTGGCGAACAACTGCCATCTGTGCTCGCTGTCGAAGCGTGGGTCTCGCAGATTGTGATGAATCTCCTTCTCAACGCGGTAGAGGCGGTCCGCCACCGAGGGGCTGGTAGTGTGGTCGTGTCGACGCGAATCGACGGCGATGATGTGGTCATCGGAGTCGAAGACAACGGCGAGGGCGTACCGGAAGAAGATGCCGATCGGATCTTTCAGCCTTTTTTTACAACCAAGGGAGAGGATGGCTCTGGTCTAGGTCTGTCGATCTCCGCGAGTTTAGTGGCGCGTATGGCTGGGAGCTTGTCGCTGCAATCGAGTGAAATAGGCGCACGCTTTGAGATTCGAATCCCGCGAGCTGATAAGCAAAATCAATAAGGTCAACGCCAAGTATTGAGCTGGGATACGCTCGCGCGCCGATCAGGTCTAAAGACACATCGACTGGCCACAAAGGCCCTTAACGTCGTCGCTGAAGCGACAAGCAATAACGGGTCGCTAAGTTCACGCATTTGCTGTACGAGCCCCTTTTGCGTTTCAAGCAGATCTTTCTGGAGCGGGATCGACATTGTGCCGCCGACAGGCGTCGTTTGAGCCGCCGACGTGGTGCTTTTTTGAGCCGCCGACGTGGTGCTCTTTTGAGCCGTCGACGTGGTGCTCTCTTGACCTGCCGGCGAACTCTACGAGATCTCTTCCGCTTGAGGCTTCTGCAGTAGCTCTTCGCCAGTCGGACACATTTGCTGTACGAGCCTCGCTTGCGTTTCAGACAGACTCGTCGAGCTTTGGTTGCGCAGCTGGCGGCCTCCGCCGGCGCAGGACTCGTCAGGGTGAGCGCGGCGCCAATCACGAACGCCAAAATTACAGGTTTCCATTGCATCCATGCCATCCGAAGTAGTGAGACATCATCGATGGTGATGCTAGTGGAGATAGAGGGGGGCAACAAGCCTCGCCATAGTAGTCGATATGATCGACTAGAGCGCGATTTAGAGCCGATTTTACAAGGGTATCCGGTCGCTGAGAAGCGGCCTGTTTTGAGCTTGACGGCGATTGAAGTCGTTGGCTTTACGAAAAGAGGACTCACTTCTTGTACCAGACTTCTAACTCGGTAATAGACCAACCGTTTTGCTGGCCCGCGAGCGCGTTTGCACAAGCTGAGCACGAACTGCTGCAGATACCGCTGCATTGATGTGAGTATCCCGGATTCGCGTAGCCACCGCTGATGCTGCCGTTGATGTACAAATCATGGTTGCCGCCCCAGGTAGGCCCGTAGCCATTGTTGTCATACATAGAGTTGTTTGGGCTCTTGTAGTAGGGGAATTTTTTCTTGTTGGTGAGCGAGAACAAGAAGGACTTGGTGGTAGAGACGTAGCTGCCTTTGGACGTCCAACTGATTGGCGCGTACCCACCATAGACGTGATTGAGGTTGTTTTTGACGACTGAAATTGTCGGTCCCTTGTTGTTGCAGCGAGAGTGGAAGGTCGTTGAACTCGCACCGTGCTCGCTTCGGCGATAGCAGAGTACCCACTGCTGGGTAGCGTTGCCGACCCAAGCGTTGATCAGGCTGATGCCGGCGGCGTCGATGAGCTTGCTGCCCACGAAATAGGGCGGCTCTGAGCACTGCTTGACGTCGAAGCTTTTGCAGTCGGCCGCGCATGACAGAGTGCCTTTGGAGCCCGTGCCTTTGACCGCAGCGCAGTCTTTTTTGTTGAGATCGTTGCCGTCGCAGACTTCAGTACCGTCGCGGACGCCGTCGCCACACATTGGCCCCGTCAACACCTCTCTCCATTGCTTGTCATGACGAACGAAGGTCTTTTTCAGGTCCGTTCGGTAGACGGCTTGTCCTGGCGTAGCGACGCTTTGTTGGGCGGCAAGATCAGGGACCACCAAGGTCCACAGGGCTGGGTAGCCGGCTACGATCGCTGCTTGACCCTTTTGACTGGTCGACATGGCTCCCAAAGCGGTGTGTGGGCTGCCGCCCGCGCCGACGACGAGGGTTCCTTGAACGGCAACGAGTTGGCCGCTTGAGACCCCAAAGCGTAGTTTCCACGTGTTGAGCTTGCCATCGGTTGCCGCTTTGACATTGCAGTTCACCGGGTCGATTTGAGGGATGCAAAACCCTGTATCTTTGATCTTGAGGTTCCAGGTCCCTTTGGGATTTTTGCCCTTCCAGCTTGTGAGGTCTCCACTTTTGGTCTTGGTGGGTGTCGGGAAGGTCGTTTTGAGAGTTTTTTGCTTGCTGGTTCCGCAAGGGTCGCAAAGCACGATGCCGGTTTTCTTGTCGTCTGGGGGCAAGAGCGTCACGGCGACCTTCGATAGGTCTGAGCTGATGAGGTCGACGTCGACCAATACAGAGCTTTCGGCGGTTCCAACGGAGCCCACCTCGATCGTGGAGACCAACTCTAGGCCTGTGTTATCTGGGATTGCTTTGCCCTTTTGAGCTGATGGGGCCTCGAAGGTTTCATCAAACTGGGTCGATAGGGTCTTGTTGCTGATCTCATCGAGGCCGTCGCTGGGCAATGAGCCGCTGGCGCTCTCGCATACGATCTTGCCATCTGCCGCGACTCCAACCATGACTTGGCCCTTGGCGCATGTTCCTGCAGGCAGGTTGATGCCCGTTAGCTTGCTGCCGTCGCCGACAAATGCACTCGCCGTGATGGTCTGGGCCAAAATGCTCTGCGCAGTCAACTGCTTGGCCTTGAGTGCATATCCGCCTAGATCAACGTTGTCGTCAAACTTCAGCGCTCCGACTTTCACGCAGCCCGTGCAGTTGACGCTCGTGGCGCTCTGGGCGACGAGAGCCCACATCACGCTATGCAAAGTGACCCGAGGTAACTCCGGGTCATTGCCGATCTGCAAGCCAAGCCAGAGTTGCGTAGTCGTGGTGACGACCTCCGACGGCAAGGGCTTGGCGCTGCCAAGGGCGTGCTCAAAGCTTCCGCCGACGGTTTTGACCTTGGCTTGCTCACTCCACAACGACTTGGTGGCCTTGGCCGAGCCATACAATGAAAAGGTCAGTGTGTAGTCCCCATCACTCGCCGGCCCTCCGCCTGCTGTCTGTAAGACCCCCTCGAAGAGCACCGTTGGGGTGCTCGCACTCGCTGGCAACGCCACCAAGAGGCAAACGCTGGTCACAAGGCTTGCGATCCATGTCTGAACTGAACTCATGGCTACCTCATCGATGTGTAAGACATCTGCTCTACCGGGTGCAGCAAGCATAGTTTCTCTAGCCTGTATAGCGCAAATCGAAAGAGGCTAGTCCTCGCTTTGCAGTTTGGTAAGAGCTGCGATGGCGACGCGGCGAAGCGCACCTCTAGGCCAGCAGAGTGCATCAACCAGCAGTACGAAATGACGCTTAGGGAGGATGTCATGCGAGCCTTTTTGATTCCTACGCTTGTGTTGGCGCTCGGCACCATCGCGCAGCCCGCTCATGCGACTTCGAGCGAAGTCCACGTCTCGGCGCATGCAGAGTTGGGCACTCTGAGCGTGCTCTCTCACCGCATCAAGTTTGGTCGCTCAGGGACCTATATCGACTACATCAAAGATGCCGGGCAAGACAATCAGGTGCCTTTTGCTCGCTTGAGTCTCGACATTCGTAGCGGTCGACACATCATCTCGTTTTTGTATCAGCCCCTGGAGATCAATGCGTCCCGGACGGTGATGCGTGACATCACAGTGGATGACTACACTTTTAAGGCCGGCACGGGAGTGCGCTCGCGCTACAGCTTTCCTTTTACTCGAGCGAGCTGGATGTACGATCTCATCGAAGGCCCCAACGAACTCGCACTGGGCCTTTCCCTGCAGATTCGAAACGCGATTTTGGAGTTCGAAAGTACCGATGGAGTGGGTTTTCGCAGCAACCGAGATGTAGGGCCAGTACCCATCCTGAAGGTCCGCGGTCGCCACGTGATCAACGACCGATTTTGGTGGGGAGCCGAAGCGGATGGATTTTATGCTCCCGTGAGCTACATCAACGGCGATGACAGCGACGTGGTTGGCGCCATTTTGGATCTCAGCTTTCGGGCTGGCATGAAGCTAAGGGGCAACACCGAGGCTTTCTTGAACCTACGCTATCTGGGCGGAGGAGCGACCGGCGAATCCAACGATGATACCGATCCAGGCGATGGCTACACTCGCAACTGGCTCCACTTTGTCACCATTTCATTGGGATTTACTTGGAATGCTCTGTAACCGCATGGCCATGTAAAAGACCGATGTTCCCATCGGCTACAAGTCACACGTGTCGGTGCCGAAGCCCCCTGCGCCCAATCCACCGGCTGGGTTGAGCTCGACCTTCAGTGAGCCATCTGAGCTGAGGTTGAGAGCCCCATGGGTTTTCGACATGTAGTCGTTGCCTGCGTGAGTTTGCCAGATGCACTCAGGCGTCAGATTGTCGACGGTGAACAACTTGCCGCTGGCGACATCGAGTCGATAACCGGATGGAGTCTTGCTCATTGGCCCTAGCGTCTGACCCAGGTAGAGGCTGCCGCTGTCGCTGGACCAAAAGGTGCCCATGGACGCGAAGAATCCGCCATTCAGTTGGCTGAGTTTAATCGAGTGATTCGGCGTCAGTGCCTTGAAGGTGTAGGCGTCGAGCACTTGGATTTCGACACTTGCCGACTGGCAGTCGGCGGAGCCCTGTATCAACGCCAGCTGCTTGCTGTCGGGCGAAGGCATCAACCCAAGAGCCTCCATCGGCAGCGAGGAGGAGGACTGTCCGCCGTCGCACGACAGCATGGTCATCCTCTTGCCTGTGTACAGGGTCTTCGATGCGCCCGATTTGCTGATTCGCGTCCAAGCCTGAACTCGGGCCGAGCTTCCCTCCGGCTTGGCTAGCATCGCCTCTCCTTCGGTTTGCACCAAGAAGTAGTCTTTCATCGCCCAGACCCTTCGCGAGCGTCCTTTGATCTTCGGGCCGACGAAGTGGCTCTTGGTCAATGTCCCCGGAGCTTTCGGATCGATGGTCTTGACCACCAACTGCGTATGGAAATTACGTGTTTGATTGACGCTGCCCAGGCTCCAAAAATTTGGCTTGGACTCGAAGGTCTCGTAGACCGCCGCCATTTGAGTTTCCCCGATGGCCCAAACCGGGTTTGAAAATTGATTGTCGTCTTTCCACGTCCCGCACCCCGTGCAGGTGAGCAAGACGACGATGCTGAATCCAATCTTCGTTAACGATGTGTTCACAGTACAAACTCCCGACAACGTGGTCTTCGGTACGGTCTCAATGACCCATGTGGGGCACATTGTGGAGGCCATCTTTGGGATACACAATCGATCCTTGCTCACAGGGGTGAAGTCCTGGGGTATTGCGACCCGGATACTTAGCGCGAAGTTCTTGTGGTTCGCGCGCCGCACCTGCAAACATTGACGGAATCCCTTGCCGCCATGAGCATCCAATTGCCTCTTGCCGACATCGAACCCTTACTTTGAACTCTCCAGGAGGATCAATGAGCACCAAACCCAGTCGCAATGTCCTCGGTGGTCCCTTAGATAATTGTTCGCTAGACCCACTCACGGGCTGGTTTCGTGATGGCTGCTGTCGGACAGATGACAACGACCTCGGTCGCCATGTGGTCTGCACGGTTATGACCGCCGAGTTCTTGGAGTTCAGCCGGTCACGCGGCAACGACCTGATCACCCCGGTGCCTCAATACAACTTTGTAGGCCTCAAACCGGGTGACCGTTGGTGCCTGTGCGCCAGCCGCTGGGCAGAGGCCTACGCGGCAGGATGCGCTCCGCCGGTCATCCTTGAGGCAACAGATGAAAAGGCGTTGAAATATGCCTCTATGGAGACCTACCTGGCGCATGCCGTTGCGGTTGAAGCCTGAGGTCACGACACCTTGGCCCGAAAACAAAGAGCCCTAATCACCAGCTCTAATCACCAGTCATCGAGCGATGAATCGATACGAAAACCTCGGTAAAGGTGACGTGAAAATGAGCCGATTAACGCAGCCGCGCGCTAAGTTTTTCCGTCAATGATCATGAAAATTCGGCGAGGTGGGTGTGAAGCGTCGTGGACGTTTTTTGTTCGATCTAGTCGATCTAGTCGATCTTATAGAATATTTGTGATATGAGTTGACCAATTATTTTCACTGTTGAAGTGGCTCGATTGGTTGCTTGTGCAAGGGAAATGCGCGATCTTCTTGGCGTTCGAGAAAAACTCGAAAGCCAGTCGGATCTGGACTGGAGAGAATAAATAAAAAGCGGAGGCGGTCCGTTTTTTGGGCAAGACCATGAGGCTTCGAACCCCCCGAGCCACCGAGTGCTCGCGGAGACTCTTGGTTAACCCGCCCTGGGAAACGCCTCACGCACATCTACGGAGAAGACAATGAAACGTTTGGTGATGGCAGTTTTGGCAGCATGTCTGCTTTTCAGTCAGCCAGCTCTGGCTGAAGATGGAAATGACGCGAATTTCGCCCAGTACAACGTCCAGGTTGGTTTTAGCCCCTTCGGTGGCTCGCTGAACTTCGGCTACAATGTATCGAGTCGGACCTCATGGAACTTCGTGCTCGGTGGGTTGCCTGCTGGTGTGCTCGAGCTTGAGCAAGACATCGGCGGGACCAAGTACACCCACCAGTCCAACGCGAGTTGGGTAGGAGCCTTTCTCAGCCACCGACCGATTGAATCGGCGCGTTGGTTTCGAGTCGTCGCCGGTTTCGGTATCGGTCGCATTCAAAATGAGTTGACCGACGCCAATGGCAACACCTACAGCGCCGACTACACCGGAAATCCAGTCGGATACCTCGGCGTTGGCTTCGGTGGTAAGGCAGAAAAGGGCTTTATCTATGGCCTCGACATCGGCTGGCTGCAGACCGGTGGCCCGGATATCAAGCTGGTCGAAGGCACGGCTGACGCCAAAGCCATGGCAGACATCAAGGATCACATCTTCTTCGGTAGCGTGCTGCCGAACGTGCAGTTGACCTTGGGCTACGGATTCTAAGCTACAGAGATCCCCAAGATTACTCTGCAGCATCCCGCATGACGCACCGGGCACTCTTTTCAAGAGCGCTCGGTGCGTCGGGTTTTGGGGAGGCTAGAGAGCAGAGTTCAGGCGAGAGAAGCAATTTTGTTGTTCATTGGGTAGGTTTAGGCTCGAGCGTTGGGTAGCGGAGGTAAGTGATGCGGCTTGAGGCGGGCGCGATAATCGAGCGCTACGTTATTGAAGAGGTCCTCGGCGAAGGCGGTATGGCTGTCGTCGTTCGCGCTAGACATCAATCTTTGGGAAGCACCCACGCCATCAAGGTCCTCAAAGACTGTAAGCCCTCCGTGGCGAAGCGGGTGATCCAAGAGGGCCGGCTACAGTCCAAGCTCCAGCACCCCAATGTGGTCCAAGTCACCGACTTGCTCACCATAGACGGCGCCCCCGCGTTGGTGATGGAACACATCGCAGGTCCGACGCTCGCTCAGCTACTCAGTCAGTTTCGACCGACACTGCAGCAATCAGACAGCATCGCTCGCGGGCTAATGAGGGGCGTAGCCGCCGCGCATGCTCAAGGGCTGGTGCATCGGGACCTCAAGCCGGCTAACATTTTAATGGCGATTCAAGATGGCGTTTTGGTACCAAAGATTGCCGACTTTGGCCTCGCAAAACTCCTGGCGACTCCGCTCGCAGGTGATGACTCCGCCCATCTGGTCACGCAGCCGGGGTTGATCATGGGGACGCCGGCCTACATGGCGCCCGAACAGTTTGAAAACTCAAGCGACGTCGACGCCCGCGCCGATGTCTTTTCCTTGGGGGCGGTGCTCTATGAGCTTTTAACGGGCGCTCAGTGCTTCAAAGGTGATTCGGTCATGGAGGTCTGGCGACGGATCGCCCAAGGACAATACGATCGAGTCGCCGAGTTGGCGCCCGGCACGCCGGCACGTATGCAGCGAGCCGTGGAGCGCTCTTTGGTCACAGACCCGAATGACCGTGCACAAGACGTCAGAGCCTTGCTTCGTTGCTGGGAAAGTGATGAAGCAGGGGTTAGCGTGCCACTGGCAGATGCCGAGCTTCGAAACAGTTGGACCGAGATTTTGGCTCAACTGCGGTGGAGCGGCGTCACGCCCCGAGAGCACAGTCCTGAAGCGCACGCGACGACCTACGGTCCATTGCAGTCGCAGCTACGCGGCGCGATGGCCGATGCGTCGGCCAGGGGTGCCAACGCAGGTGAACCCTCGTTGGTCAGTCAAGTGCCGGCACGCAAGCGTTGGATCATCGCCGCGACCCTGCTGGCAATCCTGGGCTCGGTCGGCGTGCTCATGACTGAAGACACCAAGCCCACCCACGAGGTGGTGTCGGCGAGTGCCACAAAGGGCACGGTTGAGACGAAAAAGGGCGATAAACTGCAGCAGCAACGACAAATCTTACGGCTGCTTGGCACGCTCAACGCCAAGGATCATCGCCGTTTTGTCAATGCTCGGCAGGCGCTCTTAGCGGCCCGATTCGAGCAAATGCATCGAGAGCTTGGGGCCCTCAGTGATGCTGCTGTGAACCAACCGGCGCCGCAGCTGCTCAGCGCCATAGCCCACAGCTTCGAAGACCTCGATGATCAGGCTGAGCTGGCGATGCGCGGGGCTGCGCAGGCCGTGCAAGCTCGCCATGATGCCCTCGCGAGCCTTGCTAGACTGGCGGGGACTCAGCGCGGTCAAGGCAAAGACTCTGACGCAATCAGCGACCAGTGGAAAGCACTCGATGGTGCCTTGACCAACGATCCGCTCGCGCGTCTGCTATCGCTCATTGCTCACCCACATCGACTCTCCCGCAAGCAGGTCTGGAACCACGTCAACGCCATGCGTAGCGCGGCGGCTCAAGCGCCTATTTTCGATCTCTATGAACTGCAGCTTCACCGCGCTGCCGGCGCGCACAAAACCCATCTCGAGCGGGCCTCAGAGCTTGTCGCCGCGAGTTCGCAGCATCCCGAGTTGGCCTTGGAGTTGGCGCGCGCCCAACTCCGAGCCAATGACATCGAGGGCGCCGAAAAGACGCTCAAGCCTTTGCTCAAGATGGCTTCTTTGGCCCCGCGAGCGGACCGCATTGGTGCACTCATCGCGCTACGGCGAAATGATGAAGCCGCCCGGATGCGCCATCTGATGATCAGTCTGGGTGACGTACGTTCAGACCACCAACAGCATATGATGGTCCGCTGGCATGCGGTCGATTTGGCTAGCCATGGCCGACTGAAAGAGGCGCTCAAGCTGGTGAAGTTCTGCGTTCGCCCGAGCCTCGAGGGCGCACCCAATAGCGCCCAGCGAGCTGCCGCCTGTTGGCGCGCAGTGTTGCCTTATGCGCTTTCGCTGCAGGCGACTGCACAGAGCAAAGAAGTGCTCGACGGACTGCGAAAAGCCTTAAAGCTGCCTGGGGTGCACGAACATTTGGCTCAGCGTTGGCGGACAGAGGCCACGGTCGCCGATGCGTTGCTCTCGTTGCGACAAGGCAATCGCTTACCCGCGACTGAACTCGTCGTCACATTGGGCGATTCGCCTCGCCGCGCCGAGTTGTGGCTCACGCGGTTGCGCGAGACCTTGCAAAGTGAACTCGCTCTAAGCGATGCGACGGGTCAGGCTTCTGAGCGCCAAAGAGCGATTTTACAACAACATATCGACAGCCAGGCGCAGGCTGACGTGCCGCTGAGTTGTGAGCGGCTGTGGTCAGAGCTTCGCTTGGCCGTCGCACTTGAGCGAAAAACCTTGCAAAGCTCGGTCACCAAGCAACTCATCGATGGCGCGTGTCGCGGCGCCTTCGAGTCGTGGGCGCTCTATCGAGCCAAAGCCTACCGGCATGCCGCTGAGTCGATGGGGAACCTAGGCGACCTCAAGACGAAACAGGCGCATCTACAAGCGTTGGGACGTCATTGGCCTGCGGCTGATATACAACAACTCTGACTGCCAGATGTGTCTATGGGAGCCATTTGGGACGATGATCATTGCGGTGACGATGGATGCACAGACGGCTGTTGTGGGGGCTCCATTTGATGACTCTGCGGCAGGATCGAATTCGGGCTCTGCGTATTTCTATGAGATGAAGTTTTCGTGTTTGACGCCCTACACCTGCGCTTGCAACAAAGGCAGCATCGGAGTGACGTGCGCAACACAGCTCTTTTAGCCCTGCACTTTGCGTCGGTTTTGCTTTGCCGCCCAGACCCGATAGGCTCTGACTCTAGCGGCTCTTTGCTGCCGCTGTGGGGGGCCTGAATGCGTCGCTTTGTCTCGATGAGTGTTTGTTTGGTGTTGATGCTTGCTGCCGGTTGTGGCTCCGAGCAGGAAAAAAACTCCAAGAGCGCCGCTGCTGACGCGAGCGCTCAAGACATCCTCGCCGATAGCTCCGCTGCCGATACGTCGGCGCAATGCCCAGGCGCTCCGGGATGCCCTTGCGGCAGCGACGCACCTTGCGACGCCGACAGCCAATGCTTAGAGCGAGCTGAGGGCAGCCGCTGCGCTTTGGCTTGCGAGAGCGAGGCATGCCCGAGCGGGCTCAACTGCGCGGAGATCTCTCAAGGCGGCGAGAGCCTCAAGGTCTGCATCGATCGGTCCGCTCGACTGTGTAGCCCCTGCCGAAGCAACCAGGATTGTGTCCACCCAGGAGCGCCAGATGGTCGCTGCTTGGATTTGGGGCCAGCGGGGACAGTCTGCGGCTCATCTTGCGCCAGCGATGACGACTGCCCAAGCGGCTACGGCTGCAGTGAAGCCACCGACCTCGAAGGCAAGAGCGCCAAACAGTGCCAAGCGATCGCCGCCGATGGCGGCGCTGCGGCGTGTACCTGCACAGCCAACGCGGTGAGCTTGGCGCTCGAAGGCACCTGTACGGCCACCCTTGGCGACGAGAGCAAGCCATTGAGTTGTCTGGGGACATCTCAGTGCAAAGAGGCTGGCAAGGCTGCGGCCTGCGTCAGCGCAGGGCCGACCGACGAGAGTTGCGACGGGGTAGACAATGACTGCGACGGGCAGACCGACGAGCAGTCCTGCGACGACAGCAATCCGTGCACGACCGACAGCTGCGACGCCGCCAAAGGCTGCCAGTTTGCCCCCAACACCGACCCTTGCGACGCCGACGGCTCGGTTTGCACCGTCAAAGACACCTGCGATTCGGGCGCATGCAAGGCGGGCTCGGCCTTGGATTGCGACGACGGCAACCCCTGCACGACCGACAGCTGCGACGCTGCTCAAGGCTGTCAGCACCCCTCGGTCACAAACGAGACGGAGTGTGCCGCGGACGGCAGCAAATATTGTTTGGTCGGCAAGTGCATCGACAAGCTCAAGTGCCCAGCCGATTGCAAAAGTCCTGGCAGCATCATCGCGACCAAGCAAGAGGACAAGCTCGTGGCTGCCGATGGCGCTGAGTATGACGCTGCTGGCCTCGCTGTGTCGATCTTTGGTGACCTCGCTGCTGTTGGCGCGAATGGCGACGGCGGCGGCAGCGTCACCATCTACGCCCGTCAACAAGATGGCAGTTGGGCCTCTACGACCAAGGTCGTGGGTTCGGACACCGCTGGCGCAGACAGCTTTGGCTGTAGCGTCGTGATCAACGGCGATCGCTTGGTGGTTGGAGCCTGCGGTGATGATGACAAGGGCGCCAGTAGCGGCTCGGTGTACATCTTCAAACGCCAAGGCAAAGGCTCCTGGACTCAGGTGGCCAAGCTGGTCGCCGCGGACGGCGAGGTCAGCGGCCGCTTCGGAAAAGCGGTCGACTTGAGCGGCGACCGTTTGTTGGTCGGCGCGTACGGGGCCAGCCCCAAAGCCAAAAGCTCGGGTGCGGCGTACATTTTTGAGGCGCAATCCATCACCAAGTGGAAGCAGATGGACAAGTTGGTGCCTGCGGACGGCAAAGCCTATGACAACTTCGGCAAAGCCGTGTCGCTCTCGGGCAACCGCGTCGTCGTCGGCGCTGCCGGAGTCGATGACAAAGGCGACGGCTCAGGCGCTGCCTATGTGTTCGAGCGCCAGCCAACGGGCACTTGGTCTGAAGTAGGCAAGCTGATCCCCGCCAGTAACGCGGCAGGCGACAGCTTTGGCGCGAGCGTCGCCATCGACGGCGACCGACTGATTGCTGGAGCCGAATCCGCCGACACCAAGGCTCAATACGCTGGAGCCGCCTTCATCTACGAGCGGCAATCAGACGGCAAATGGACAGAGGCGAGCAAGCTCGTCGCCTCAGACGGCGTCAAGGCCTCGGCCTGTGGTACCTCGGTTGCGCTGAGCGGCAATCGCGCGCTGGTTGGCTGCGACAACGACGCGACCTTCGGTGCTGTGTACCTGTACAGCCGGCAAAAAGATGGCCTCTGGGCAGAGGGGACCAAGATCACCACAGCCGACGGCGCCAAGTCGGATTACTTTGGCGTCAGCGTCTCGATGAGCGCCAATCGAATACTCGTGGGCGCGTTCGGTGACGATGACAAGGGCACTTCGTCGGGGTCGGCCTACGTGTTTGATCTGGGGCAGTACAGCTGCACCAACCCAGGATCCTGCACCTGTAAGGCCGGATTTTCGGGGCCGGACTGTAGCATCAAGGCGCCCTAATCGACCGAGGTTGCGGCGTCATTTCGCCGGGGCTTGATTGGCTTGTGAACTCAGGGGCGGACTTGCTATCGTGCAGCCACATCCCTTTTTAAAATGAGCACACGCCATGCGTTACTTCCTTTGCCTCTTGGCCCTGTTGGCCTGCCTGTCTGCTTGCGGCGACCGCGCCGCTGGTAACTCTCCTGCTGGCGCAGATGACGCCGGCGCGCTTGACGCGGCAGCGGACCAAGCTGACGCCGCTGATACGACAGCCGCAGCCACTGAGGACAGCGCGCCGGCTGACACGAGCGCGGTGGACACCAGCGACGCCTGCCCGGGTGGGGCAGGGTGCGTTTGCGACAACAACGGCGACTGCGACGGCGGGCTCTGCCTCGAAGGCGCCGCCGGCAAACGCTGCGCGCGCCCCTGCGTGGATACCTGCGAGGCGGGCTACATTTGCGCCCAAGTGCCTCAGGGCAGTGATGTGGTCGCGGTCTGCGTCGACGCCTGGGCGCGGCTGTGCAGCCCCTGCCAAGAGTCGTCGCAGTGCACGCACCCGGGTGTGGTGGACGCTCGCTGCGTCGACCGAGGGCCCCAAGGCTCTTTTTGCGGCGCTGCTTGTCAGGCTGACAGCGATTGCCCGAGCAATTATGCCTGCAAATCCACCTCGGACGTAGACGGCAACGCCACCAAACAGTGCCTGGCGGTGGACTCGAGCGGCGCCCTGGCGGCGTGCTCATGTTCGGCCAACGCGCTGGTCTTGGCGCTCAAGAGCAGCTGTACCAAAGCGTTGGTGCTCGACGGCAAAGAGTTGAGCTGTAGCGGCCAAGTGCAGTGTAAAGAGCTGGGCGAGCCCGCCGAGTGTAAGGCCGATGATCCAGTCGAGGAGACCTGCGACGGCGTCGACAACGACTGCGATGGCCAGACCGACGAGAGCTCGTGCGACGACAACAACCCTTGCACCATCGACACCTGCGGCCCCGACTCCGGCTGCGCCAACAAGCCCAGCGCCGAGGGCAGCGCCTGCGACGCCGACGGCAGCGTCTGCACCAGCCAAGACACCTGCAAATCGGGCCAATGCGAGCCCGGCCCAACGCTCAACTGCGACGACAAAAACCCCTGCACCAAAGACTCATGCGACCTGGCGACGGGCTGCACCCAAGTGGCCTTCGACGGCGTGCCCTGCGACGACGACAACCCCTGCACCATCGGAGACGTGTGCAAGGCCAAGAGCTGCGCCTCCGGGCCGGCGAAGACCTGCACGGCGCCCAACGCCTGCTACACCGCGTCGTGCGACATCGTCACCGGCAAGTGCGCTTTTGACTATGCGGTCCAGGGGCTGCCTTGCTCCGATGGCAACGCCTGCACCACCAAAGACGGCTGCAAGGGCGGCAAATGCAAAGGCGCCGTCGTGCAGTGCGACGACAACAACCCCTGCACCAACGACGCGTGCGAGGCCGCGTCTGGCTGCACCTATCAGGCCAACTCGTCGCCCTGTGACGACGGCAACAAGTGCACGCTCAACGACAAATGCGCCGGGCAGCAGTGCGTCTCCGGAGGGGCCAAGACCTGCGACGACAGCGAGGCCTGCACGGTCGACAGCTGCGATGCAGTCACTGGGGCTTGCGTCTTCAGCGGGCTGCCCAAAGAGGCGACGCCCTGCGACGCCGACGGCACGGTGTGCACCGCCAATGACGCGTGCAAAGCCGGCGCCTGCGTCGCCGGGGCCGCTTTGGCTTGTGACGACAACAACCCCTGCACCGATGACAGCTGCGACAAGGCCAAGGGCTGCCTCAATCCGGCCAACACCAAGCCCTGCGACGACGGCGACGCCTGTACCCAAGCGGACACCTGCGCCGCCAAAGCCTGCAGCGGCAAAGCCCTCGACCCGAAGCTCGATTGCGACGACAACAACCCCTGCACCGACGACAGCTGCGACAAGGCCAAGGGCTGCCTCAATCAGGCCAACACCCAAGGCTGCGATGACGGCAACGCCTGCACCCAAAACGACGCCTGCAAAGCTGGCAGTTGCGTGCCGGGAGCGAATGCGTGCGGCTGTCAGAGCGACGCCGACTGCGCCAAAAAAGACGACGCCAACCTCTGCAATGGGGTGCTTTACTGCGACAAGTCGGTGCTGGGCAAATATGACTGCAAAGTCAAACCGGGCTCGGTGGTGCTCTGCGATGCGACGAAAAACACCAGCTGCGCCAAACAAATCTGCGAGCCGGCCAAGGGCGCCT
>PBTG01000185.1 GCA_002726535.1 Myxococcales bacterium | reverse complement strand
GCAAGCTCCGACCGGGTGGACCATCCCGCCATAGCTACCGACGTACGACTGCACCGCATAAGCAGCGACGACATTGATCAACATCTCTTGAACGATGTCGCCTTGACGCTCTCGATCCAATAGGTGATCGGTAAACAGCCTGCGCAGGCTCTGCATACCGCCGAGACCGCTGCCTTGAGTGTTGGCAACGTGGGCGGGGTGGACGCTCGCTAGCAGTTCTTCTGGAGTGATACCAGCGTCGAGAAATGCGTCAGCGGTGGCCACCAAGTTCATCAGAGTGACGCGATCAACGGCCTCAATCAGGTCGCCGGGCACACCCATTCGCCCATAGCTAAACCCTGACGGGATCATCCCGAGTACGCGACGGTTGATTTTCGCTTGTCGCGGCACACGAATCTCGGCTCCAGTGAGACGCGTGACTGACCACCGACCGTCTGCGTGGTTGATTCGAGTGTGGTCTGGATCAGCAGCGACAAAAGCCTCTGCCTCCTGCTGCGAGGCCACGTCAAAAGTGAAGTCGCGGTCGAGCCAAGCGGTAGCGAGAACCGGCACATCATCTGGGTCGAAGCCGGCCATATCCGGCTCCGTCCATCGGACTCCGGCCAAAGATCGGACTTTTTGAGCATAACGCTCAGCGATCTCCGTCTCGGCCACCGACTGCTCGCTTTCGACGTCGATCCAGCCGCCACCTCTAGAGGTGTCTTGCCATCGAACGAGACCACACATCCATGCGAGTTCTAAAACTGCTGCAGCCGACAAGGTGTCTTGGACCTCTAGAGCCCAACGCGTTCGGCCGCTTCCACAGGGACCGATCTCACCAAGACCAACAATGACTACCGTTTCGGTGAGCTTGCCTGTCCCAACTGGCCACTGCGATTGCGATCCCTTACCAGGCGCAACGCGGTCATCGGACATCGGCCAGCTGGGCGCGGCTACAACGGAGGGGTGCGGCTCGACAGCGACCTCGCCAAGTCTAAGGGCAAGTTGGCGGCGAAGCTCTTCGAAGGCGCGGTGTGAGCGGGCCTCGCGTTCCAGGTCTTCTCGAATGGAGCCAACCACCTGCCTGACGTCGCCAATACGGCCAAAGCCACCCGTAAGGTCGGCTTCGAGCGGTGCCTGACGGGCAAAATCTGATAGCGAATCGCTACACAAACAGGCAAGGAACCACCCCATCTCAGCGTTGGAGAATGTGCGGGCGCCAGTGCGGGCCTCCAGATCGGAGGCGACTCCATCATTGGCGTCCATCAAGCCCGTGCCTCGAACCCAACCAATCGTGGCAGCACACAGACTCGTGGCCCCAGCCCAGGCGTCGGACTCCGAGCGCCACTTGTTGAGCAAGACCTCTAAACCGGCCTTGGTCTCGGCGTAGGCCCCGTCTCCACCGAAGCCACCGTGATTCGGCGACAGAGGCAACACGACATGAGCTAGCTTAGCTGGCACACCCTCGTTGATATAGCGGGCACCAATCCCAGCGACGAGGCGTTCGACCCCTGTGAGCATGACCCGAATTGCCGCTTCGGAACGCGGCCCCAACTGGTCGGCTGTAGCCATGTCTCCGAGAGCCGCGAAAGGCACGATGATGTCGGGCGCGAATGGAGGCTTGAGTTCTCGAACATTGGCTCCGTCCGGCTCCGTAACCCGGCCGAAGAGCCAATCGATCAGCGACGCGACGTCCTGAACACTCGCTTGGTTAAAGGGCACTACGTGGAGTTCCGCTCCTGGTGCAGCCTCTTGTTGGTAGAGGTCTCGATAAAACTGCGCTCTCGTACGACGAAGCGAACTGGTCGTGACCACAACTCGAGCGCCGCCACGGAGCAGATGACGAACCACCTCCACAGCGATCGAACCTGGACTCGCACCGGTCACCAAAGCAGTACGTTTGGTGAAGTCGATTGGAGTCGTCGCACTTGCACTCAACGCAGTCCAGAAGGCGGCGTTCGCGTCGTCCCCTGCGACGCTAACGTGGCATTGCTGTCCCTTGGGCTGCAGTTCATCGAGCAAGCGTTCCAATGCATCGGGCTGCTCGTCGACAAGCTCTTCAAAGCGACGTTGACCGGCCTCGTTGAGGTAGACATGCGGTCGACTCGGACGCAGCGCAGCGATAGCTCCCGTTGCCCCCTCCGCGATACTGGCCAACACTTTTGCCACGGCGCCATCGCCTGCGTCTGAGGCACGCTTTGATAGATAGCGGGCGCGCTGAGCGACCACTTCGTCCCCGGCGAACTTCGCGAGACGGGCGGCCTGCTCACCGGCGTCATCGAGGCTCACTTGGCCGCGTCGGAGGTCGTGATACAAGCGTGCAACATCTCGACGAGCCCAAGCCCAGGCGGACGTCAACGCGATGTGGCGCTGCGGGCCAAAGGCAGGTTGTACCTGCTTGAGCCAGTCTTCGCCATGCTCGGCTTGAAGGGCCGCGGCTTGGCCGCGAAGCTCTTCGAGTTCTTCACCGGGGCCGGCCTTCGTCTCCGAAGACCCAAATGGACGAAGCCGTTCTTGCAGGTCCTCAGCCAGTCCGCCAAGCACTCCCTTCGGACCCAACACTGCGCTTTGAAGCTCGGCGACGACCGCCGCGTCTACTGCGGCTCCACCGCCGGCGTCTCCGCCGCCTAGTGGAGCGATGACCACTCCGGTCTCTAACCCATAGGCTGCAGCGAGTTGGTCTAAGACACCTTCGACATCACCAGCGTTGGCTGCGACGACCCCCGGATTGGTGCTCAAAGCGCCACCGCGTGCGCTCTCACCAGAGCGGTCAGCGAGCGACAAGAAGTTCAAAAACCCTTGGGTCAGGCCTGGGCCTAAGCCGTACCGAGTCGCGAGCTTTTCGCTGACGTCTGTACTGCTGAGACCTGCACGACCGAATACCCTGCGTATGGCCTCGTCTTGCGCCTTCTTGAAATAGCCACCCGGACTTTTCCATGCACCCGCGCGCTCTCGTAAAATACCCCCCAAGGCATCAAGAGGCATCTCGTGGGCACCGTCGATCGCACCTGCATCAAATTCAGCACCGATGTCCACTAGAGCTTGATTTCGACGCGATGATACGCCACCGAACACATCATCAATCGTCTCAGAACCAGTGACCTGGTCGGGTCGCAACTTGGCCTGAAGAGCCAAGAGCGTTCGAAGCGCCATGAGATGAGACAAGGGCTGGTCCGAAGGCGCTGCCTGCGACGCGGAAACGACAGGTGCGGGAGCCGCCGCCACAGGAGCTGGGGAGGCTTGTGTAACCTCAGTCGCAGGTTCGTCTGCTGGCTGCTCGTCAGAAGCGGCGCTTTGCGGAGCGGCCTTTTGCTGCTCCTCAGGCAGCGCTGACGGCAACTCACGCGCGTCGGTCAACAAGACCTCGCCTGCACTGGCTTCCATGTTCATAACCGCAACGGAGCGTTCCATCGCCGCCAAGGTCTGATGCGCCATATTGGCGATCGTCGGCTGATAGCCAACACCAATCTCGATGAGACGCTCGATACCTAAGCCTCCCTCATCGACGCTCTTAAACATCAAATCCTGGCTTTCGATCCACCGTACGGGGCTCGCAAATTGGAAGGCGAAGAGCTCGACAACCAGCTTTCTAGCCAATTGCTCTGCTGGCACCGTCAATTGGCCTTTCGCGTCGAATACAGAGCGCAACGCTTTGACCTCGTCGGCGCCCGTTGCTTCGACCATCGACTCCACAAATTGTAGGCTGAGTTCGAAGGGTACTGCCACTAAATTCGGGATATAACGACCGACAAGTCCGACGTAGCCAGTCTCCGGTAGCAGGCGGTCCAGCGTGGCACGAAACGCTGGAACGCCGTCACGTAGCCGTGTGCTATGAAAAGGCACGTCGATTCCCGGCACGGTGACCCAGGGGGGCTTACCAGCAGGTCGACGCATGGCGGACAGGCGCTGCTCAAGCACAGCGAGAGTCGGCAAGTCTCCGACGGTCGAGTACTGCCGTCCCAAAACATTAAAGTTGACGATCTCGACGAATCCCGCGGTCTCCTTACGTACTTCATCGACCAAATCGATAGCTTGTTCGTGCGATAGACCCGCGTGATGCGGACGGATCACACCCATTGAATATCCGCTGCGGCCCTGGGCGTCCCGGGGAACGCAGGTATGCATGGTCAGCCCCCGATGCCAGACCACGGCGACCACCGTCTCAAGAGGCAATACATCAGCAACGGCACTCAATGCGTTGTATTCGCCGATACTGTGACCGCAGATGACAGCGTCCTCGACGAGCGCGCCAATTTCGCGCATCTCTGCGACCTGGGCCCGTGCCAACGTAGCCATGGCGACCTGCGTATACTGAGTCAGATAGAGTACACCTTTGTCGTGAATGTCTCGTCGTCCCCGGCAGATCATCTCTTTGGGATTGTCGCGAACTACACGAAGCAAAGAGAAACCGAGTTCACGCCGCGTAAAGGCGTCTGCTGTGTCCCACACAGCTCGAGCGGCCCTCGAGCGGGCGTATCCATCCATCCCCATACCTGGTTGTTGAATACCCTGGCCTGGAAATGCGTACGCTGTGCGTGGGGCAGTGACCACCGCCTCAGCACGAAGAACTGGGCCCTGGCGGGTGCTTGCTTGCACCCGCACCAAGAGACTCCCACGCCGCGCTCCGACGCGCGTCGCACGGAACTCCACTTGGGCGCCTGGCAATAAAGGCGCCACGAAATCCACGTCGAAACGCGCCAGACGTGCAGGGTTCGATGGACAAAGAGTCTGCACCGCGAAGGCTCTCGCTCGGGCAGCGGTCCACATCCCGTGGACGATGGGTTGATCCAGCCCGACGATTCGAGCAACCAACATGCTGCGATGGATCGGATTGGCGTCGCCACTGACTTCGGACCAAGTCTTCAACTCGCTAGGTGCCTGTACGCTCGACACGGCGAGGTCGTACTCGCTGCCTCCAGAAGCCTCAGCCTTGTCGCCAATGAGCCCGAGCAAAGCACTCGCCGGGTGCTCACCTTTGTGCGTCGGCGGATAAGTCTCTGCCACCGCCCAGCTACCGATTTGCTGGCCACTTTCATCACGCCACTCCAAATCAGCCGCAAAGTCGACATGTTGTTCCGTACGCTCCTGCCGGGTTGCTCCCTGTAATCTGAGGCGATGACCGAGTCGCGGGGCGAGAGTCCACTTGGTCCCTGGCATCTGCGCAAGCAAGGTCGCGAGCGCCTCATCGTCGACGGACACCTCGGCATTGACTTGCTCGATGGACTTGAGATCCCACGGCAGTACAAACCCCCGAAGGAAAAATGCCTCATCGGCTTGAGCCACGAGCACGGCGTCGCGACGTAGCGAAACGGTGGCAGCGACGCGTACCCCACCGAGCTCTTTGGACACCCGAGTCACCTGGGCGGAAACGTCGAGATTCTCCGATGGACGAACCGGCCAACCTTCACCGAGACTGACGCTGTGCTCAAGGTGAACCAATGAAAGTAGTCCTTGAGCCAAGTCGTCACAACAAAGTGCTCGCATCAAAGCGCGAAAGCCCAAGCTGAACACCTGGCTACCCGAGGCGTCGTGCCCAGATTTCATCGACGACAGGCGTCGATATGCGACCAATTGATCTGAATCAACCACTACATTGTCGTCCACAACATCAAACAGTTTTGCAGACGCTTGATCCCCGCCAAACAGGTTGTGGTGATAGAAGGTGCGGACCTGTTCAGCGGAGAGCGGAGCGAGGTGTACCTGTCCAGCCGAATCGACCCGTAAGGTCCGCGTGAGCGGAGCACACGGTGTCTCCCCCAGGCCGCCGAAATAGACACTCAACTGCACGCTGGCCGGCTCTTGAGCATCGAGACGCAGTTCAAGCCGCTCTGCCTTTGCGCTGGGTCGCTCCCATTGAAGAGCAACAAGCGTGTCGTCGTCGATGACGCAAGACAAGCGGTCACCCGGCGCTGCGGTACACAGTCTCCGCAAAGGATTGGGCACGGCATCGCCCTGTTCGAAGACCGTTCGAGCCCCCCAAACATGTGCTAGAGCTCCCTTCGCTCGTGCGGCCAAGGGCGCGAACCAAGCGTCGTCAGCGATGGGGGCACTAACGGTCCAAGTTTCCCCTTCAGCAGTATTTTGAATTCGGATGGCCCCTGGTACGGCGACACTCCTCGCCGTCTTCAGCCAAGGTCGCTGGGTCGGCACGACACCGGCTTGTTGTAGAGAGACGACCAGATCCCGGTGAAACCGTTCGAGACAGTCGGCGACCGGCTCGTTGGCCACCTGAATGCCTCGAACCGCTTCTGGGCCAGGAATCGTCAACACCTGATCGGCCAGGAGGCGGTCATCGTGCGCGTGCCACAGTGAATCTGACTTAAACCAGCGACGTACATCCGTATCCACAATCGGCACGAAGCAAACCGGTTTGCCGGGTCGAGCACAGATCTTTCGGACAAATCGCTCCTCGTCCACCGGATGGGGGGTGAGATGACGCCCGCGGGGATAGCGCGCGATAAATTGTGAAAGCACAGCGTCGGGGTCATCCAGAGCGCTCAGAGCGCCCAAGACACTCTCAGCACTTGAGACCGAATGCTCGGCCAAGAGTCGAGATTCAGCCATGCGAATCACGTCTGCGAAACGCTCGCGAAAGCTGATGTCTGGCCAGATCCCATCGTCATAACGTCCGTTGCGGCCAGTGGCCATCAAGATCTTCATTCGCTCGAGAATCTCAAGCCAACTCATAGACAAAAAGTCGCCAAAATAAGGCTTCGAGGTCTGATTGATCGCAGCGATGATCTCGTCGCGGCGCGTCGCGATCATCGCTGCGTTGCCAGCGACTTCGTCGAGTAGCCGACCACAGCGAGCCGCTGCATTGTCGAGGTAATGAATGTCAGCATCCAACTGACTTTTTCCGGAGGTGACGCCGCCGACGATCTCTCCAGTGGGCACCCACTGATCCGTACCGCCCGCCGCGGCCAGAGCCTCTTTCACCTGCGTCGAGGTACAAGCCTCTGCGCAGGCCATGGTCACCGTGCCGAGAAGCACAGCATCGACTGGCATCGCCACCATGTCATAGCTATCCGCCCAGGCGCCAGTGAGCAGCGCGGTTGATCGCTCTTCATCGGCGATGCCTCCGCCCACACAGAGGATAACGTTGTCGCGCTGACGAATTCGGTCATAACAGCGGATCAGCAGGTCATCGAGGTCTTCCCAACTGTGGTGGCCGCCAGCCTTGCCGCCCTCAAGGTGTAGAAAAACTTGGTGGTGAGGAGCCTTGTCTGCAATGGCCAGCACAGAGTCGACTTGCCGAACCGTACCGGGCTTGAAGGTGTTGTGAAGCATACCAAGAGCAGCAAACTCATCGAGGAGCCGCGCTCCCTCATCAGCTTCGGGAATTCCGGCGCTAATGGTGACCCCACAGATCGGAGCACCAGCTCGCCGAGCCTTCTGCACCAGCTTAGTCGCCCCCAAGTGCAGTCCCCACAGATATCGGTCCATGTAAAGGGCGTTGAAGGTCACCTCAACGCCAGGATCTAGGCTCTCGCGAAGTTCCTCGACTCGAAGGTCGAAGATGCGCTCGGTGACCTGCCCACCACCGGCTAACTCCGCAGTGTGTCCGGCATTTGCGGCCGCGGCGACAATAGGCACATCTCCTGTGGTTGGAGTCATCCCCGGCAAAATAGCTGGGCTCTGACCGGTCGCTCGTGTGTATCGATTGTCGACACGTACGTCGCCGCTGGGCAGGCGGACAAGTCCAGGTCGAAAATCTCGATAATCCAGCGCTTTGCTTGCTCCAGCCGCGCTGACATCGACCATAGAGGCCCGCCCTGCAGGGGAGGCCAAAGCGACGGTGCGAATCGCATAGCCCCTCAAGCCGCTTGCAGTGACGTTAGCGATACCGTTGCCGGCTCCATAGTCCATGACCAAGCTCAAGCCCTTTTGGCCGATACTACGAGTGACTCGACTCCAATTGACCGGCTGGACATATTGAAGGTCGATCAGACGTGCCAACACATCTTTGGTTTCACGTAAATCCTCAGCTGTGGCCGAATCCAGGACTGCAAAAGCCCATTGACTGGGATCGATTTCAAAGCCAATGCGCGCCATGGCTGCCTGCATCGGAGCCACACCCGTAGCCATAAACGGCGAGTGATAGGCTCCCTCCACAGGAAGGGGATCAAGAGTAAAGTTCAAGACGGCGCCGCCACGCTTGCCCTCTTTGCGGGCTTGTTGCTGAGCTTTCACAGTGCTTTCAAGCAGGGCCTCTAAGCGATTCAACGCAGCCGGAGTGCCACTGACGACATGGCGCGTCCGAGAGTTCGCCATAGAAATTACGGGCGCCGCATGACCATCAATAGATCCCACCTTATCGAGCACGGCGATGAGCTCGGCGTGGGTCGGTCCAGAGACGGCCACCATCGGCGTCACATCGCCCTCGGCGACGTCGGCGTCGCGCCACGCTTGGGACATGAGCAGTCCCTGCCAAGCCAAATATTCAGCGAAATCAGCCACTCGCTCGAGATCAAAGCGCCCGCGCCCGCAGGCCTCCGAGAGCCATGCCGCCGTCATGATGCCTTGCGAGTATCCGCTCGCGCATTGAACTCCTGATGCAAGACTCTCCAAAGTCAGCCCCATCTGCTCAAGCTGAACCCAACGAGCGATTTGAGCGGCAAAAATTGCGGGTTGTGAGACGGCACTGCTCAGTTGCACGTGCGCGTCAGGCGCGCTTTGTGTGGCTCGAACCCAACCAGCCAAATCGAAAGGCTGCGGGCAGCCGCCAGCCCAACGGACTTGCTGGTCAGCCGCAAACTGCTCAAGGCGATCGCTGATCGCTTCGATTACCGGCCAGGCCTGAGGACAATCAGCCACGATCGACTGTAGCTCGCTGAGCCAGGGAGTCCCGTTGCCCGCGAAGGTCACAGCGGCCGGAAGGGCACCGGACTGAAATTGTTGCAGCACAGTCGCTGCGTTGCGGCCCCCTGATTTGGCGGTCGAATGCTCTTGTGTAGACGTCATCGGTCCTCACTTTGTGTCGTCGTTTCGAAACACACTGACTGGTCAGTCTAGTTTTACGCGCAAAGATTCAGATATACGCGATTTTGTGTCAACCTATTTTGCTTCTACAAGGCACTCTATTGTCACGATCTGGCACAAAAGTCGACGACCGAAAATCCTTTAGACGCATCGGTCGAGTCACCGCCCGACAAAACACGACCAAAACCCAACGCTGCTTCTACTGCCGCTACAGCATACAGCATCAACGCCTATGAGGTATCGATGTGTCGACATTTCTTCGCGAACGCTCCTGACCAAAGGTCGCTATACGAGTAAACCGATGGCTGATTTCGCTTGAGTCCTTGTAGATGTTCGGTCTCGTTTTGATTGATCGAGGCTTCGTGGTGCTAGACGAGCCGAGCGCTCTGAGTCACTCTAGGGCCATGAATCGAATCAGTGACCGCCCTGAGCATCAGTTCCGCAAAAATATGCGGTCTCGTTTGTTGATGCTCGTCGCATTACCTCTGCTCGTGACGATCGCCTCGGTCGTTGGGCTTGAGCGGGTGTTGGAGCGGCAGTTGATCAACGATGCCATGCGCCATGTCATGGAGACGCGCGATGTGCTCCAGTCCGAACTCGATGAACACGTACGAACCCTCAAGGTTGAGATCTTGGGGCTCGCTCAGAGTTCAATACTCAAAGAGGCGCTCCAAAAAGGGGACATGCAAGCGCTCCAATCGGTCCTCAAGGCCTTCTCTGAAAGCTATCCAGAGATTGATCTGATCATCGCAAATCGCGACGGCAAGGTTCTGAGCAGCAATCATAAGCTAGAGCTCAAGGCCGTGTCTGATTTGGAGACACTCCATGTGCCCGACCTGTCAGGAGAGGTAACCAACGCACTGTCCATGCATGGATGTGAACGGGCCAAGGGTCAGCCAATGGTCAACTCTGACGTTCGCGAGGCGACCCAGCCGCCAGCCCGGGTGCTGGCAGCGCGTGTCGGCGAAGGCGCCATCGTCATCGCGTGTGAACGTCTAGACCGTGACTTTTTGGAGCGGGTCGGCAAGCCCCTTCAAATGAAGTTGGCACTCGTTGATGAAGCCCATGAGCATCTGCTACTCGCGCACAGTCAGGACTTTCCCGTCCATGTACGCGGCCGGCGTGAAGAGAGCCTCCTCAGTGAAGCTGATGGGGATCTCTGGGCGGTCGCTGAGTTCTGCCCTCGGCTCTTCACCGACACCAAAGACGACTGCGTGATCGATGCCATCAGCGCCATGTCTGTTCTCAAACTTCGCAATACAGTGCGCAAAGACTTCCTGCTGCTTTTGTTGCCACTTTTGTTGGTCGGTGGGTTCGCCTTGCTGTGGGGTGGTCGACTCGCTTACACCCTCAACGAGACCTTAGACCGCCTACTCGCTGGGTTTCGCCGACTTGAAACTCACAATTTTGAGCCTATCGAGCCCATGCGCACCGGCAACGAACTCGAAGAGATCGGCCATGGGTTCAACCACGCGGTCGAGGGGCTCAAAGAGCGCAATCACTTGCGAACCACCTTTGGCAAATACATGACAGAGAGTGTGGCGGCCCATCTGCTATCGAATCAAGTCAAGCTAGGCGGCGACAGCCTCCAGGTGACCGTGCTCTTTTCAGACATCCGGGGCTTCACCTCCATGAGCGAGAAAATGGACGCTCAACAGGTGGTCTCGCGACTCAACGAGTACTTTACGCGGATGGTCGATGTGGTCATGGAGCACGGTGGAGTCGTCGACAAATATATCGGCGATGCTCTCATGGTGATCTTCGGTGCGCCGGTACCGAGCGGTGATGATGCGCTCAATGCGGTCAAAGCCGCTGTGGATATGCGCAAAGCTCTCGCTGAACTCAACGCCGAGCTGATCGAGCGCGGAGAGTTGCCCATCCGAACCGGGATTGGTCTGCACACCGGCGAGGTCGTAGCAGGTAACATAGGTAGTGAACGACGGATGGAGTACACAGTCATCGGCGATGCGGTCAACCTCGCCTCGCGCCTCGAGGGCTGCACCAAAGAGTTGGGATCAGACTTGGTAATCAGCGAGAGCACCTATCGAGCGGTCCAAGCCCACGTACAAGCACGGCTCATCGACACGATCCAAGTCAAAGGTCGCGACCAAGCTGTGCGGGTCTATGCGCTGGACTCTGTCGATTCATCGAGCTAACTCGCTCAGTCGCCAATCTGCTCAAATGTCGGGCCGATCGCCGTCATAAAATGGCGCACTGAGACGGTAGCGTCGGCGCGCTCTGGGTCGCTAAGATCTTGAATGATCAGGCCACAATACGCGCCAAAAATGCAGGCCGCGATACCCTTAATCTGCGCTTCGCTACGGTGAGGCTCGAGCGCCGGTCGCAACATCTCCGCAATCGCTGTGCGGGCTCTACGATAGAACTTCGCCAGAGCCTCCCGGATGAGCGGTTCGCGTGTAGCGTGAACCGTAAACTCCAACCAAAGCGGCACGATCGCTCGGCCACGTCGAATCTCACGGGCCAGAGCCTCGGTTACTTCGACGAGATAGTCTTCGTCCATAACCGCGTCTTCGAACTGCTCGTAGAGTTGGTCCATCACCTCGCGGGTCCAGGTCTCTAAGATGTCGACGAACACGTCCTGCTTGCTGGGGTAATGCCAGTAAAAGCTGCCCTTACTGATGTTGGCACGCGCACAAATGGTGTCGACGGTGGTCTCGTGAAACCCACCATCTCGGAAACATTGATAGGCGGACTTGCGGATCTGATTACGTTTCTCTGCGGCACGACGCCCAAGCGTCGCCCCCTTGCTGCCATCAGATTTTCGCCGACTGCTCATGAGTTACCCTCGCGCTCACAGGCTTGGATTGGATAGTCTCAACTGTCAAGGGACAAGCGCATCAATGGCCGCCTGCAGAGTTCGAGAACAGTTCTGGTAGTCGCTAGCCATCGTACTCAGCTGAGCTTAACGCCCTTGGTCCTGTAGTAGTGCGCAAGAGCAACCCGGCGGGCTTGAGCATGCTGGCCGACCATTCGCATTGACCAACTGACAGCAGCGGCCCCACGGGCCTCCATATACGATTGATATTGCGTATCGTAGGCGTCAATTTGACTCAAAACCTCGTCATCGGTCGGATAGTGATCACGACACCAGATCAACTCTGCAGGCAGTCGAGGACGAGCCGACGGTCGCTCTGCTGGCTCGCCCACGCATAGCCCGTACAAAGGCAACACACCCGTGGGCAAGTCCAAGAGTTCGTCGACTTCATCGAGGTCATTGCGTAGGCCTCCGATGTAGCAAATGCCCAGCCCCATCGACTCAAAAGCCACGCAGACATTTTGGGCAAATAAGCTGGCATCAACGACGGCCACGATGAAAGTCTCCAGCGACACCTCAAAAGGCTGACCTTGTCGTTGACAAAGCAACTCGTGCCGGCGCATGTCTCCACATACCACAAAGAATGCGCCACAATGAGCGACCTTACTCTGCCCACCCGTCAACTCCACAAGCCGCTCTAACTTCGATGGGTCTGTGATCTGCATCAGCGTATAGGCCTGAACAGCCGAACTAGTCGAGGCGGCCTGACCGGCGACGACTGCGGCGTGGATTTGCTCATCAGTCAGAGGGCTATCTTGATATTTTCGGATCGACCGGTGGGCGCGTAAGTGACGGACAACTTCATTCATGACTGAGTCCTCATCGGTTGCAAGTAACGGGCTCCATCTCTTCGATCCATTTTCGCACCAGCGCCACGCCCACAGGGTCCACTAGGCTACGGCCAAGGTCGGGCATCATCGCACCCAACTCTGTGGTCTCGAGTCGAAAGACCAAGATCGATTCATCGGGTTTGGCTGGGACGATGTCGTAGTTCAAGCCGCCGCTGCCCTTGCCCGCCGAACTCGGCGCCTTGCAGACACCAAACAAAAAGGCGTTGGTGTTGTCGTGGTTGAGATAAAGCTGAGAAGTCTCTCCCTCAACAGCAGTCGGGCTGTGGCAGTGGGCACAGTTCATGTCGAGATAATCTCGAGCCGTGCGTGCGAGTGCGTCGCCTGTCAAACCCTCGATTTGCTCAAGACTCGGTCTTGGCTCAGCTGCGACCAAATCAGTCAGAGCGTCGGCACCATTGAGTTGACCTCGATCGCGCCAAGTCAACAATTGCCCTGCGGGGGCCGCCTCGGTGGCGTGATGTAAAAAACGGGCTCGAGGCCCAATGATCATCGTCGTTCGCTCACCTTGATCGCTGCGGTCATGACAGTCGCGACATTGATTGCGCTGCGGCACGAGATAATCCGAGGTCTGCTGCAGTCCCTGTTGATCGATGAAGGAGATGCTCTGAACATCTCCGGTGATTTTGAGCACTGCATCGCTGCCATCGGCTTGCCAAACATAGGGCCATGCAATCCATTCTTTGGGGCCGCGAACGAGTACTCGAGTTTCAATCAGACGTCGAGGAGAGTCCGGATCACGTAAGTCCTCAGGAAACAAGAAAGCCTTGATAATGATGGCCCCCTCTGGAAAGGCGAGAGTACCGCTACTTCGATAGTCAATCGCCGTCCCGGGAGGCAACCAAATGGCACGCACCTTCTCAGAGAAGTCTGAAAAAAGCGGCATCTTCAACTCATAGGGGAGCATCTCCGGATGAAGCTGCAACTGACCATCACGCCAGCGCACCAGCCCAGTCTGGGAGAGGTATTTAGGCGCCTTGTCCTGCGCATTGAACGAAACCGCCGGCCACGAGTCATCGGAGGGTGCGATCTCGCCGTTACAGGCAACGGTCGTCACCAGCAACACAGACAAGACAAGATGACGTACGGGCCAGCGTCGCGTCATGGTTGATTGTCAGGCAGCTTAATCACTGGGATTGGGCCACCTTTCATCTCCTTGCAGTCGTAGGGTTTAAAAGGCGCTGGTGGACGGTACCACTCGTCTAGTTTTTGGAAGTTGCCTCCCTCATCCTTCGGAAAGTTCACCGATAGATTCAAGTTCTCCACTGAGTCTCCATCACCAACGGCGACGCATATACGATTGTCGTTG
>PBTG01000001.1 GCA_002726535.1 Myxococcales bacterium | reverse complement strand
GGGAGATCGGTGAGTTCTTAATGTATGACAGAGCCCTCGGGCTCTCCGAGACTTGGGGAGATTACGAGTATGCTTTCTCCCTGTGGACCGATCTGGGGGAGATCCTCATCGGAAGGGTTGACCCATATGCTGACATACGCCCCGGTGGAGGAATAGACGAGATGGATGACTTCGATGACTGATCCAGAACAGGACATTGCTCGATGCAGGGCCTCAGCCGTGAAGTGCTGCGGACGCCTTCCGGAATACACCTACACCCCGGGGCTCTCGACTATCACCTGCCCGGGAAAGTGTGGATTCACCGAGTCCCTCAGCGATTGGCAGCCCGGGGCACTGACCTCAAGGCACAATGCTCGCGTCCTCGGTGCGGATAAGTTCCGGGAGTTCAACTTCCCCGGCATGAATCTCATCGAATACGATTTGACTTCTCAATTTAGACAACACTTAGAAGATGCTTGATATACTGACGAAAGTGGGTCCAGCCCTCGCAATGGTTCTCTATGCAGTGACCGCAGTGGCTTGGGGGATGAAAGGAAATCCGGGCCTATCGGTAATGTGGGCAAGTTACGCCCTAGCCAACGTGGGGATAATTATCGCCAGCTGGAACTCGTAAAATTGACACCCTAACAATATTGCAATGATTGACTTGACTATAGGATGGACTCAAGCCGAGATAGAATCTCTTCTGGAGTCTCAGAAAAAGGCTTATCGTAAAACCCTTGTCCAGTTCAGCGACAACGGGAGCACTGCAACCTATCGCAAGCTGGCTGACATCGAGAAGATCGTTAAGTCATGTCAAGACGCATTGCAAAAACTGGATCCAGACACCTACGGGGTAAAGAATCAGAGAGTCAAAGGCTCACAGGTTGACAACTTCGATCTATAAAGCGGGAAAATGTTCGATAAACTGAAAAAACTATTCGGAGGCCAAGCTGGCGCTTGGTCCAGTTACGAGGGCGCAAGCTACTCGAACAAGCGCAGGCACGTCCCGGGCTCGAGCCCTACGGACAACCACAACGAGCTTAATTCCTCGACCCGCAGCGAGCTGGTGAAGGCTTCTCGCTATGTTTCTAAAAACTCAGGTGTCGCCAAGGAGATTATATCCTCCAATCAGCTTTACGCAGTAGGAGACGCCGGAATCAAGCCGAAGCCACAAGGTGGATCTGACGGATGGAAGAAGAAGGCTCTCGGGATCTGGGACGACTGGAGCAAGTATCCCACCATGGACGGGCGTTATTCCTTCGTGGAAGTCCAGCGCATGGTCTCCCGTCTTCTCGACGAAGATGGAGAGTGCTTTGTATATAAGGTGCAGGACGAAAAGGGCAATCCTAAGATCCAGATCATCGAGTCTCACAGGATTGGAAACTGGGACGCAAAGGCAGACGACTATATCGACGGCATCAAGTTTGACAGATGGGGACGCCCCGTCCGCTACTGCTTTATGAGTGACTCTGGCGTAGTCCAGAAGCTCAAGGCTGACTCAGTCCTTCACGTATTCGACCCGGAGAGGCCCTCAGCCGCCCGCTCAGCGCCCGCGCTGTCTCACTCGACGAATCACCTTCGGGACGCCATGGAGCTCCTCAGCATCGAGAAGCACGCCGTCAAGATGTCCTCAGACGTCGTCCACGTCCTGAATACAGAGAATGCTGCGGACGACGGGGAGTTTATGCCTGTTGACGCAGGAGAGACGACTGACCCGAATACGCTTCAGAGGATCACAGGCGGCAAGGTTGTCACAACCCAGAACGGCGAGAGCCTCAACTCCTTCGAGAGCAACCGCCCAAACAGCACTTTCACCGGATTCCTCGACTACCTCGACCGGGACACCACTCTCGGAGTCCTTCCATACGAGTTCGTCGTCGATCCCTCCAAGCCTACCGGAGCCGGAGTCCGTCTCGTGGTAGCCAAGGCAGATCGCCGCTTCCAGTGGAGATCCAAGCTTCTCGCATACCGCCTTATCGAGCCTCTCTGGTTCTTTGTGATGGGTAGCCATATCGCCAAGGGTGAGATGACCGCTCCAAAAGACTGGCACAAGATCAAGTGCGGATCCCCTCGCAGAGTCACAGTCGACCAAGGCCGCGAGCGCCGGGAAGACCGTGAGGACGTGATGGCTGGACTTAAAAACCTCGGAGACCACTTCGACGAGCAAGGCAAGGACTTTGCTGAAGAGGTCGAGCAGAGAGCTATGGAGCTCAAGATGATCGAGGAGATTTCCAAGAAATACGGAGTCGACAGCGGAAAGGTGCTTTCGCTATTGACAGTTCCAGAAGAGTCTGGTAACACTGCGGGAGACAATGCAAAACAAGGAAGCTCAAAAGCCTAACGCCCTTTCCTTTTTCGGACCTCAGCAGGTCGGGAAGAGCACAATCGCAAAGCACATTTGCGCCAAGTATCCCGAGAGGTTCCGCTATAGGAACTTCGCAGGGCCGCTCTACGCGATGGCAGAAGCATTCTACGGGGAACTACCATCCGAGAAGGAGGCTCCTCAGGAGCTGTCCGGGGGAAAGAGTCTTCGCCAGTTCCTGCAGATACTCGGCACCGAGTTCGGGCGCGAGATGATCGCTCAGGATGTATGGATGAATCAGCTCCGCCTAGGGATCATCAAGGATAACGCTGCGGGACTTATCACCGTGGTAGACGACTGCAGATTCGTTAATGAATATGAGATGTTGACCGAGTCCGGCGCAATCCATATCGAGGTCTCCCGGAAAGGTCACGGACCCAAAGGCAGCCACCCTAGCGAGATCGACTGGCAGAAGTTCAGCGCTGACGCTCTCCTTCACAACTCTTTTGACACGATGGCGGAGTATGAGGACTATGCAGAAGGAATCGCACTAGCGTGCGCCTCCGTGGAGCTTAGTAAATTGACAAGCCGACAGTAGTGATATGATCAAAAACTTATTTCTAGCCGCTTTCGTCATTGCTTGTGCATCTTGCACGAGCCTGAAGGACGCAGGGTATAACGTAGAGGGTGAAGTATGCGTAGACGGCGTTGGCTGTGTATCAGTCGACGGCGACAAGAACGTAAAGGTCCGGATCGAGTCCCAAGAGTGGGGCAACGATAAAGTGAAAGTAAGAATCGACCCGGCCAAGTAACCTCTCCCGCACCCCGCCCGGGCTCAACTCTTCGGAAGCGAGCCCGGGCAACTAATTTTCAACTATGACTCACCAATTCACGACATCACTCCGCAGAGATCCTTGGTATCTCAACGAGATCGATCATGGTGAGCTGCTCAAGTGCCTCGAGGATATTCCTGCGGAGGCCTTTGCCGCTTATGATTTAGACGAGGAGAAGTTCTCTTCCTCTTCCCTCATGAGCGTTAATGATGGAGTAGCTCGCATTGATATCTCCGGACCCCTCGCCACTAAGGTTCACCCTCTCGTTCAGGCCATGTTCGGAGTGTGCGACATGGGCAACGTCCAAGACGCACTCGCTCAGGCTAACGCCGACTCGAGCGTCAAGGGAATCCTTTTGAACATCGACAGCCCCGGGGGCACCGTTCGCGGAACTCCTGAGACCGCTAACATGGTCGGAGCAGTAGCTTGTAATAAGCCGGTCTATGCTTTCACTGATAGCATGATGGCTTCCGCAGCTTACTATATCGGATCACAGGCTGACGCAATCTACGCCACCGAGAGCTCCACCATCGGATCAATCGGAGTAATGCTTCCTCACGTCGACATGAGTGAGAAGGCTAAAGCTCAAGGCCTGAAGGTTCGCGTCTTCACTTCTGGCAAGTTTAAGGCTGCGGGATACCCCGGCACCAGCTTGACCGAGGAGCAGGCAGACAATATTCAAGACGGCATTGACGCCATGTTCACAGACTTCCGTGAGGCAGTCCTGAGGCGTGGAAGAAACATTTCGGACGAGACCATGCAGGGGCAAACATTCTCCGGCAAGGTAGGCGCTGAGCTAAACGTGGCTACTGACACTGTCAGCGGTTACGCGGACGCAGATCGCCGCCTCCGACAGTTGATCTCTCTGCGAGGTTGACACTAGCAGAAAAGCAGAAACATATAACAATATGACATTAGAAGAGCAAATTGCAGAGCACGCTGCAAACATCGAAAGCAAGGACGTCGAGTTGGCAGCAGCTAACGAGCTCCTTGAAAGTGCTTCCGTAGAGCGCAACGAAGCCGTTGCAGCCCTCGAAGCTAAGGACGAAGAGCTGAAGGCATCCGCCGAGAAGCTTGTTTCCCTTGAAACTGAGGTCGAGACCATGCAGGAAGGTGCATTCGAGGCTACCGAGCTCAATGACGAGCTTGAGGCCAAGATCGAGGACCTGAATGCAAAGATCGAAGGACTTGAGTCCGCCGAGCGTAACGTCGACGAGGAAGTGGCTGAGGCCGCTGCTGAGATCGCTGCTTCCGCTGGCGCTGAGCCAGTCGAGGCTGGTGCAGTTGCTGAAGGTGACGAAGAGCCTGAGGCCAAGCCTGAGCTGAGCGCTGCTGAGCACTACACAAAGGTTGACGAGCTGATGAAGGACGGAGACCAAGAAGGTGCCCGTGCTTACTACCTCGAGAACATTCGTAAATTCTAATCCTGCGGGCGAGTAATCCAACGGATCTAAAACAAAAACAAAAACAACAACACAATACAATACAATGGCAAATACATTAAACGGTGTTAATCTCGCTCGTCTTTCGCAGCTGAGCTTGGACACCCTCCTTACCGAGACGCTTCCTCTGCGTCAATTCGTGACTGACTTTTCTCCTGAGGTTCGTTCCTCCGGTGAGACCGTCACCACTCGCTTCGCTTCCTCATGGCCTTCCGTGCAGGACTTCGCAGCTTCTAAGTCACCCGGCGACGTCACCACGACTGCACGGACGATTACCCTCAACAACTTTGACGGAATCGCCATCGCATTCGACGACCTCGAGCGCACTTACAGCGACATCGAGCTGATCGACCTGTTCGTTCAGCCTGCAATGAGCACCCTCATCGAGCACGTCACGAGCGCTGCTCTCGGAGTGATCACCGCCGCTAACGGCTTCAACGCTACCGCAGCTCTTGCAGCTACCGACATGAACGCAGACGCTATGGCTGACCTTGCGGAGGCCCTGACGAACCAGAAGGTTCCTCGCAGCGGACGCGCAGCTATCCTCAAGCCTAGCTACTACGCCGGACTTGTTAAGGACAACGTAATTCAGGCAGTCGACAGCAGTGGCTCCAGCGAAGCTCTTCGCGACCACCGCGTCAGCCGGGTTCACGGCATCTCTCCTGTTGAGTATAACGGAAACATCCCTGCAGGCGACGCCGACATGGAAGGCTTCGTTGGCCATCGTAACAGCCTTTGCATCGCTGCTCGCGGCGTGAACAAGCCTGTTGCTGGCACTTGGTATGGCAACATCGCTGATGTTGTTGACCCAGTCTCGAACCTGCCTATGCAGCTCCGGGAATACTACAACGGCAGCCAGATGGTTTACGAGTGGGCTTTGAACTTCGGAGTTTCTCACGGCGTGACCGACAGCGGCATCATCATCGCCTCTGCCTAAACCCTAATTTAAGTGGATGGCCTCGGGGACTTCGGTCCCCGGGGCTTAACTTAAAAAGAAAAATCTAGCTAAAGAAGCATTATGAAATTATCAATGGTAGTAGGTTTTGTCCGTGAAGAGAACGGAACTAACAAGCCTGCATTCAAGCCCGAGGTTCTTTATCCTTGCGGACTTGAGAAGGACAACAAGTTCTCCGACGCCCTCGAAGCATTTGAGGCAGCTCGGAAAGACGAAAAGTATCACGTCGTCGAGGTTTATCAGAACCCACGCCCTAAGAAGTTCACCCGCAAGCGCACCCCGATCACTGTGATCGTCGCACCCGGTGAAGAGTTCAAGGGAGACGACAGCCTCCTCGCGGACGGGACCAAAGAAGTCGAGCCTAAGGCCGTAAGGTCTGAAGCTGCGGACGACAAGGCCCTCGCTAAGAAGAAGGCATCCTCCAAGAAGGAAGCTCCTAAGAAGGACGCTCCCAAGAAGGAAGACAAATAATTAAACAACGCACTTCACCCTGAAAGCCCCGTTCCTTAATTGGAGCGGGGTTTTCCTTTTGACGTCATGGCAAGGGTGATGAACGAGGTTCAAGAGGCAATGGCTGAGGCATTTGTGGAAATGCTGGAGGCTTTCGGCGTCCCGGTAACGGTGAACGGCGAGAGTCATGAGGCTACTATGTCACAGAATGACGTGGTGATCGAGGACGCAGAAGGCGGCTTCATGAAAAGCGCCAGTATCAGCCTCAAGATGCTCTCCAGCGGCTTCTCCACCCTTCCCACGTTCAAAGACCCAGTATCTATCGACGGCGAGTCCTACGCAGTTGTGGGCGTAAACAGGAAGCCCAACTCCCCAACCCTTTCCATTGAAGTAGAGCCCGCATAATGAATCAGAACGTCGAAGACTATCTCGCAGAGCTGATGAGGGAAGCCCTCACGGACGCATCCATCTCAGATGTTGCAGTGATCAAGGGGACATCCTCAGAGATCATAGAGCCAGACAAAGACGCAGTAATGGTGACCTGTGACGAGCTCGAGGGTGTAGTTCAGACTCTCAGGATCGCAAAGTGCAGAGTCATGGTGCGGACTTCATCGCTATCAGGAGACAGAGTCGAGCACAACATTCTTGCAGACCTGATCACCGCAGTATTTCACAACGCGCTACCCCCGGCCTTCCTTCTTGGAGTGACCGGCGTTGACATAAACGGAGCTCATGTAACCATGAATCAGACCGGCACCGGGGAAGGCAAAACATGGATTACAGAGATCCAAGTAAACCTCGGAGTTAACCTAAATCCCTCTACCTCACCTTTGCTTTCCTACGACGGGAAGGTTTTGACATACGGGTAGAGGTATGAGCAGCAGTCGCGTAAGAGGAGAAGATTTTATCCCCGCCAAGCCCGAGAACGATGACCATATCGTCCTCGGCAAAAGTGGTTCTGAGTGGGGAGCTACAACCTACGAGAAACTCAAGGAGACACTCGAAGAAGACGGTTTCGCAACAGGAGCAGGAGCAGTGGGCCCTCAGGGCCCCGCAGGTGCAGACGGAGCTGATGGTGTCGACGGAACTGATGGAGACGACGGAGCTGCCGGACCTCAGGGACCAGCTGGACCAGCCGGAGCTGANGGAGTNGATGGAAATNANGGAGCNGATGGCGCNACCGGACCAGCNGGAGCTGACGGNNANGATGGCGCTGATGGCGCAACTGGACCACAGGGACCCACTGGNCCAGCAGGAGCTGACGGTGCCCCCGGCGCTGATGGAGCTGATGGCGCTACCGGGCCGCAGGGACCCTCTGGCGCTGATGGTGCAGATGGAGAAGACGGAGCCGAGGGCCCTCAGGGTCCTGCAGGCTCAACCGGCCCAGCCGGTGCTGACGGCGCTGATGGCGCGGCAGGTGCTGATTCAACGGTTGCAGGCCCTCAGGGTCCTGCAGGAGCTGACGGCGCTGACGGTGCTGACGGCGCTGACTCTACCGTTGCGGGCCCTCAAGGCCCTCAGGGACCACAGGGAGACGCAGGCCCTTCAGGCGCTGACGGTAATGACGGCGCTGACGGTGCTGACGGTGCAACTGGGCCGCAGGGGCCACAAGGCGAAGCCGGTGCAGCAGGATCCAATGGTGCAGACGGCGCAACGGGTGCCACTGGACCACAGGGTCTCACGGGCGACACTGGCGCGGCAGGTGCTGACGGATCCGACGGAGCAGACGGCGCGACGGGACCGCAGGGGCCACAGGGCGAGATCGGTCTCGATGGGGACTCCGCCTATATCATTGCTCTTGCGGAAGGATTTAGCGGAACCGAGTCCGAGTGGCTCGCATCTCTCGTAGGAGCTACCGGCCCACAGGGACCCGCCGGAAACAACGGATCAGACGGCACCGACGGAGAAGACGGCGCAACGGGTGCCACTGGGCCTCAGGGACCTCAGGGAGAAACTGGAGACACCGGAGCCGAGGGTCCTGAGGGGCCACAAGGCCCTACTGGTGACACCGGAGCCACTGGACCAACTGGACCACAGGGATCACAGGGCGGACAAGGTATTCAGGGTGAGACCGGGGCGCAAGGGCCTCAAGGTCAAGCTGGAGCAAATGGAAGCAACGGAGCAGACGGGGACTCCGCTTTCGAGGTTGCTGTTGCTGATGGATTTTCAGGAGATGAGACCGCATGGCTCGCGAGCCTAGTCGGACCTCAGGGACCACAGGGCGCAACTGGTAACGACGGCAACGACGGAGCCACCGGAGCGACAGGCCCAGCAGGAGCGGACGGAACTTCCGTGAGCCTTCTTGGATCCGTCCCAACCCTCGGAGACCTTCCGACTAGCGGAAACACTCAGGGCGACCTCTGGATCGTAAACGGCGGAGACGGATACGTATGGAACGGATCCTCTTTCGACAACATCGGAGCGATCCGGGGACCTCAGGGAGAGACGGGAGACACTGGCTCTACAGGCCCTCAGGGACCAGCCGGAGCCGATGGTAACGATGGCGCTGATTCTACTGTTGCGGGCCCTCAGGGTCCTCAGGGGCCAGCTGGAGCCGATTCCACTGTTGAGGGACCACAAGGCCCACAGGGCGTCGAGGGACCAAAAGGAGACACTGGCGACACCGGAGCGGAAGGCCCACAGGGACCCGCAGGAGCTGCCGGAACCAATGGATCAGACGGAGCTACAGGACCACAGGGAATTCAGGGAGAGACCGGAGCGACCGGATCACAGGGAATTCAGGGAGAGACC
Organism: Myxococcales bacterium; assembly: GCA_002726535.1. Taxonomy (GTDB): domain Bacteria; phylum Myxococcota_A; class UBA9042; order UBA9042; family UBA9042; genus UBA9042. The sequence goes on along the minus strand of PBTG01000001.1, from coordinate 2,518 downwards.
GGAGCCACTGGACCAGAGGGTCCTCAAGGCGATACAGGAGCCACTGGACCAGAAGGTCCTAAGGGTGACACGGGCGACACTGGAGCCACTGGACCTCAAGGACCAGCCGGAGCTGACTCTGTAGTTGCTGGACCTCAGGGACCAGCTGGTGCTGATTCTACCGTTGCTGGACCACAAGGCATACAAGGCGAGACGGGACCAGAAGGCCCTACCGGACCAACTGGACCACAAGGTCCTCAGGGAGACACTGGAGCCACTGGACCAGAAGGTCCTCAGGGAGACACTGGAGCAACCGGCCCAGAAGGTCCTCAGGGCGATACAGGAGCCACTGGACCAGAAGGTCCAGCAGGAGCCGACTCCACGGTCGCAGGACCTCAGGGACCTCAGGGAGATGTAGGACCTGCGGGATCTTACGACAACGTAACCACTTCGGGCGACAGCCTCACCGGGATCACCGGGAATGTCTCCATTGACGGAGACGTCAAGCTCGACGGTGACCACAAGATAAAGTTCAAGAGTGACTCGACCTACATCAACAGGAGATCTGACGCGAACCTTGATATCGCAATAACCGACAACGGCGGAAACATTAACCTAACCACTCTGGGAGCCGCTGGAGGAAAGGCAGTAAACTTTAAGACCGGGACCTCGGGCGCGTCGACCGCAACTACCGTTGCATCAATCGACGACTCAGGTAATCTCACCCTCGACGGAACGGTCGACGGCAGGGATGTAGCATCCGACGGAACAAAGCTGGACGGCATCGAGTCCGGAGCAGACGTGACTCCTAGCTGGGTTCCTTCATCGGATCCCAACTACCTGACCAGTCATCAGGACATCTCAGGAAAAGCTGACTCCTCGAGCCTCGCCACCGTTGCGACCTCGGGCAGCTATAACGATCTCTCAGACAAGCCAAGCATTCCAAGCGTTTCAGGCCTCGCTTCCGAGTCCTACGTCGATACTGCAGTAGCGGACCTCATCGACTCAGCCCCCGGCGCACTTGATACCCTTAACGAGCTCGCAGCATCTCTCGGAGACGACGACGACTTCGCAGGCACGATGACCACGGCACTCGCAGGCAAGGCAAGCAGCGCACAAGGTGCTCTTGCGGACAGCGCAACTCAGCCCGGTGATCTGGCTACTGTCGCCACCAGCGGCAACTACAGCGACCTTTCCGGTAAGCCGACCCTCGGGTCAGCAGCAGCCACGGCCTCGACCGACTACGCAACAGCAGCTCAGGGCGCAACAGCCGACACCGCTCTCCAGAGCCATCAGGACATCAGTGGAAAAGCTGATATATCTTCACTCGCGGACGTAGCTACCTCCGGAGACTACGATGAGCTCACCAACAAGCCATCACTCTTCGACGGTGCCTACAATAGCCTCACTGGCAAGCCGACTCTGGGAACCGCAGCCGCGACTGCCTCCAGCGACTACGCCACATCAGCTCAGGGAGCCCTTGCTGACAGCGCCCTCCAGAGCCATCAGGACATCTCGGGCAAGGCAGACACCTCTTCACTTGCGGACGTTGCGACTTCCGGAGACTACGACGACCTTTCCAATAAGCCGTCGATCCCAAGCATCTCCGGGCTCGCAACTGAGACCTACGCAGACAATGCAGCCGCAGCAGTTACCCTCTCGAGCCTCGGGTTCACGGGTGAGACCAACGCTACCGCAGACCAGACCAAGTCTGACATCGAGGGCTTAAACATCGAGATCACCGAGTCTCAGATCTCTGACCTCGGATCATACCTCACGAGTCATCAGGACATCAGCGGCAAGGCTGATACCTCGAGCCTCGCAGATGTAGCGACCTCTGGTGACTACGACGATCTCACCAACAAGCCCACCCTCGGAACTGCAGCCGCTACCGCTTCTAGCGACTACGCTACCGCAGCTCAGGGCACGAAGGCAGACTCCGCTCTGCAGTCAGGAGACGCAGACCTCACCCCGGCATGGGTTCCTGCCTCAGATCCAAGCTACCTCACGAGTCATCAGGACATTTCCGGCAAGCAAGACGTGATAGACGCCTCGAATAGGCTCGACATGTCTAACGTAGGACTGGGAAGTATCTCCAATGCCGAGCTCGACCTCCTCGACGGAGTTAGCTCGAACGTCCAGAACCAGCTCAACGCGAAGGCGACTTCCGCTCAGGGAACTCTCGCAGACTCTGCAGTTCAGCCCGGAGACCTCGAGACCGTAGCAACCTCCGGAAGCTATAATGATCTTGCGGACAAGCCCAGCATCCCGAGCACCTCGGGACTTGCTTCCGAGAGTTACGTGGACACCGCAGTAGCCGATATCGTCGACTCTGCACCGGGAACCCTCGACACTCTTAACGAGCTGGCAGCATCACTTGGAGACGATCCAAACTTTGCCACAACCGTCAGCACTAGCATCGGAGAGAAGGTCAGCAAGAGCGGCGACACCATGTCAGGCGATCTTGACTTTGACGGAAACGACCTAGACAACGCAGGAAACACAACTCTCGTAGACGGCAAGTCTATTCAATTCGGAA